>CACXDM010000223.1 GCA_902766435.1 uncultured Erysipelotrichaceae bacterium | reverse complement strand
TGAGTATCACGGAGAGCCTGAAAACATTCGGGTCCGAAAGGGGAAACTCTCACGGATCTCAGAAGCCACATCCAATAGGATATAAGCATTGCTTATACCACATGGGTGTGGTAGTTCACAAAAAGGAAATCGATGAACCGGCGGATATCGTAATTGCCTCTCAGGGCGGCGCGCCGAAGGATCTCAACCTGTATCAGACACAGAAGGCACTGGACAATGCGGCCCATGCCGTTAAGGAAGGCGGTGTGATTATTCTTGTCGGCACCTGTATCGAAGGTTTTGGCGGGAAGGTATTTGAGGAATGGATGACAACGTCACCCTCTGCGGAGTATATGATCGAGCAGATTCGAAAAGACTTTCAGCTCGGGGGTCATAAAGCGGCGGCGATTGCCATGGTGCTGCAGAAGGCTGATATCTTTCTTGTCTCCGATCTTCCCGATGATCTTGTAAGATCAATATTCCTGACACCTCAGCCCGATGTACAGACTGCTCTTGACAGAGCATTTGAAAGAAAGGGAAAAGATGCCTCAGTACTGGCTATGCCGTATGCCGGCTCAACGCTTCCCGTTCTGAGAACAGATCAGAATCAGTAACCAAAAGCACAAAAGCCGCATCAGCGGCTTTTCAGATGAATAAGAGCAGAGTCAGAGTGAATCAGGCTGTGCTGTTTCCTGGAGAATCTGCTGCAGATAAAGATACCAGAATGAATCACCGGCATACTGCTGCCAGTACTTCCATTCTTCCGATTTCTCATAAGAAGAACTGTCTGACAGGCTGCCCGTAAAACAGGCAAGATTGACTTCAGAGGCAAAAGCAGCCATTGCCTCTGCCTTTTCCTGTGGAATATCCTTTTCTTTAAGAAAGGGCATGATCTGCCGGTTCAGCGTTTCATTCAGCCGCTTTTCAGCTTCAGTCTGACTGACATCAAAAAGCTGTTTTGTGTATGTCATGCCCCGGTGATCCGCATCGACGGAAATGATGCCGAAGCCAAGAGGATAAAGGGCAGAGCTTTCCGTGCAGATATCCTTCAGTGTACCGGAAACGGCAGTGTGCTGCAGATGGGAATGTCCGCTGAGATTCAGTGTTACCCCGTACTGTTTCAGTATCTTTGCGGCAGTACCGGCATTATTTACGATAAATCCCTGATACAGAAGTTCATTCTGTTTCAGAATATTCTGGTGGGTCATCGTAATGACCCGGATCTTATGTTTTGAAGAATAGTTCAGCTGTTTCTCTGCCCAGGCGAGAGTTTCTTCCGTCAGTGAACCGGGAGCTTTTTCGGTATTGGCATCAAGTGCCGTGATCCAAAGGTCATCAGACACCTCAAATGTGTAGCTGAAGGAATCATCTGCGTGGGAAATACTGTTTTCATAACCGAATTCCTTCATGGTTTCCGTGAAATCATTCTGGGAGATATTTTTTGTTGTGATCGGTTCATCACCGCTCAGATCACAGGCGGAAGGATAAGCGATGTCATGGTTTCCGGGAATCACAAGGACCTTTATCCCGGCCGACTGAATTTCCCGAAGGCATTCCCGCAGATCAAGCAGGCTCTGATATTCACCGTTGAATGTCAGATCACCCGGAAAAAGAATCAGATCCGGATGCTGAGCCAGAGCTTCTGTTTTCAGGGCTTCAAGTATTTCGGGCATCTGTTCAATCATTTTTCCGTCATTGGTGCTGAGGATATATTGAAATGAGGCTGAGTTTTCATCGTAAAGACTTTCACTGAGAAAGTGAAGATCAGGAACGATCCAGAATGACAGCTTTTCGTGAGGCGTGCTGACGTCAGCGGCGCACCCGCTGAGAAAAGACAAACAAGCAAGGGCCGCAGTGATAATTCTTTTATTCATGAGTATATTGTATATGTAAATGTCTCTTTTACGGCGACCTGTTTCCGGATGGGAAGAGATATTCTGTTCCCGTAAGCACATCGTGCTGAGGAGGTTGATATGTTAGGTGCGGTTTTCGGAGATATCGCGGGTTCGGTTTACGAATTTGCGAATACACATGATTATGATTTCCCTTTGCTGTGCAGGGGTTCTGAACCGACGGATGATACCTATATGACACTGGCGGTTGCGAAGGCGCTGTGCAGGACATACGGGGAAGATGACAATGTTATCAGAAAGGCATTGACGGAAGATATGCATCAGATCGGCAGGATGTATCCCCGCGCAGGTTACGGCGGGATGTTCAGCGGGTGGCTGAGAGACCGGAATCCGCAGCCTTACAACAGTTTCGGCAACGGAAGCGCAATGAGAGTATCTCCTGCCGGATGGCTTTATCCGACAATGGAAGAGACTCTGCATGCGGCTGAACTGAGTGCTGAAGTGACGCATAATCATCCGGAAGGAATCAAAGGCGCAAAGGCCATTGCGGCTGCCGTCTATCTGGCGCGCTGCGGCGCTTCCAAACAGCAGATCAAAGCGTATATTACCGGACACATCGGATATGATCTTTCCCGTACGCTGGATGAGATACGGCCGGATTACCGTTTCTATGCCACATGTCAGAAATCCGTTCCCGAAGCGGTTACCGCATTTCTTGAAGGGGAGAACTACGAGGATGTGATCCGAAAAGCAATAACACTGGGCGGTGACAGTGATACGATCGCCTGTATGGCGGGAGGTATCGCCGAAGCGTATTACGGCATGCCCGATCATTTCCGTAAGGAGGTCATGAAGCGTCTGGATCCGGAGATGAAAGAGATTATTGCGGATTTTGAAACATGCCGCAGACTTCATCCGGAAAAACCGTCACTTCCTGAATGATCTCTCAGGCTGACGGAAGATCGTATTTCTTCTATAATCGGAAGTGGAAATACTTTCCGGAGGTGTGTGATGTCGGAACTGACGTTTGTTTTCTGCCACGGTCTTGCCGGCTGGGGCGAATATGATAAGAAGAATGAGAAAATGCCGTACTGGGGCAGAAGGACAGGAGATCTTGTAAAGGAATTCCGCAGTGAAGGTTACCGCTGTTCTGCCGCAAGTGTATCCCCTACAGGCAGCGCGTGGGACAGGGCGTGTGAACTGTATGCGCAGCTTGCCGGTGTCAGAACGGATTACGGAAGGGCACACAGTCTTGAATACAGGCATGAACGGTACGGTCCTGACTTTACCGGCAGGCCGCTGATTCCTTCCTGGAACGAAGAGACAAAACTGGTGCTGATCGGTCATTCTTTCGGCGGAGCTACAGTAAGAGTACTGACACAGCTGCTTAAGGACGGAGATCCGGCTGAAAGGGAACAGACGCATCCGAAAGATCTGTCGCCGTTATTTGCCGGAGGTATGGAAAACAGGGTGTTCGCTGTTGTGACACTGGCAGCGCCGACAAACGGAACCACGGCATATGATATGTACCGTGATCCTTCGTTCGATGCAAAACATGCCGGTGTTCCTTTGAAATATGAGATTCTGGCTGCCCTGATGCGTCACAGTACAAAGGTGAAGACAGACGGCAGGGATGGAAGAGATTACGCGAATTATGACATGGGAATCGACCGTGCCAAGGAAATCAACAGCAGAATTGAAACACTTCCCGGTATATATTATTTTTCCGCTGCCTGCTGCAGTACGCTCGCCTTGGCGGATGGGACGGAATATCCGGATACGGAAATAACGGACGGATTGTTTGTGAGAGGCAGCGCGTTAATGGGAAGATATGCCGGCGTTACGGAAAAAGGGTTTGTGATTGATGAATCCTGGCGGAAAAATGACGGACTGGTCAATACAGCGTCTGCGAGGGCTCCCATCGGCGCGCCGCAGAAGCAGTTTGATGAATCGGATATTCCGCAGGGGATATGGAATATCCTGCCTGACTATAAAGGAGATCACGGCAGTTTTCAGGGAGGTTTTACCATTCGTCATGACCCGCGGCTGTTCTACCGAAATCTTCTGCGCATCATTTCCTCTCTGTACGAGGGATAAGGTCATATGAAAGATCTGATGATTATGCTTGTTCTCAGCCTGGCTGCTGCTCTGGGTGTGTTCTTCCTTCTTTACCGGAAGAAGACACGGACTGTGAAGGCGGTCCTGCTTTCCTGCGGCGCTTTTGTCCTGTGCATGGTTTTGTGCGGGTTTGTATATCTTTCTGTGTATTATCATGCGGATGAAAAGGCTGTTTCATATCTGCAGGATACGGAAGCGGTGGATGTTGAGAAGACAGAGAAGGGATATTTCTTTGACGGTCCGGGAACGGATACTGCTTTTGTGTTTTATCCCGGTGCGAAAGTGGAAAGCACTGCCTATGCGCCGCTGATGATGCGTCTTGCGGAAGAGGGGACGGATTGTTTCCTGCTTGAGGTCCCTTTCCATATGTCAGTGCTGGATGTCAATGCTGTTTCAGAGATCAGAGAAAAGTATACATATGACCATTGGTATGCGGGCGGACATTCATTCGGCGGTGTGGCTGCTTCCTGGTATGCGTCAAATCATCCGTCGGAACTGGACGGTGTGATTCTTCTGGCGTCTTATCCTGTTTCCCGGCTGAGTGATGAGACAGGTCTTCTTTCCGTATACGGAAGTGAAGACGGCGTGCTGAATTTCAGCGCCTATGTGGAAAGCAAAGAAAACTGGCCGCTTCATTCGGCGGAAAAGGTAATCATCGGCGGCAATCACGCGGGCTTTGGCAGTTACGGAAGGCAGGATGGAGACAATGAGGCACTGATCAGCAGTGATGAACAGATTGCCGAAACAGTGAGCGAAATCTCCGCGTTTATGAAACAATGAGAGAATTGTTTTCAGAATCAGTTTGTTGACACTGTTTTAAGTAAATGCTATTCTTTTACGCAAGTCAGGGGTCTTGATGAAAGGGTGTCGCTGACAAAGGAGTTCATGATGATGAGATTGATTGTCACAAAAGAACATACGGTTCAGTTACCCGCCTGTAGTATTTTTCCCGGTTGCCGCAGTTAAGCATTCGTATCTGCGGATGCCGGGTTTTTATTATATGCGGAAGGCACAGATGAGACAGGACAGCTGATCAGAGAGGAGATTATGTATGGCAAAAAGGACAGACATCAAAAAAGTACTGATTATCGGTTCCGGTCCGATCGTAATCGGTCAGGCAGCGGAATTTGATTATGCCGGAACACAGGCCTGTATTGCTCTGAAGGAGGAGGGATACGAGGTGATTCTGTGCAATTCCAACCCGGCGACAATCATGACGGATACACAGATGGCCGACAAGGTTTATATGGAACCTCTGACGCTTGAGTATGTGGCCAAGATTCTCAGGTACGAGAGACCGGACGCAATCGTTCCCGGTATCGGCGGACAGACCGGTCTGAATCTTGCTGTTCAGCTTGATAAGAAAGGTATACTCAGAGAATGCGGTACGGAACTTCTCGGCACGCCCAGGGAGAGCATTGAAAGGGCGGAAGACAGACAGATGTTCAAGGAGATGTGTCAGAAGATCGGTGAGCCGGTTATTCCTTCTGAGATCACATACAGCCTTGATGAAGCAAAAAAGGCGGCGGAACATATCGGTTATCCGGTAGTGCTTCGTCCTGCGTTTACCCTCGGCGGTACAGGCGGAGGATTCGCCTATAACGAAGAAGAACTGATTGAGATCGGTACAAATGCATTCCATCTTTCACCGGTTCATCAGGTTCTGATTGAAAAGAGTGTCAAGGGATACAAAGAAATCGAATTTGAAGTCATGCGTGACTCGAATGACAGGACGATTACGATCTGCGGTATGGAAAATGTTGACCCGGTAGGCGTACATACAGGTGACTCCATTGTTGTCGCGCCGATCCTGTCACTGAATGATCATGATCTGAAAATGCTGAATGACAGCGCGATCAAAATTATCAGGGAACTGAAGATTGAAGGCGGCTGCAACGTTCAGTTTGCGCTCCATCCCGAAACAAGTGAGTACTATCTGATTGAAGTCAATCCGCGTGTCTCACGTTCATCGGCGCTTGCGTCCAAGGCAAGCGGATACCCGATTGCCAGAGTAACTGCCAAGATTGCCATGGGTATGGCACTTGAGGATATCGAAGTGGCCGGCACGACAGCCGACAAGGAACCGTCGCTGGACTACATCGTAGCCAAGTTCCCGCGTTTCCCGTTTGACAAGTTCCCGAATACACCGAACCAGCTCGGCACACAGATGAAGGCAACCGGTGAAGTCATGGGAATCGGCGCTGATCTTGAGGAATGTATTCTCAAATCCGTACGGTCACTGGAAACAGGTGTAAATCATCTGTATCTGGCAAAGTTCGATTCATATACAACGGAAGAGCTGATGAAGTATGTTGAGGAATTCCGTTATGACAATATTTTTGCCATTACCGAACTGCTGCGCAGAGATGTCAGTGTCGAAAAGCTTCATGAACTGACAATGATCACGGATCTGTTCCTGAATTCGCTGAAGAAGATTACGGATATGGAGAAGACGATTGCCGCAGCCAGGGGCGATATTGACACCCTGAAGGCAGCTAAGAAGATGGGCTTCTCGGATCCGTATATTGCAAAACTCTGGAACGTTGATGAGATCGAAGTGTTTGAACTTCGTAAGCAGAATGATATATTCCCGGTATTCAAGATGGTGGATACACTTCATTCCGGAAAATATATTGCGTATCATTACTCCTCCTATACCGGCAGTAATGAATCCGTTCTTTCCGGCAGACAGAAGATTCTCGTACTCGGTGCCGGACCGATCCGGATCGGCCAGGGAATCGAATTTGACTATTCGACGGTTCACGCGGTGCAGACAATCCGCAAAGCGGGTTATGAGGCAATCATCATCAACAGCAATCCCGAGACGGTTTCAACCGACTACACAACAGCGGATAAACTTTACTTTGAACCGCTGACACCGGAAGATGTCATGAATATTGTTCTGTTTGAAAAACCGGTAGGCGTAATCGCGTCACTCGGCGGACAGACAGCCATCAATCTGGCTGAACCGATCATGAAGCGGGGTGTGAAGATCATCGGTACGGATGTTGACGCAATCGAAAGAGCAGAGAACAGAGAGAGCTTCGAACAGCTTCTCAAAGAACTCGGCATTCCTCAGCCGGCCGGCAGAGCGGTCACGAAAATCGAAGACGGTATCCGGGCAGCGGCGGAGATCGGTTATCCGGTACTGGTCCGTCCAAGCTTTGTCCTCGGCGGCAGAGCGATGCAGATTGTCGGAAATGAAGAACAGCTGAAGCACTATCTTAAGACAGCTGTTGAGATTGATGAGGAAAAGCCGGTTCTCGTGGATAAATATATCAGCGGCAAGGAAGTGGAAGTGGATGCGGTCTGTGACGGCAGAAATGTATTCATTCCCGGTATTATGGAACTGGTTGAACGCACCGGCATTCATTCCGGTGACTCCATTTCCGTATATCCTGCATTCAGTATTTCCGATAAGGTGAAGGGAATCATCCTCCAGTACACTAAGAAGCTCGGTCTCGGCATCGGCATTATCGGTATCTACAACATTCAGTTCATTGTCGACAAACAGGAAAATGTATATGTCATCGAAGTGAATCCCAGATCTTCACGTACTGTTCCGTTCCTTTCCAAGTCGACAGGATACTCCCTCGCGGATATTGCGACGGAAGTCATTCTGGGGAAGAGTCTGAAGGAACAGGGTCTGTTTGATCTGTATCCCGATGAAAAGAACCGTTACTATGTCAAGGTTCCCGTATTCTCATTCTCCAAGATCAAGGGACTGGACGCTTATCTTTCACCTGAGATGAAATCTACCGGTGAAGCGATCGGATATGATGACAGACTCAACCGCGCGCTGTATAAGGCACTGCAGGCATCCGGCATGAATCTGAAAAACTACGGTACCGTATTTGCAACGATCGCTGATGATGACAAAGAGGAAGCGCTGCCGCTGATCAGAAGATTCTACGATCTCGGCTTCAATATCGAGGCGACCAGAGGTACGGCGGAATTCCTGAAGAAAAACGGTATCCGCACACATATCCGTAAGAAGATCAGTGAGGATCCTTTGGATATCCCGGGTGCGATCAGACAGGGACATATCACATATGTCATCAATACAAGAAACATCAATTCCGACAATGAGATCAATGACGGCGCTTTGATCCGTATGTGCGCGGTGGAAAACAATGTTACGATCTTCACGTCGCTTGATACCGTAAAGGCTCTTCTCGACGTGCTTGAAGAGATTACACTCAGAATTTCGACAATTGACGCTTAATACCAAAATGGTTCTGCTTCTTAACGGGGCAGAGCCTTTTTTAATGCAATTTTAATACGGATGATGGAACGGGATTTTGCTTACAACGGAAAGAGACACTATTATAATGTGTAGGAAGAGTAAACCGCATGAAGGAATTCATGGAACTGCTGTATCCGGGAAACAGAACACCGCTGATCGAACGGATGGCAAAAGCAAACAGTCCGGAAAAACTGCTGATGATCTCATTTCTGATCATCATCTTTACCGGTTCTCTGCTGCTGACGCTGCCGTTTGCCAATATCCGTAAACCGGTCGGTTATCTGGACAATCTGTTCGTAGCGGTCAGTGCCGTATGCGTGACGGGGCTGACAACGGTAACGGTAGCTTCTCAGTACAGTCTTTTCGGCAAGATCATTCTGATTGCTCTGATGCAGTTAGGAGGACTTGGCCCGATGACGATCATCGCGATCATCATTCAGCGTAATAAAAGACGGATGGCTACGGTTGAAAAGAAACTGTTTGCGGCAGGTTCGGGCAAGAGTGATCTGTATGATGTGCCGAAATATATCAGGAAGATTATTCTGTATACCGTGATATTTGAAACAATAGGTTTTCTGCTGCTGAGCGTCCGGATGACACAGCTGTTTGATACGGGGGAAGGACTGTTTAATTCCGTGTTCCTGTCCGTGTCGGCTTTCACCAATTCGGGTTTTGACTGTATCGGCTCAGACAGTCTCATGATCTACGCCGGAGATCCTCTGATCAACTTGACGATTATGTTTCTGATTATCACCGGCGGTCTCGGTTTTGTCGTATGGTTTGAACTGTATGATCTGATTATTTCACGCTTCAGAAGGGGGACTGTGATCAGGCGGTCCCACCGGTATCTTTCCGAACACGCTACGGTTGTTCTGCGGACAACGGGGTTTCTGCTTGTTTCCGGTGCTGTGCTGTTCGCTGTGCTTGAATCACCGAATCCCGGCACGCTGCGGAATCTTACGGACGGTGAAAAACTGCTGACCAGTCTGTTTCAGTCAGTGACTCTGCGTACGGCGGGATTCTCCACTGTTACCATCGGCAGGTGTACAAGACCGATGCTTCTGATCATGTGTCTGTATATGATGATCGGCGGCTCTCCCGGTGGTACGGCCGGCGGAATCAAGACAACAACGGCTGCTGTTCTGACATCCACGGCAATTAATTCGCTGAGTCAGAAGCACGGGGATGCCGTAATCAGACACCGCCGTATCTCCTCGGATCTTCTCAAGCAGGCATTCATGATTGCTACGCTGTACTTCTTTATCATATTTGTCATGACGCTGATCCTTACGATCACCGAGCCGGGCATTAATCTTCTGCCGCTGCTGTTTGAGGTGTTCTCGGCAATTGCCACAGTCGGTATTTCCGCCGGCATCACATCATCTCTTTCGGTGCCGGGCAGGATTGTAATTATGCTGCTGATGTTTATCGGCCGTATGGGACCGCTCAGTATATTCACCGCTTTTCATAAAGATATCAGACGGGACAACCGTGTCATCTATCCGGATGCGGAAATCATTATCGGTTAACAGGGAGGAATTATGTCTGAAACAAGCAGAATGTTGTATGTCGTTATCGGTCTGGGAAACTTCGGCAACGCGGTTGCCGTAACGATCTCCGATACGGGAACGGACCTGATCGCCATTGACAGGGATAATCTTGTCGTGCAGGAACTATCGGAGCGTATTCCGAATGTGGTGTGCGCCGATGCCAGAGATATTGAAATGCTGAAGGAAGCAGGTGTTCAGGATGCCGATGTGGCGATTGTCTCAATGGGCTCCCATCTGGAAGAAAGTGTTATGGCGATTCTGAACCTCAAGGAACTGGGAATAAAGAACATCATCGCGAAGGCAAATAATGAACGCTATAAATACGTCATGGAACGGGTCGGGGCCGATACGGTGATTCAGCCGGAGTATGAGATGGGACAGAGGGTTGCTCTTTCTCTGATCAATCCGAAGATTATTGATATCTATCAGATGACAAATGACTACGCGATCATGGAGATCAAGGTTCCCGAACTGTGGCAGGGAAGAAGTCTTTCCCAGCTGAATCTCAGGGAAATATACGGCGTCAATATCATCGGTATCCGCCGGGAGAATGAAAAAAAGGTTGTTACGGATGTGGATGCGGACTACGTTCTGCAGAATACCGACTATCTGACAATTGCGGCGGATACATCCCGCATAGCATCACTGAATCTGGACTGAAGCTGTCTGCGGGCAGCTTTTTTTCTTCTTCCGTCATATGTGATATTCTTGTCAATCAAACGGCTCAGTTATAAAATACTGCTGTTACAGTTCCGCCTGTAAGTACAGCAGGAACAGGAGGTCAATATGACGGAAACCGACAGAAAATACAGAATCCTTGTAATAAATCCGGGCTCTACCTCGACAAAGGTGAGTCTGTTTGAAAACGAAGATCTGCTCTTTGAAAAGAGCGTTTTTCATGATGCGCCGGTACTTCTTCAGTATCCCCATGTGAATGATCAGATTCCGTTCAGGTATCAGGTGATTCTGAACATTCTGAAAGAAGAAAATACGGATCCGGCATCAGTTGATGTATTTGTCGGCAGGGGAGGCAGCGCGTATACACAGCCCGGCGGGGTGACGGTGATCGATCAGCGTCTGTACAATGATACGGAGGCGGCTGTGGGCGGCAGCGAACATCCGGCCAAGCTCGGTGTCATGCTGGCATGGAAATTTGCCAATGCATTCGGCACAAAAGCCTATACACTGAATCCGACGAATGTGGATGAATATTCTGATCTGGCCAGACTGACCGGCATCAGCGGAGTTTACAGAGTTTCTCATTCCCATGTTCTCAACCAGAAGGCAGTGGCTGAATTTCATGCCGGGAAAACAGGCCGTAAATATGAAGACTGTAATTTTATTGTCGCCCATATTGACGGGGGTATTACGGTCAGCGCGCACGACCACGGCAGAATGGTAGACGGAAATATGGGGGCAGACGGAGAAGGAGCGTTTACGCCGACGAGAATCGGAACGGTTCCTGTTCTTCCGCTGCTTGATTATATTGAAGCCCACTCGGTAAGTGATGTCAGGCTGATGTGTTCAAGAGCAGGCGGATTTGTCAGTCTGTTCGGGACATCCAGCGCGGATGCCGTTCATAAGATGAAGGAAAACGGAGATCCCAAAGCTGTACTTGTATGGAATACGATGATCTATCAGATCTGCAAGATGATCGGTGAGATGAGTACGGTTCTCTGCGGCAAAGTTGACGGTATCCTTCTGACCGGCGGCCTGGTCCGCTTCAGTGACATCGCTGAAGGAATCAGAGAGCGCTGCGGATGGATTGCGGAGATCTTTGAATATCCCGGTGAAATGGAACAGGAGGCGATGGCCTTCTCCGTACTGAAAGTACTCAGAAATGAAACGGAAGCAAGAACATATACCGGAAAACCGGTGTGGTCAGGCTTTAAGAATATGGATTTCAAGATCCGCTGAAACAGGAGTAACAGATAATGAGCATGATTGAAAAGGTTAAAGAAAAGGCAAAGGCTGATCCGAAAAGAATCGTTTTTCCCGAAGGTGATGATCTTCGTACAATCAAGGCGGCAGTGATTCTGCAGAAAGAAGGAATTGCCGTTCCGGTATTAATCGGTGAGGAGAAGAAGATCCGGGATACTGCCGCAGAAAACAGTGTTGATCTTGGTGAAATTGAGATCATCGATCCGCAGACAAGCGGAAAAGCGGAAGCGTACGCAGATGCTTTGTATGAGCTTCGTAAAAACAAAGGCCTCAGCAGGGAAGAGGCAGCTGTGACAATATCTGATCCGATGTATTGGGGCATTATGATGGTGAAACTGAATGATGCGGATGGTCTTGTGTCCGGTGCCGTACATACGACGGGAGATATGCTGAGACCTGCTCTGCAGATCATCAAGACGAAGCTAGGCGTCAAAGTTGTTTCTTCAAGCTTTCTGATGGACTGCCCGAATAAGAATCTCGGTGAGGACGGACTTCTTGTCTATTCCGATTGTGTTGTTATTCCTTGTCCCACGGCTGAGGAGCTTGCCCATATTGCGGTCTCTGCTGCGGAAACAGCGCGTACGCTCTGCGGCATAGAAGAGCCCAGAG
>CACXDM010000222.1 GCA_902766435.1 uncultured Erysipelotrichaceae bacterium | reverse complement strand
GAGCAGTATTACCTGAATGAAGACGGTAAGATGGCTGTTGGCTGGAAGAAGTTTGATGCCGGATGGTATTACTTCGATGAAAACGGAAAGATCAGGACCGGCTGGGTTAAGGACAGCGGCAAATGGTATTACATGGCCGGAGACGGCATTATGCAGACAGGCGGACTGACGGAGATTGACGGCAGGAAGTACTATCTGAACAATGACGGTTCAATGGCTACAGGCTGGAAACATCTGGATACAGGCTGGTGCTGGTTCGATAACAACGGATACCAGGGATTCGGATGGAAGAAGATCGACGGCAGCTGGTACTGGTTCGATGAGAACGGTATTATGGCAACCGGTGACCGGACAATTGACGGCAAGGAATATCACTTTGCCACGAATGGTGTTTGGAAAGAGTGATTTACCTGAGGCATCCTGAGAAGGGTGCCTTATTTTGGACCTGTTTGTGACAATTATTGTTAACCGATATGTTTTTTCAAACGAAGTAATAAAGAGAAAACGCGGACAGAGAAGATCAATTTCAATCTTTCACGAAAGAATGATGGAGGAGGTGTCGGATGAAGGAATTGAAAACCGGATTGATCGGTTTGGGGGCGATTGGTGTACCAATCGCTCACAAAATGTACCGGAAATACGGAAAAAGTTTCAGTCTTGTTCTGTCAGGGGACAGACGGAAGAAATTTGAGAATGCCGAAACGATGATAAACGGTGAGCAATTCAAACCTGATATGATTTCTTCAAAAGAAGAACTGGAAAAACCATTGGATTTGCTTGTGATTTGTGTTAAGAACTATGATCTTAAATCTTCGCTGCCGGATGTTCGTGCGGTAGTATCGGATGAGACAGTCATAATGCCATTGGAAAACGGTATTGCGGCGTATTTGTTTTACAGAGAGCATTTCCCCCAAAATGTGGTTCTCGAAGGATATATGCAGGGGCCGAATACTGTGAGGATACCGGAAGGCTTTTCCTATCAGAATCCCGGAACACTGCATATTGGCACAAGTAATCCGAAGTTTAATGGACATGTTGAAGAAGTGTTCTCTATTTTTCATGAGGCAAAAGTCCCGGTCATCATTGAGAAAGATATCCGTCATATGGTCTGGAAAAAGTGGATGCTGAATGTGGCGGGGAACAGTATAACTGCTCTTACCGGAGCTGATTATTCTCTTTTTAAAATATACGAGGACCTGCAGATTATTTGCCGTCAGGCAATGGAAGAATTTCTCCGAATTGCACAGGCAGAAGGTGTCGATCTTACAGAGAAAGATATCCGGGATATTCTGAATTATTACATTTCGTATATCGGCAGTAAGAAGACATCAATGCTTGAGGATGTCATTCGCGAGAACAAGACGGAAAATGATTATCTTGCGGGAACTGCAGTTCAGCTGGCAAACAAACACGGCATCGAAGTGCCGACTATCAGTACCCTGTATTATCTTATGGAAATCAAAGAAGAAGTATACATGGAGAAAAAGGGTGTACGGAGTACGAAGAATTTATTTACGGAAGGTGTGGAATACAGTGACGCGCTGCGGGTGAATATGAATGATATTGCCCAGAAAATGGAAGATCCCGAATACACACGTGAGATCAACTCAGGCAAAGGAGTAAAAGAGCTCAGAGATCTTCTGAACTATGTGACAGAGAACTCTGAATATTATTCATACCTGAAGGGAAAAGAACTGAGTCTCTCGGACTTTCCCGTAATGAATGAAAAGACATTAAATGAGAATTATGATACTGTTTTAGTTCATTCATTTGATCATGTTAAAACGCATAAGATGTATACAAGCGGATCAACAGGAGTTCCATTTCAGATTGTTCAGGATCTCGGTAAAAGGGAGCGCCATATTGCGGATCTGAAATACTTCGGAACACTCGCCGGATACGCTGACCATGATCCGATGTGCTACCTCCGTGCCCGACCGACAGCTACAACGGAACAACAGAAAATAGATAATATCTGGCAGTTGGATATCAGTAATCTTTCTCATAAGAATCTGACAGATTATTATCATGTCATGACTGAAAAAAGGTGTACAGCTTTAATCGGATATGCCTCAACTTTGGAAACCGCTGTTGATTTCTGGTCGAAGACTTTCAAGAACGATTCATGTGTTAAAACGATTATCTCCACTTCCGAGACATTGACGGATGAAGTAAAGGAAAAGCTCAGAAACTTCTTCGGTCCGGAAACGGGAATCTATGCGAGATACTCCAATACGGAGAACGGCATTCTCGGTCAGGAGACAGGTGAAAGCGGAAGATATAAGCTGAACTGGGCAAGTTATTATTTTGAGATTCTCAAGCTGGAATCCGAT
>CACXDM010000221.1 GCA_902766435.1 uncultured Erysipelotrichaceae bacterium | reverse complement strand
GGCAAAGAGGAAGCTCTGAAAACAGCGCTTTCCCTGATTCCCGAAGGAAGTACTTCCACGATGGGCGGCGGCATGTCCGTGATTGAAATCGGACTTGTCAAAGCGCTGAAAGAAGGAAACTACAACTTTATTGACCGCGATGAGGCGGCAGACCGCAGAGCTGCCATGCTGGCGGCATATGATGCGGATGTATTCCTTGCCAGCTGCAATGCTCTTACCGAAGACGGAGTACTTGTAAACATTGACGGTAATGCCAACCGTGTCTCCGCCATTGCCTACGGACCGAAGAAAGTCATCCTTATTGTAGGTATGAACAAGGTATGCAGTGACACTGACGCAGCGATGAAGCGTGCCCGCAATGTCGCGGCGCCGATCAACAACCAGCGCTTTAACGGAAACAATCCCTGTGTCAAAACAGGCGCATGCGCCGACTGTAAATCACCGGATACAATCTGCTGCCAGTTTCTGATTACCAGGTATTCAAAACATGCGGACAGGATTCACGTCATTCTGGTAAACGACAGTCTCGGCTTCTGATGATTTACAACCATGCAGTCTTCTGAATCAGAAGGCTGTTTTTTTGTTTCCGAATCCGCACCCGCATTAAGAAAAGCCCTTCGGGGACTTACGGAGGGCTTCAGTGATTAATCTGTATTCTGACCGGTGATCTTCAGCCAGCTTTCCTTTTCCGCGCATTCGGCAGCTGCTTCAAAGAAGAAGCGGGCAAATTCCCTGATATGGGATTCACTGTAAAGGGTGTCATTGTATTTGAAGAGAATCTCAGCGCTGTGATCTTCATATTCGTTCACAATGATATAGAAGATATTTGTGTTGGCAGTGTTGCGGTTGATCAGACTGTGTCTTCTGACATGCGCGTCATCTTTGTCAGAAGTGAACATCGTATAATTCACGGTCATGATGTCCTTTTCAAACGGTCCGCTCAGTAAAGTGCCGGGTGACAGTTCTGCTTCAATCAGATACTGTTCATTAAATGTATCAACGGCAGTGAACAGTTCCGGTACATTGCTGACCAGGGAAAAATCCGCGGCTGCCGGCATGGCGGAAATCAGAAGACCCGTCATATTCTGCTTCGCTGAGGTATCGCGTCCGCTGTACAGCCAGTTCACCATCACACGGTCTCTTCCGGTATCCTTGTGAAGTGCCTTCAGAGCGCAGCTGATGAGCGCTGTCTGAATACCGGCGGAATGACCGTCACTGCGCTTTTTCAGATATTGAGGATCAATCACGGCAGTATATCTGAGTGTTGATGTGTGAAATGAAGGATCAGTATGATCGAATTCCGGACGGACAGTATATTTACCGTTTCCGAATGAATCGGTCAGCTGTTTTTCCAATGCCGTTATTTCACCGTTATGATCTCTTTCGTCAATACGGCTGAGCCAGTTCCGGTATGGGTCGGCAGGAAGAGGTTTTCCCTGCAGAGCACTGAGAATATCACGCAGGATATTCTGCTGGGATACGGCATCGGTGATGATGTGGTGGATATCAAGGTAAAGAAACAGTTTATGTCCGGTATCGATGATCTGTGTGCGGTATAAAGGACTCTCAAACAGGGTAAACGGTTTATGCAGGGAGTCAGTCAGTTCCTCAATCTGTTCCCGGGGTACAGAGGTGATTTCCGGCGGAAGTATACTTCCGTCAAATGTCTGAATAACTTTCCCGTCTTTATTCCGGTGAAGAATTGTGCGGAAGGAAGGGTGGGCATTCATGACCTCTGCCACTGCTTCTTTCAGCTGTAAGGGAGTACAGAAAGACAAGTCGAATTCCCAGAGAACGGGACTGTTTCCCATCGTGATGTTTCCTGCCATCGTGCAGAATTCCAGATAGCGTTTCTGATATGGGGTAAGGGTGCAGGCTTCCTTGGGCGCTTTGTCTGCGTCTGACTGTATTTGTCTGATTTGTTCCGCAATGCGGGCAGGGGTCTTTTCCTGAACGATCATTCCGACAGATACGGAATCATGATTCAGTTCTGCCACTGTTTCCATAACGGAAAGAGAATCTCCGCCCAGCCGGAAGAAGTCATCATTTCTTCCGACCTTCTCTAGTTTCAGAACCTTCGCAAAAGCTTCACATACAGCCTGTTCAAGATCATCGGCAGGCTCTTCATATTCTGAAGAAACAACCGGATCGGCAGGCGGCATCAGCTTTGTGTAATCAACCTTTGAACTGACAGTCTGGGGCAGACGATCCATTTTGACAAATACGGAAGGAATCATGTAGTCCATCAATGTCCGTGAGAGCTCTTTTTTCAGGTATTCGGGATCCGGTTCATATGCAGGATCATCCGTAGCGTAAAACGAACAGAGATACGAACTGCCCAGACGGTCGGTAAATCCCTTTGCGGCGGTCTCACTGATTCCCGGAATCTGAGACATTGCATAATCGATTTCTGCCGGATTGACACTCATGCCGTTGATCTTGACCATCCAGTCATCCCGGTTTACGAGTACAAGATCACCGTTTTCATCCTTGTATCCGATGTCATGTGTATGCAGAAGAACTGTGCCGTCGGGCTGTTTCTCAAATGTTTCCGCCGTCAGTTCCGGCATGTTGAAATAACCTTCCGCCAGATCTCCGGCAATGCGTACTTCACCCTGTGTCCCGTCCGGTACCTCTCTGCCGTCTTTGTCACAGACGGTCACGCGGAAGCCGCCCATCTGTTTGCCGACAGGCGTTGCGGCATAGGATTTGTCAAGAACGAAGTATGTCGCTACGGAGAACGTTTCCGCAAGACCATATCCGAGAATTGTCTCAAACTGATCAGACCAGAACTCCGTGATGCGGTGACCGCTGGTAAAGATGCGTCTGAGCTGTGGGCCCGGATCGAACATCTTATGGAGACGGGGATGGACATTTCCTGTTGTCAGCTGATGTTTACGGTAATATGCATTCATCGCAAATACGTCCTTACGCACTTCATCAGGGAGAATATGCATTGTTCCGCCGGCGCAGAATACATGGAACGTATCCACGGAGATTGCCGCAAATGAATAGGCAATGGATGATCCGTAAATTATGGGATCGATTCCGTCAAGCAGAACGATGGCATTCTGATACAGCCTTGAAAGAGGACCGAAATGGAAATAGACGCCTTTCGGTCTTCCGGTTGATCCGGATGTGTATAACATCAGGGCGTTGTCATCTTCTCTGCGGGCAGGGGCATCATATTCTTCATACTGTTCGATACCGGAAAAGAAATCCCGGTGAATTGTCAGTTCGCTTTTTGACTCATCAATGATGTATCTTTCACGTTCTGCGGGTATTTCCGGCACAAGCGGTATCACCGCATATCCGGCATAGATCACCGCATAAAACGCAGTGAGATATTCACGGCAGCGTCCCATGTTGATGACGATAAATGACCCGGGTGTCAGATGCATTCCCCGGAGTTTGCCGGCAGTTTTCCTGATCAGTGAAGTGAATTCGGCATAGGTTGTAAAACGTGTTCCGTTTTCATCAACGACAGCAGTACGCTCCGGATGAGACGCTGCCTGAAAGAACAGATCGTCAATAAAAGAACGTTCGTGCATACGGCGCCAGTTGCGGGCATTGGGAACGAAAAATGAAAAGAAGCGGTTCATTGCCTGCATGTATTCTCCGCCTTCTTTCCCGGCAGAGCGCTTTGTTTCACGGCTGTACAGTTCTGCGGCAGACGGACATTCACTGCAGTATTTCAGAATGGCCTCTCTGTCTTCTTCATTCAGCTGAAGAAAGGCTTTGTTTTCCCGGATGTCTTTTTCAATCTTATTCATAGTGCAGTCTCCAGCAATACTCATATTATAAAATCGTTTTATGGAGTGTATATAAAATGTCTGGTAAAATTCAGTTGAGAAAGGGCAGAAATATGAGGTTACTGATCACAATCCGGGGAAATTCCTGCAGCGGCAAGACAACACTCGCAAAAGAACTTCAGAAACGTCTGGGCCGCGGAACAATGCGTCTTTCACAGGATGTCATCCGCCGTGAAATTCTTCATGTGAAGGATGAGCCGAATCCGAAATCAATCCCACTTCTGAAACTGATGCTTGCCTACGGTCATGAACATGCCGAAATCGTGATTCTTGAAGGGATTATGAAAGCTGACTGGTACCGGGAACTGTTTCAGTATGCCAATCAGCTGTATGGAAACGATATATTTTCCTACTACTATGATCTGAGTTTCGAAGAAACACAGCAGAGGCGTGATATGAAGCCGAACCGTGACGAACTGACGGATGCCAAAATGCATCTCTGGTGGACGGAAGCGGACTATGCGCCGGACTGGGATGAGAAACTGCTTCATATTGACGATCAGGTCAGTGATGTCGCTGATGAGATTGAAGAACGCATCAGAATAAAACGGGCGGAATAATACCGTCCGTTATATTTTTCCGAGTTTTCTGAGATGGGGCATGTGATCAAGATCAGGATTTTTCCGGATTTCACCAACATATTCATACAGTTCCTCGTACTTCTCATCAAGCAGGAAACGTATGCCTGCTGTTTTGTATTCCGCCAGTGCAAAGGAATCAATCCTTTCCGGTATAAGGGAAGTGAAGGGGAAATCATGGATTTCCCTGTAAGCCTCCATATTTTTCTCATACGGTAATGTACGGTGCATTTTCAGGATGATCTCCCACATGACGGATGCATAGTTTTCAACCAGAAGCAGTCTGTATTCTTCGCTGTCAAACCCGGTGTCTTTCAGGAAACCAAGCAGGGGAGGATATGTATATGTCAGTGTACGGTGTTCGTTTTCATGTGTTCTGACCGTAATGCCCGAAAGATTCGTCCGGTAATGATACAGAACCTGCGGCAGATACCAGAATGAGGAAGCGTTCCTGAACAGCTGCATGCTCATGAGCTTGTCTTCCATCAGACGTCTTTTCCCGTTGTCACTGTAATCTGTATCCTCCGTAAACATGGTTCTTTTCACGACCTTCAGCGGCAGACCGGTAACCCTCTGGGATGAAAGATATACCTTTATGACATCTTCCTTGGCGACAGGTCCTTCCGCAAAAAGCGGGGGTCTTTCCGTTTCGAACAGATGTCCTTCATCATCAAATTTCTGCCAGCGGAGAATGATCATATCAGGCACATGCTGATCTATCACCGAACGTATGGAGGAATACCACGAAGGATCAAGCAGATCATCGGAATCCAGAAAGGCAATGTATTCACCTGATGTTTCCCGGATGCCGGCGTATCTGGCGATGGTGTTGCCGCGGTTTTCCTGCCGGATTACACGGATCAATGAAGGATATTTTTCCTGAAACAAAAGTGCTGTTTCACCGCTGCCGTCAGTGGAGCCGTCATCGACAATGATGATCTCCGCCTCATCGTCCAGCTGTGAGACTGCCGATTCCAGACATGCCGGAAAATATCTGTTTGTGTTGTATACGGGTATTACGATACTGAGTATTGTCTTCATGAAAAAATCATATCATCTGAGAAGAGTATATATACAATTATTTGTTTTCATATTCCATGTTTTCGGAGAAAATATGGAAGGAACATAATTCACGGAGGTGCGTGATGATACTCGGACTCGAAGACGGAAAAGTGGCGCTTTATCCGCATGATCCCGAATGGGAAAAAACCGCGCAGGATACAATTGCAAAAATCAAAGACATCATGGGGGATGACGCCCGGGATATCCAGCATGTCGGCGGAACATCCATCCGGTGCGCCTATGCCAAACCGATCATTGATATTCAGGTATTGGTAAAGGATTTTTCCGTTGTGGACAGGTATCTTCCCCAGCTGAATGATATGGGGATTGAGTATTTCGGAAAGATTCTTCCGGATCAGTGCATGGGCGTAATCCGTACGGCAGACGGAAAAGGGCAGACACACCATATCCATTTTCATATTCCGGAAGCGGAGGCATGGCAGGACATCATCAACATCCGTGACATATGCAATACGGATCCTCTTGCCGGAAGAGTATACAGTGATTCAAAGCTGCGGTACGCTGTGGGAAATGAAGATGTCAGGCTGAATTACCGGGAAGAGAAAAACAACATGTATGTTGTTCTGAGACAGACCGGACAGGCAATGAAGGCAAGGAACGACGGGCTGAAATCAGGCTCGGATTTCATTGATGATTTTTTCTATGCTGCTTTGGGAAATCTGGAAAACGAGGCGGTAAATGACAATGGTCAGATAATTTTGTACAAGAAACTTGCAGGTCTTACCGTACGGACAGCTGTCAAACTGAAGGAATCCGGAATCACAAAAGGATCCAGCATCATGATTCTCACAGAGGACACGGCGGAAACAGCAGCTGCGCTTTACGGTGTTCTGTATTACGGCTGTACGGCTGTATTCTGCAAAACTCCGTATGATGATGCTTATACAGAGGAAAGAAGAAAAAAGACCGGTTCTGCTGCCGTGATCAGCCATGCATTCTTCGGGGATATCATGAATTACCGTGAACACCTGAATCAGATATGGCTGAAGGATGAAGATCCGGCATGGATTACGGCAGAAGACGAAACGGTTTCATGGAAAGCACTGAATGATGCCGTAAAGCAAACCGCTGCAGCGTGTCCGGAAAACACCTTCGGACAGGGCTGTACGGGTGAGACAGAAGAAATGATCCGTATGCTGGCGGTTCTTGCAAAGGGCGGTACGGTAATTACCGGGAAGGACAGGAAATGAAGGCAGCACTTACAGTCTGTTCAAACGGTTATGATCCCGAGCGGGAAGCAGAACTCAGAAAACTGACAGAAGTCCTGTTTTCTCTCGGTGTTGAAACGGTTGTTTCACCGCATGTTTTTGCCGTGAGTGACGAATACAGCGCGTCCGATGAAGAAAGAGCGGAAGATCTGATGCGCTTTTACCGTGATGAAAGTGTTGACGTCATTTTCGATATTTCAGGCGGTGATCTGGCAAACGGAGTACTGAAATATCTCGATTATGGTGTTATCGCTGCTTCAGATAAAGAATTCTGGGGATACAGTGATCTGACATCAGTGATTAATGCGGTATATGCAAAGACCGGAAAGTCTTCCGTACTGTATTCCGTGGTCAATCTGATCCGCTGTGACGGTGTTCGGCAGAAAGAGCGTTTCCGCGCTTATCTTCAGGGGAATGAGGCTCCGCTGTTTACACCTGAATATACGTTTCTTCAGGGAAATACGCTTTCCGGTATTGTTGTGGGAGGAAATATCCGGTGTTTCCTGAAACTGGCAGGTACTGCATATTGGCCGGATCTGAAGGATAAAATCCTTCTGCTGGAGTCGCTCGGCGGAGAATCCGGCAGGATCAGCACAATGCTGAATCAGCTGGATCAGACCGGCGCATTTCAGAAGATCGCCGGCGTAGTTCTCGGGACATTTACCGAATATGAAAAGGCAGGTCTTAAACTGTCGGTGTATGACCTGCTGAAAAAGCATATCCCGCCTCAAATGCCGGTAATCCGTACCCGGGATGTCGGTCACGGCCCGGATGCCAAAGCGGTCAGAATCGGGGCATATTATTCATTTGGCACGGATACAGACAGTAAGCTTCCGGGATCTTCACCCTGTAAGGTAAGCTTTAAACAAATGTAATCCAGAAATGGATAGGGGGCGTGTGTCCGTCCCT
>CACXDM010000220.1 GCA_902766435.1 uncultured Erysipelotrichaceae bacterium | reverse complement strand
GATAATTCATGTTCCTGTTTCTGTAATTTGGCAAGCCTGTCAGAATAATACTTCTCTATCCGCTCCAGTTTCTTCTGCCGTTCAATAAGGTCCTTCTTCTGAATCTGGAACGATATACCATCTGCCGCAAGCTCATGCAACTGTTTGCTTTCATTGGCAGTGTAGGTGAGATCGGAAGACAAGACCTTTTTCTTCCCCTGGGGAATTTTCTCTTTCCTGGCTGTTTCTTCCTTCAGTTGTTTTACTGTCTTATTGCCGCCTTGTTCCCTGGTGATGCCGGAGGTGATGGAGACATGATAACCGAGGGCTTCATCTATTGCTTTCTGCAGATCCGGATGAAACTGCTGCAGTTCTGCCCGGTCTACTATAACCTTGGCATTCAGTTTTTTTGTACCATCTTCCAGCTTCTCGACCGGCATAAAACAGAAATGCATATGCGGTGTCTGACCGATCTCATCCATGTGCACATAAGCGGATACCACATTTTCCTTGCCATATCTTTCTGAAGCAAACTTATATACGGCAAGAAAGAATGCGCGGCTGTCCTGTTCTTTGACATCCCTGGGTTGTGTAATGACCCAGTCACAGACTACATTCTGGTTCTTCCGATTGTTGGTCTGGATCTGTTTCAGACGGATGGCAAGGAACTTATGCTGCGGAAGCGGCTGATCATTGGCTGCGACATTGTAGTTCAGATGAGACCTGGCAGTGTCGATATCTTTGTTGGAAAGCTGATGATCAGGCGTGCGTTCGTAATGAATGAACATAGCAGAGGTATCCGCTCTTTTATATTTCTCGCAATGTGCCATGGATGGGATCCTTTCGTTTCGGTGATGAGTATCTCATGCAGAGATATGAGTGCCGAAGATGTGCCGGCAGGCGAGGGGATACAGCCTGTCTGGCTAAGACCCTCCGGAGGACAAGTGTAACCAACATAATTGGTGTAACTTGCTACACCAACTATTTGGTGTTGTCTTCACCTCCTGCGGAGGCTCTCTTTTTTTCGGCTTTGGTGATGAAATATAATTCTGAAAAACTTGATTATTATGAGGGGTGGAACTTAAATAAAAGCTGTCATAAAGAAGGATCTGCCGGGCAATTTCCATGTTCGTTCTCGCTTTTTCCAACCGATAATTCTTTCCGGTAAAGGGGATTGGCTGACATATTTCAAGGATTCTGTCATAGATTCTGGCATACCGGATATCAGAGGCGGCTGCATTTCTCATGTCATTCAGTCCGAGATTGGTTGTGATGATCATCGGTTTTCTGCTGCGGTATCGTGCGTCGATAATGCTGTATATCTGTTCCAGGACATATTCTGTGTTTCGTTCAATGCCCAGGTCATCGATAATAAGCAGGTCATAGGAGCTCAGGCTTTCGATATAAGCATTCTTGTCTTCGTTATACATTCCGCTCAGTGTATTGATGATTTTGCTGAAATTGGTCATGAGAACAGGGACGCATTGATCCAGAAGGGCATTAGCAATGCATCCGGCGAAGAATGTTTTACCTGTACCGACAGGACCGAACAGAAGAAGACCAATGTTGTTTTCATAACAGGCATGCCAACGCTCAACATACTTATGGGCTTTATCCATGACCGGATCCGTACTGTAATCGTGTTCGAAAGTATAGTCTTTGAGCATCGGATCCTGCAGCCCGGAAGCCTTCAGAGAACGAATCGTGTTCATTCTCTCGCGTTCACGGAAGGTTTTCTGTTCTGCTTCATATGCTTCCTCCTCGCACCGGCACATGCAGCTGACAACGACAGGGGATCCATTCCAGATAAGCCTGGTCTGCTTCTTCTGATGGCATACAGGGCAGTACAGTAATCCGTCATTATATTCACGGACTGTATGAACTGCTATCATATCGTCTGTAATGCTGATAAGGGGTTTCATAACAGGCAGTCTCCTTCTGGAACAGAATAATCCGGAGAGCGGTTAAGGACTTTCTTTTTGTCATTTCTTGCCCAGTTGCGGATTGTTGCCAGATAGTTCCTATATTTCTTTCCGGTGGATTCCACATAAGCAGATACAGCCTCGATACGATCAAGCCAGTCATATGGGAATTCTGTGCGAAGTTTTGTGAGATCCATGTCTGAAAGGAGGACATTCTGATACTGCCCGTAGGCTTTTCTTTGTGTATTTTCTTTTCTTACTCTTTCAGTCTTATTCTTTTCAGTCTTATTAGGGTTCAGATTCTGAACTTCTAGAAGTTCATTTTCCGGACTTCTGGAAGTACAGATTTCGGACTTCTTGAAGTCTGTTTTCTGAACTTCTGAAATGAATTTCTTCACGTATATGCGGTTGGCGTTTCCCTGACCAACCCGTTCTTTTTCGATCAGACCGATTCCTTTTCCTGTGTCCAGTTCCTGAAGCAGCTGGATTGCTTTTGTTCTGCCGCAATGTAGCTCTTTTGTGATATCCTCGATAGAGAAGTGGATATATGCTCTTCCCTGATCATCAAACCACCCGTTTTCCACGGAAAGATATGTCCGATCCAGGAGCAGTCCATATAGTACCTTTGCATGCACTGATACATTCTTGAAACGATCATCTGTAAACAGTGTTTTAGGGATCCGGAAGAAAGCGTATTGTTCTGCTTCATTTCCGTAAAAGTATTCAAACTGTAGTGTCATATTTGATAAATGACCTTTCTATTTCGCTGATAATTCTTATTCGTAGCCGATTCGTAGCCAGAGCCTGCAGTTTCAAGACATTCATACTGGTTAAAATGCCATGATGAAACCAGCCTAAGCAGGGTTAGACTATAGAATTCGGTAAGATTCGTTATTTTCAGACAGAATTATCAGCGGGTCGTGCCCTCAGCTCCACTACCTAATAAAGGGGATTGCTCAAATCCCCTTTATTTATCGGCTTTTTTAACATTTTCAAGTAT
>CACXDM010000219.1 GCA_902766435.1 uncultured Erysipelotrichaceae bacterium | reverse complement strand
TCAGGCATATAGTATTCTACTATATCCCAGAATTTCTTTGAATGATTCGGAACAAGCAGATGTGTGTATTCATGCAGAAGAACATAATCCAGACAGGCCGGCGGGAAATGCATCAGCCGGGAGGAAATCCGGATTGTCCCTTTTGCCGGTGTACAGGATCCCCATCTGCTTGTCATATATCTGACAGAGATATCGGGAAGAGTGATTCTGTTCAGACGGCAGATCTTTTCATCCCACTCCCCTCTTCTGTCCCGGATCATGACCGCTGTCTGTCTCGCGGCGGCCCGGTAAAACAGGCGGGCGATCTCCTCTTCCGAACCGGTTCTGAGACCGTATTCGATTGTATCTTCACCGATCAGCACCCTGCTTCGTGAAGAAGGTCCTTTTATCACCTTCATTTTCTTTCCGAGCCAATACGCCTCATCCGACTGGCTGCCGGTCAGTGCAGAGACTGAAATGTCTTTCTGTTCCGCCTCGGTTTTCATGATCCATCGCTCCTTCTCCCTGATAAACAGCAGAATATCCCGGTCACTGAACTTTCTGCTGCACGTCACATGAAGAGAACCGTCTTCATTGATCCGCAGATACATATTCTTGATTCTTTTCCGTTCCACTATTACGGGTCTGTATTCCCCGCCGATCATCACTTCCATATTTCCCTTTCAATTTTTTGTTGAGTTGAAAAAAACAATGTGCTAATATTGAAAAGCACATGGCGGCTATGGTGAAGTTGGTCAACACACTGGATTGTGGCTCCAGCACTCGTGGGTTCGAGTCCCACTAGTCGCCCCTGCGCATGAGTCCCGTTCGGGACTTTTTCTTTTTTCCGGCATACATACGGTACCGGACGCTGAATATTTTACCCCATCTGCCGCAAAAACGGCTTTATTCATACATTTTCTTTTCCAACTGTGTTTCTCCTATCCGGTAATACTATTACCGTTTTTTTGTCTGTTCCGAAAAAAAAGCGGGAAATTATGCATTCCCGCTGTGTTCTGCCAGATACTGACGGATCTTTTCCTTCATATCCGCCTTACAAGGCTTACATTGTTCAATTGTGCTTTCACCGGAGACCAGCTTGGCAGCCATTCCCGAACAACCGGGGTTGCCGCATCCGCCGCAGTTATATCCCGGCAGCATGGCCAGAATATCTTCTTCTCTTGTATCCGGAGCGACATACAGCTTTTCACCGGCTATGCCGAGAAACATACCGATTACGCCGCCGAGTATCAGCATCAGTAATACCGCTTTTACGATTGCCATTATTTATCCCTCTCTCCTATCATCTGACTGCGCACCGCACAGTCCCTGATCCCGCATGCCGAACAGTCCGGCTTCAGATTTTCACAGCCCTCGGGTACGGGAGTAGCCCGGTTCATTCTGTAGAGCAGAACGTTGATGCCAACGAGCGCCACTGCAATCAGAACCGCAAAGAATCCGTTCATATCAGACCAGACCGGCAAGAGAGCTGAAGGCAATCGCCATAATGGCAGCTACGACAAATGCGATCGGGTTGCCCTGGAACGCCTTCGGAACATCGTTGGCATTCAGTCTCTCACGCATTGTGGCGAAGATGCACAGCATCAGCATGAATCCGGCCGGAACAGCAATCGAATTAACGATTGTTTCAATCAGGTTGTATTCCTGTGTAATGTTGTCCATCGCGACATAGAGTACAGCACAGTTTGTTGTAATCAGAGGAAGATAGATACCGAGCTGCTTGTAAAGCGCCGGGGATGTCTTCTTGATGAACATCTCAACGAACTGAACGAATGCCGCAATCAGAAGAATGAAACAGATCAGTTCCATGTATTCGAGTCCGAGCGGTACAAGTACAAAGTAGTACAGCAGCCAGGACAGAATCGAAGCGCCGAAAATAACGAAGATAACCGCAAGGCCCATGCCGACTGCCGAATCCATCTTTGTGGATACGCCCATGAACGGACACATGCCGAGGAATTTGGAAAGGATGATGTTATTGATCAGCATTGCGCTGATAAACAATGTAAAGAGATTCATTACTTCGCTCCTTTCTTGATCGGCTTTTCCTCATTGAGGCTGTTGTTGTAAGCCGCGATTGCCGCTGCGATGCACGCAAATGTCAGGAATGCGCCGGTAGGTGTTGTAAACAGAGGAATCTCAAATCCTTCCGGAAGCAGACGCAGGGCAAAGATCTGCGTATTGTTAAACGGATTGTCCAGACTCAGAACACCGGTTCCGAGAATCTGTCTGATCAAAGACATCGCAAGCAGTCCGAGTGTATAGGAGATACCCATCATCAGGCCGTCCTTCGCGGATGCCCCTACCGTGTTCTTGCTGGCAAATGCTTCCGCTCTTCCCAGAATAATGCAGTTGACGACAATCAGGTCGATAAACGCGCCGAGAGCCTGATACAGACTGGGTGTAAAGGCCTGAATCAGCATGCCCGCGATTGTAACAAGCGTAGCGATAATGACGATATACACCGGAATATGAATATCCTCGGGTGTGATGTTTCTGACACAGGATACCAGAATGTTCGAGAGTACCAGGACGAAGACAACGGCAATACCCATACCGAGAGCATTGTTGATTGTCGTCGTGATGGCAAGAGTCGAACAGATACCGAGATAAAGACCGAATACCGGGTTCTGGGTCAGAAGCTGTGAGAAAAATCCCTGTTTCTTTTCTTTGTTTTCACTCATGATCTTCCTCCTATTTGCCCGCCATCTTCAGTGCTTCCGCCACCATTGCCTTGACGGAACCGTCTGTGAAGGATGCCGTGGCACCTGTCGTTACATCCGTATTCAGATCCGC
>CACXDM010000218.1 GCA_902766435.1 uncultured Erysipelotrichaceae bacterium | reverse complement strand
TTTCCGGAAAAAAAGGATATGCGGCGCATATCCTCAAGGGTGTTATTTCAGCAGTACCGTATCAAGAGCGATCTTCATCATCGTGGTGAAGGAAGATACTCTTTCTTCCGGACTTGTATCATTTTTTGAAACAAAGCTGTCGGAGATTGTCAGCAGGCAGGCAGCGTTCTTGCCGGTGACATTGGCATTGGAAAACAATGCGAAGCTCTCCATTTCAACTGCCTTGCATCCCCGTACATGAATAATATCCTGCAGATAATCCGTTGATTCGGGATAGAAGACATCACTGCTGTAAATCAGACCTTCCTTGATATGTACCTTCTGGTTTCTGGCGGAAATTCTGATTTTTTCATTCAGTTCATCTGAGGGATACATGGTGTCTGCGTCACTGCCGCACTGCACTTTGGCATAAGTGGAAAGTGAATAGGCACCTGAAACAAGAAGGACATCATAGACATCCAGTTCTCTGACATAGCTGCCGGCAGAGCCGATACGGATGATATTGTCCACATCATAGAATTTAAAGAGTTCATAGGAATAGATACCGATACTCGGCATTCCCATTCCGGAGGCCATTACCGTGACCGGTACGCCTTTCCATTTGCCCGTATAGCCGTTGATGCCGCGTACGTCATTGACCAGTACCGCATCTTCCAGAAATGTATCGGCGATGAACTTTGCCCTGAGGGGATCTCCGGGCATGAGGACTGTTTTTGCGACAGCGTCAGGTGCCGCGTTATTGTGAGCTGTTGGCATTGTTTTTTCTCCTTGCGTTTCTATTTTATCATTCGATCACGGATCTGAGGGAAGATGTGCCGTCATTGCGGAAATAATATGCGTGCATATTCAGATCGGCCCGGAATACCGAGTAATTCCCGTCTATATCCACGAATGCCGTATTGTTGTCCAGGGCAACCGCATCTGTAATCTGTCCTTTCAGCGCGTCATCGAACCCTCTGCGGGCAGGATCGTTGTAATGCGGGGTATGAAGGAACGGAAGCAGACCCAGTCCTTTGATCCATTTGAACTTCGGATTTTCGACACCCTGCAGAAATTCACTGTCTGCGTATCCGGCGATAAACCAGCAGTCTGATCCGGCACTCAGACCGGAGAGAACAATATTTCTGTGCCATGCTTTTTTCAGCAGACTGTCTACACCGTATTCATGCCATTTGTTCATCATGTATTCGGTATCTCCGCCGCCGACATAAATGATATCGGATGAAAGAATCATGCCTTCGATCTCATGCGGTGTATATTGTCTGCTTTCCAGACAAAGCGCTTCCGTACGGCAGCCGAATTCCCCGTATACTTCCGATACAACCTGAATATAGCTTTCCGTATCATGACTTGCCGTGGGGATAAACAGCAGTTTCGGATATCTGTTCGGTGAAAGGGAAGCGATATAGCGGTCGATCTCCCATGTTTCACGCAGACCGA
The DNA here is from genome assembly GCA_902766435.1 of uncultured Erysipelotrichaceae bacterium. GTDB lineage: Bacteria > Bacillota_I > Bacilli_A > Erysipelotrichales > Erysipelotrichaceae > Bulleidia. The sequence goes on along the minus strand of CACXDM010000218.1, from coordinate 9,304 downwards.
GCTCACCTCCGCCGACAGCGACGATTTTACCCATATGCGAAACCTCCCGGATTTTTTCTGTTGTGGATAGTATACTATTTTTATGGCGCGAAGGAAAAAAAGAAAACATCTGAAAGGTTATGTGATTCCGCTGATGGTATTGACGGCGGTTCTGGTTCTGCTTCTGTTCAGAACGGCGGACAGGTTTTCACAGCCGAAGGAATGGTATCTGATTCTGGTGAATCAGGATCATCCGCTTTCCCGCGGATATGAGCCCGAACTGACCGAACTCACCAACGGGGAAAGAGTGGACAGCCGGATACTTCCGTACCTGCAGGCGATGTTTGATCAGGCAAGAAGTGAAGGAATTGACCTCTTTGTCCGTTCGGGCTACCGCTCTTATGATGCCCAGAAGGAAATACTGGAAACACGGATCGCGGCATATGAGGAAGAGGGATATTCCCATGAGGATGCCGTAAGGGAAGCCGGAAGCTGGGTTATGAAGCCGGGAACGAGCGAACATCAGACAGGGCTTTGTGTCGATGTCAATTCCGAAGATGACAGCAGAATGAATCAGACATACAGCTGGCTGCAGGAACACTGCTGGGAATACGGCTTCGTTGAACGGTATCCGCAGGATAAGAGCAGTACTACAGGTGTTTATCATGAACCGTGGCATTATCGTTATGTCGGAGAAGAAGCTGCCCGGGATATGACTGAGAATAATCTTTGTCTTGAGGAATACCTTGGACAGTGAGGTTTACAAGCCGGTAAAGCATGGTATGATATACGGCGTAATTCGGAGCTGGTATATGAGTGAGAAAAAAGAACTGATCAGAGATCTGACAACCGGCAGTGTCCCGAAGACGCTGCTTTCTTTTGCGATGCCGCTGTTCTTCTCGGGACTGCTGCAGACGGTATACAACATGGTGGATATGATTGTTGTCGGCAGGTTTGTCGGCTCGGGCGGTCTTGCGGCAGTATCCATCGGCGGTGATTTACTGATGCTGCTGACATTTATTGCGATGGGTTTCTCCAATGCCGGACAGATTCTCATTTCCAGATATGTCGGAGAAGGCAGAAGGGATAGAGTCGGCATGATGGTCGGCACACTGTTTACACTGCTGATGAGCGCTGCGGTAATCGTCATGATTGTCATGTTCTTCGGGATCAGCGGTCTGATGCGGTGGCTGAATACGCCGGCAGACGCCTGGAATATGACGCGTGACTACGCGGTTACATGTATCAGCGGACTGATATTCATTTACGGATATAATCTTGTCTCAGCGATCCTGCGCGGCATGGGTGATTCCCGTCATCCGTTTATCTTTATCGCAATCGCTTCAGTGATCAATCTGATTCTTGATCTGGTGTTTGTTGCCGGTATGGGTATGGGACCTTTCGGAGCAGCTCTTGGGACGGTCATCGGACAGGGTGTCAGCTTCATGTTTGCTCTGCGGCTGCTTTACCGGAACAGGGAACAGTTCTACTTCGATTTCAGACCGGAACATTTCCGTATTTATCCGGAGGTGATTCATCCGCTGATCTCCCTTGGTATTCCGATGGTCATTCAGTCGGCCGCAATCACATTCTCCATGCTGTTTGTCAATTCCTATGTCAATACATACGGCGTAACGGCAGTTGCCGTAACGGGTATTGCCCGTAAGCTGGAGAACATCATCGGCATCATTTCTCAGGCGGTTTCCAGCGCCGGCGGTGCGATGATTGCCCAGGCACTCGGAGCGGGAAAGATCAAGCGTGTTCCCGAAGTTGTGCTGACGGCCTTCTTTGTTGTGCTGGTGCCTTCCAGCATCATGGCGCTGATTACGGTCTTCCGTCCCGAATGGCTCTTCGGACTGTTCTCAAGTGATCCTGATGTACTTAAGCTTGCGCTGACATATATTCCGGTTGCGCTTGTGCAGTATACCGGAGCTACGCTTCGTCCGGCAAACTTTGCGCTGATCAACGGCTCAGGCAATTCGAAACTCAATCTGGCAGTTGCCTTACTGGACGGCATTGTCTCAAGAATCGGTCTGGCGCTTCTGCTGGGAGTTGTTCTGAACTGGGGGATCAGGGGATTCTGGTACGGTAACGCGCTTTCGGGACTGGTTCCGTTCTTTATCGGATCAATCTATCTCCTGAGCGGAAAATGGAAGGAGCGGGCATCTGTTCCTGCTGTGGGATGAGCTTACAAACACGTCTTCGGATGTGTTTTTTTCTTTCCGGCAAAAAGAAAACTCCTGTTTCCAGGAGAATTCAGTCATCGTTTTTCAATCCCTTTGTGCCGCCGTCTGTGTAGGTGCTGAGAAGGTTGGTGTCATAGGAGAATGTCATTCTCGATCTTCTTCTTTCACGGTCGAGGGCAAGCTGAACAAGTCTGTCCATCAGCTGTGTGAAGTTTACACCGTTCTTGTCCCAGAGATAGAAGGCAAGGGATCCCGGGATGGTATTGATCTCATTGACGTATACCCGTTTTGTTTCGGCATCCATCAGGAAGTCAATCCGGCATACACCGGAAGAGCCGAGAACCTTGAATGTCTTCAGGGCATAATCCTGAATCAGCTGTGTCTGGGATTCGGGAAGATCAGCCGGTACGATTCTTGCCGTACCTGCCATGCCTTTTGATCCGCCGGTCTTGCTTTTGCCGCCGGACTGATATTTATCCTTGAAGTCAAGGAGCTCGTTGGCAGAACTGTGTCCGACTTCCTCAAGTACGCTTGCCTCGGCATGGAAGCTGTCGCCGAGAACGGAACAGTTGATTTCACGCATCGGTTTGACGACTTTTTCGGTGATGATCTTTTCATCGTACTGTCTTGCTTCATCAAAGCACTCAAGATATTCCTCATCATTGTGAGCGATGGAAATGCCGACCGAAGAGCCGGTTCTTGCCGGTTTCAGGATAACAGGGTAGATCAGCTTATGGACACGGCGGAGTACTTCCTCCCGGTTGTCATCCATTTCGGATGCATATACCCAGAACCAGTTGGTGATGGGCAGATCATTGTCCCGCAGAATATGTTTCTGCAGTACCTTGTCCTGACCGACGGCCGCGCTGTAAAGATCGCATCCCGCATAGGGAACTTTCAGCATTTCCAGAAAGCCCTGTATAGTTCCGTCTTCACCGTTGGTGCCGTGCATGACGGGAATGGCAACATCGATCGTACCGATTTCCTTGTTTCCGAAAAGTTTCTGCTTAACCGGTCTGATGACGACACGGTTATCCTCGCGGGTGATTGTTACCTGATCACATTTGCCGGTAAGACCGTTGAGATCCTTGAAATTATCCATGTCTTTGAGCAGATCGGAACAGTACATCTTTCTGTCCTTGGAGACGTATACCGGGATGACATTATATTTATTCTTATCAAGGGCATTGATTGCCTGATGAGCGGATATGATCGACACTTCATGTTCGACGGATTCACCGCCGAAGAAGACAGCAGTATTCAGTTTCATGATTACCTCCGTTTGCTACAATCAACAATTATATATGAAATTGGTCCAAAGATGAATAAGACAGGCGTCAAATTGGCATACTGTAAGTTGTTATGATATATTTTCTCTGTCAGAGGGGGATGACATATGCGGACAGGTATCGGTTCATTGTCAGGGGCGCCGGATATAGATCAAACGGCCTTTTTCTTTTCAGAATACGCGGAAAGGAGGAAGGGGTAATTCCCTGAAAACGCAGATGGTTTTTACAAATCAGACACTTTTATTTGAAAAATCTGATCAGTACAAGCTCGGATATCTGATCCGCCGCACACGCATCAATGACGGAATCAGCCAGTCCTTTGCCGCAAAATCACTGGGCATTGATCCTTCGCGTCTTGCAAAGATTGAACGCATGAAAACGGTCATGACGGACAGTGAGAAAGAGAAGCTCTTTTCGGAATTTGATGAGATCGATCTGAGTCCGGAAACGGCAGAGGAAGTAAAGGGACTTTTCCGGCAGCTGCTTGAAGCGTGGGGTATCGTTTCCCAGAAGAAGATGGATGAAGTCTATGACGCTCTGAAAGCAGGCAGAAACAAGTACCGTTACAGTCTGGCATTCGAATACTATGATCTTGCGGTGATGAGCTATGAGGTCATCTTCCAGACGGTCAGCCGTGAGGACCAGCTGAAAAAGGTGCAGATCGTTGAAGAATACGCTGCTGCTTTGAAAGAGGAGCTGTTCAATTATTTTCTGATTCTGAAGGGCAGACTTTATCAGGAAGCCGGCAGGGAGAAAGAAGCCCTTGACTGCTTTGAGAAGGCATCCGGAAACATTGTCGTTTCGGATGAGTATAAACTGATGCATACATTCATGGAATATATTGCCGCTAGAGGATATGCGGCAGCCGGCAGATTCAGTGAAGCATGGCAGCTTTTCAGCAGATGCATGAATAATCTGCTCGGTCTTTATATGTTCGAACGCGTTGTTGAAATGGATTACCACCGGGCTTCGGCTTTGATTCTTTCCGGCAATTATCTTGAAGCAAGACAGAGACTGGAAAAAATCATACGGTATTGTCATCTCCGGGATATTCACCGTTTTGACGGCAGTATTCATAACAGTATGGTTATTGCGCTGATCATGGCGGATCAGTATGACAAAGCGCTGCAGTATATTTCCCTGCAGGAAAAAAACGGCAGAACAGACAGATTATTCCAGCTCGGGCCGGTTCTGACTTTCTATATACTGGATATGAAAAGTGAATGCACTGCCTTCATTGAAGAACTGCGGAAAAACGGCGTTGATGATGAAGTGACAAGCAGATTTCTCGATGCAGTTGAACTGGCGATGGCGGACAGGCACCGGGAGGCGATCGGTATCTGTGAAGATCTGATGCATCTTGTCGGATCAAATACACTTAGACGGCTTTTCTATATGAAGGCATGTGAACTGATTGCGGCGAAAAACGGTCTGTATGAAGAGGAAGTGAAATTCATACGGATGAGAGAAGCAATTAAGGTAGGATTTCAGGGAATGAACGGCTGAAAGCCGGTACGGAGGAACAGCGGATGAAGAAATCGATGACTGAAGGCAGACCGCTCAGACTGATTCTGACCTTTGCCTTTCCGATGCTGATGGGCAATCTGTTTCAGCAGACATACAATATGATGGATGCCGCAATTGTCGGCAGGACTTTGGGGTCCGATTCTCTGGCTGCAGTCGGTGCTTCTTCAAGTGTGCAGTTTCTCGTGCTCGGCTTCTGTCTCGGACTGTGCGCGGGATTTGCCGTTCCGGTGGCGCAGAGATACGGCGCAAAGGATTATCCGACGATGCGGAAATACGTTTTCAACGCAATGTTCTGGACGGCAGTGCTTGCAGTGGTCATGACGCTGATGACAGTCGTTCTCTGCAGTCAGATATTAAGAATGCTGCAGGTTCCCGATCTGATTTTTGCCGATGCGCGGAATTATCTTCTGGTGATCTTTCTCGGCATTCCGTTTACGCTCTTATACAATCTTCTGTCAGGTATTCTCCGTTCAATCGGTGATTCAAAGACGCCGTTTCTGTTTCTGGCATTTTCAGCTGTTCTGAATATCGCTCTCGATTTTTTCTGTATCCTTGTTCTGCACTGGGGTGTAACCGGAGCGGCGGCAGCGACCGTCTTTTCCCAGGCAGTCAGCGGTATACTCTGTCTGATTCTGATTATCAGGAAATTTGATGTACTGCGGCCGCAGAAGGAGGATATGGTCATCTCTTCCGAGATTTCCGGCAGACTGATGCGGATGGGTATCCCCATGGGACTGAACTGGTCAGTGACGGCAATCGGTTCAATGGTTATGCAGGCAGCCAATAACGGTCTTGGAACAGTATATGTTTCCGGGTTTACGGCGGGAATGAAGATCAAGCAGTTCATGATGTGTCCGTTTGATGCTCTCGCTACGGCAGTTTCGACATTTGCGGCCCAGAACTACGGCGCCCGTCAGCCTGAACGGATCAAGAAGGGAATCTTTCAGGGAGCGGTGGTCGGCGTACTGTACGGTATTATTGCCGGCGGCATACTGATTCTCTTCGGCCGGAATCTTGCCATGCTGTTTGTCAGTTCCGATGCGGCTGAGGTACTGGATGCGGCATATAAATACCTGTTCCGGATGGGTCTGTTCTGGTGGACACTGGGTATCCTCAATGTCTGCCGGGTCAGTATCCAGGGACTCGGATATGCTTCAAGAGCGATGGTTGCCGGCGCGGTGGAAATGATCGGAAGAGTGGTCGTCAGTGTATTCTTCGTTCCTCTTTACGGGTATGATGCGATCACGTTTGCCGATCAGACGGCATGGTCGCTCGGAATGATTTACGTACTGATTGTCTGTATCAGAACAGTCAGACAGGTGACGGAAAGAATGAAATATGAGAATGCAGTCTGAACGGACTGCTTTTTTACTGAAAGACGGAACTTGTTTCTTTTTCTTTCCGAAGTGATACAATGCTTGTCAGTCAGGAGGAAAATATGCGTAAGAAGGCACTTGTGCTTGCCGGCGGAGGAACACGGGGTATCTATCAGGCCGGTGTAATCGAAGCACTGAAGAAATACGGCATGGATGACTGGAATATCATAACCGGGACATCTGTCGGCGCCTTGAATGCGGCTATGCTCGTACAGGGCGATTTTGATGCTTTGACTGAAATGTATGAAAACCTGACATCAGATCAGATCATCAACGGGTTTGTTCCGAATGACAGAAGTATTGGCAGTCTGATCCGCGACAGAAACGAGGTAGTCCCGGCATTCCGGGCATGGCTCAGAGACCATGGGGTTGATATCGGTCCTTTCATCCAAATGGTTGACCGGTATTACAATCCGGAAAGATTTTTTGCTTCGGATATTGATTTCGGCTGTATTACCGCCACACAGAAAAACCATGATCCTGTATATGTGACAAAGGAAATGATGAAGGAGAACGGCAGGGACTGGCTGATTGCCTCCGCAGCCGCGTATCCGGCTTTTCCGGTAAAAGTCATCAATGATGTCGGTTATGTGGACGGAGGGTATTTTGACAATTGTCCGGTTGATTTTGCGCTGCGTCTTGGCGCGGAGGAAGTGACGGTGATTGACCTGAATGATCCGGTTCTGCATATGAATTACATGGGACGTGAACACATTACTTATATTCATCCTTATGGCGGTCTGTATGATTTTCTGGAATTCGATCAGGAGAAGCTGCGGTATGCGAAGAGAAGAGGTTATCTTGACGGTCTGAAGGCAGCCGCTCAGGCGGTGGGACACAGATTCACCTTCACGCCGTTTACACTTCCGGCTTTTGCGGACAGATGGTATCTGGATACGATGCTTCTGGAGACGGCGGTCAAACAGAATAACCCTCTGACAGGGGGACTGTATTCCGAACAGATCATTACCGACAGGATCAGATCAAGAACCTGTCTGCCTTCTGTCGGCATCATGGATTATTATCTCTGCGTCATGGATGACCTGATGGAGATGTGTGACTTCAGTGATGAAAAAGTATATGATATGGAAAGTACGCTGGACCTGATACTGGAACAGTTTCAGGAAGCTTCAGATCCGGCATATAAGGTGCTTCCGGCACTGGATGTCATGGATATCGCATCCTATATCCGGACACTGGACAGGAAAGGCATCATCATGAAGCTGGTTCACGGTCTGCTTTATCCGGAAAAAGACCGGCTGCCGGAAAGTCTTGTCCTGACGGTATATCAGTATGAACAGGCAGTGGCTGACTTTATCGCCGGTGCCTTGAAGGAGAAAGCAGATGATCAGAGCAGGTCAGTTTGAAAAAGTCAGTTTTGAACAGTTTGCGGAAGCTTGGAAGAAGTATGATGCTTCAGCGGAAAAAGATACAGTGAAAAAGATCTATGACGGAATCACTTTGCCGCGCAGGGCGACGAAAGGATCAGCCGGGTATGATTTCCGCGCTCCTGAAGCCATGACGGTTACGCCGGGAAGTGAAAAACTGATTCCGACGGGAATCCGTGCTAAAATTGAAACGGGTTATGTTCTGATGCTTTTTCCGCGCAGTTCACTCGGCTTCAAATACCGTCTGCAGCTGGACAACACCGTCGGCATTATCGACAGTGATTATTACAATGCGGATAATGAAGGACATATTTTCGCCAAGATCATCAATGATTCAAGAGACGGAAAAACCGTAACAATCAATGCCGGAGACGGATTTATGCAGGGGATATTCATTCCTTTTGCCGTTACATATGATGATGAGGCGGAGGCTGAAAGAACCGGCGGGTTCGGCAGCACCAATCAAAATTAGAAAGCGGGTTAATCATGGACGAATTGCTTTGGCAGAAAATTGATGAAGAAGAACCGATTCCCGATCATATCAGAGAGCGGATGGAAGAATGCCGCCGGAAGGGAATGGAGGTCATTGATGAGAAGTATATCAAAAGACCTTCGATGATTCAGGGAATCAGGGATGCCGGTGTAATCAATACCGGTGTTCTGGATGAAGTCGCAAAACTAATCAAACCGGGTATGCGTACTTCCGAAATTGATGACATTGTAAGAGAATACACACATGCCCATAACGCTGTATGTGCGCCTTACAAATATGAAGGTTTTCACAAGAGTGTATGCACTTCCGTGAACAGTGAGGTATGTCACGGAATTCCGAGCAGGCTGTGCCGTCTGAAGGACGGAGATATCGTTAATGTGGACTGTACGACGATCCTGAACGGATATTACGCTGATGCGAGCAGAATGTTCATGATCGGCAATGTCAGTCCGGAGAGAAAACGTCTCGTTGAGGAAACAAAGAAATGTCTTGAGATCGGTATTGAAGCTGCTCAGCCGTGGAATACGGTAGGCGATATCGGCTATGCCATTTCCAAATACGCCCGTTCCAGGGGCTACAGCGTTGTCCGCGAACTCGGCGGGCACGGCGTCGGGCTGGAATTCCACGAAGATCCTTTCGTCGCTCATGTCGGCTCCAGACATAAGGGTATGGTTCTTGTACCGGGCATGGTCATTACGATTGAACCGATGATCAATGCCGGCAAGGCTGCTGTAACGATCGATCCGTACAACGGATGGACGATCTATACAAAAGACCGTTCCGACAGCGCCCAGTGGGAACATACAATCCTGATCACGGAAACAGGAAACGAGATACTTACATACTGACAGGATCAGAAAGCGCATTTCGGTATGCGTTTTCTTTTCATTATTGATATGATATGAATATGAAGAATTCCGACGCGGCATGGCTTTCAGCGCTGCGTAATATAATTCCGGAGGAATGGTATGAATAATAATATTTATGTGATCGGTCACAAGCATCCCGACAGTGATTCGATCTGCGCGGCGATTACGTATGCGGATATTCTGAACCGCTGCGGCAA
>CACXDM010000217.1 GCA_902766435.1 uncultured Erysipelotrichaceae bacterium | reverse complement strand
GCCATAAGCGACATAGACCGGGAAGAAGTAGAATCCGGCATCACCGACGAATGTCATGAGACGCATGAAGTTGCTTGTTTCAGGAAGCAGGTTGAACATCGAGGGGCCGCAGATCGCGACGATCAGTTTAACAAGACCTGCTGCTGTGATGATCGGGATCAGCGGTGTGACGCAGGATGAGACTGTATCGAGAATCTTGTTAACAACAGTTTTGACTGTGAGCTTTTCTTTGACTTTGACCGGTGCCTCTTCCGCCAATGGTGCAGCCGCAACGCCGGAGACATCCACAAATGCATTGAATACATCTGCCACCTGCGGTCCGACGATGATCTGGTACTGGGAACCAACTGTGTTTGTGCCGACCAGACCGGGAATCTTCTTGATTTCCGCCTCATTCACTTTTGAAAGATCATTGATTGTCAAGCGAAGACGTGTTGCGCAATGAGTTGCGGATTTGATGTTTTCACTTCCGCCGACGAGATTGAGAATCTGTTCTGCTGTAGCTTTGTAATCCATGTTTTATCCTCCGGATTTCTTTTGACAACTAAAAAATAGCATCCACCCGGTCAAAGGTGAATGCACGAATAAGCACTTAGATTAGTGCAATTATTCAGGCGGTAAAGAAATCATCCGGAAGCGGCAGCACCTGGATGCCGGAAGCCGGGTCAAAATGACCTGCCCCGCTTACCAATATCTTCTGTGTATCCAGGATATCTGCGTACGCCTCCAGTTTTTCAATGGAATTCAAACGGTCATTGTCGCTGTAAAGACTGATTCTTCTTCTGATCAGTGAGCGGCACTTTTCAAAATCTTCCGCAGACGGTTCAAAGTTCCGGTTGATACTTTCCAGATCTGCCCTGCCTTCATAATGAAGATAGCCCGCCACACTGACATATGCATCAATTTTCAGATTCTTCTCAGCAATATATTTCGGCACAAACTGTGTTCCTAATGAATGGGCAATGAGGATTGTATTCTCATCGATCTTTTCTTCATCCATTACCCGCTTCCATGATTCATAGGAAGCTTCCATGCGTACAGGAAAACAGGGAAAACGATATTCCAGACCGTTTATCCTGCATCTTTTTTCAATATTCTTTGCAAAAGAGCCGGCGGTATCGCCGTTATAGCTGTGAACGATCAGTACATTCTTCATATTCATATTCTTCCTTTTAAACCTTATCTGTACTTTCCGCCGGCATGAATATAAAAATCTGCCCGATCATTCGTGCAGATCACAGAGTATTATTTTTCAGAACAGTATGGTAAATTTCAGGAAGAACCGTTTCCTTTCTTTCGATCAGCCTGTCAGTCAGCTCCCGTTCATGCCAGAGCATCTGCAGGATCTGATCAGCTGCTCTGATCTTTGAAAGCAGAAGATCAGGCTTCAGACAGACGACAATAAAACAATGGATCTCCATATCCGTTCCCCAATAGACAGTTCCATCCGGCACATAGATGTCGAAGATCTCTTTGCACGTATCACTGTAGTCCAGGAAAATCATCGAAATGGAACTGGCGGGATTGTAATAGGAGACCGCAGAGAATCTGCTCACAGCTTTTTCTGCAATTCTGCGGGCATGTTTCTGATCCCGGCCATACTGATCCGCCAGAGAGTTGATCAGCGTCATATAGCTGTCCATCTGTGTATGCTCAAAGACTCTCAGCAGAGACATCATCTCAGTGACTGTTTCCTCACTGAAACAATGGACAAACAATTCATCAAAAAGCTTCTTCCTGTCTTCTGCCGGATTCATTCCCCTGAAACTGACAAGAGGAACAGGATATCTGTAATAGGCAACATCCCAGGAAGAAACGGCATAATCATAATCACTGAATCTGATTCTGCGCATTTCGTAAAGATTGAATACATCCGCTCTTTCAATATAAGGCTCCCACTGTTTCCTGAGCTCATCCCGCAGCAATTCTGCCGTTGTTCTGCCTTCGGTGGAGAATACTGCAAGACGCATCTTCTGAAAGTCAAAGGGAATCTGTTTGAGAATGTAATGGAAGAAGGATGAGAATTCACGGATCAGATCAGGCCGGCGGATTTTCTGTCCATATTTTTCTTCCAGAAATCCGATGATCTTTCTTGTATATTCCAGATCCGCCGGCGAGTAATTGTTTTCGCCTGTTTCCGTATAGCTGATGAAGTGCCTTGAATCCGGGTGATCAAATCTTCTCTGCAGCTGCAGCTTCAGCAGTATTGACAGCATGTCTGAGCGGTACTGTTCATATAATGAAGACGAGAAAAGACTGCTGTTTTCTTTGCAGAAGACCCGGTTCATTTCAGTAAGAAGTTCCTCAGTTTCTCTGTACAGTTCAGGGCTGATATGCGGCGGTACACGGGTGTTTCTCAGATCGACATCCTTGTTTACCAGCAGCATCCTTGTCAGATTCAGGATTTCATTCTCATCTTTGATTCCGGTTTGTCTGACTGTTTTCTGTTTCAGGATCTTCTCTGCCACCTCATATTCATAAGAATTCCGCAGCTCATTTTTCATTTCCTCTGCAAATTCCAGCTGTGCTCCTTTTTTCATCCGTTCCGGCACCAGAGTCAGATATGTGGCAATCTTTTTGGCAGAAAGATCCGAGATAGTCAGATCGCTTTCCCTGAT
>CACXDM010000216.1 GCA_902766435.1 uncultured Erysipelotrichaceae bacterium | reverse complement strand
ACAGAAGGTATTGAGATCGGACATGGCAGAGGAATGTCAGAGGGGATTGCAAAAGGTGAAAACAACTACCGTGACAGCATCATACGGAAAAAGCTGATGAAGGGACAGAGTATTGAATTCATTGCGGATGATCTGGAAGAGGACATTGAAACGGTCCGCAAAGTCGCCAAACAGATGGAAGAGGAAAAAAGTGTGAACTGACTCCCGGCAGTATTCTTAAACGCAGTCGTTAAATACCCATTCCGGATCATACCGGAATGGGTATTTTCATTTACGGGAAGTGAAATCAGATCAGGCAGTAACCGTTTCATCGGTGTTTCCAAGATCCATGACACTGTATTTTATTCACCTGTTCTGTCGTACATGGCAGACGCATAGGACTGATACCGCCACAGCTCACTCGGCGCATTCCAGACCATGTATCCGTCATTCAGACCGGCGCTGTAAAGACCTTCAATCTGTTCACTGATCTTCTCTGCCGTATATTCGACATTCGGATATTTCCAGTAGGTATCATATCCCTGCAGCCATGTTCTGACCTTTGCCGGAGAAGGAGTCTCCTGCTGACGCTGATTCACATATGAACCCCAGCTGCTGAGCAGTTCATACGGAACAGTCCATACCGGCTGTTCGATCCCATACGCATGAGTATCAAAATGATCGGGATAAGGCATTGCGCTCATGACATCAGCGATGTTTGACATCATCGGCCAGTACTGTCCGTATGCGGCCACATAGTCATTGGATGTTTCACCGAATACATCACAGGAAAGATAGACTCCTCTTTCATGGAGTTCATCCCGGGCATACATCAGGAAGCGGTTGATTGCCTGGGCCATTGTTTCATCATACGTGTTTCTGAAATCGATGTTTCCCTTCTGAAATGTAATCAGGTCAGGAAAACGGATATAGTCAAAATTGATCTCATTGAAACCGATCTCTTCAGCACCTTCGATTGCCAGACGGATATTGTATTCCCATACGGCTCTCTGATAAGGAGAAGGCCAGTACGCAGAAGAGAGAATATAAGGATCTCCTGTCCCGCTGTCAGCCAGAGCATATTCGGGATGATCCTCTGCGTAATAGTCATCTTTGAATGTTACGATACGGCCGATCACATATATACCTGCATCTCTGCATTTGCGTACAGCCTCTTTATATGATTCAAATGAGTTCTCTGCCACGGCATAGGATGAAGGACTGTATTCCTTTATTACTTCAGACTGATATGCCGGTCCGTCACTTTCCTTCATATCAATGATGAATGCATTGACATCGCTGTCTTTGGCAACCGCAATATAATCATCAATCGTATCTATACATGCCCGGTTCAGATAGATTGCCCGTACTTCCTTCGGCATCGGATTATCCGCAAAGTTTCCTTTTTCAAGATCAGGATATTCCAGTGTATATGCATCTCCGCCGCCGAAGTTATCTTCCCTCTCATACTGGAAATCTGCCACGGTATCCTTGATCTCTGCTTCATCCTTGACAATGTATTCGCTGCGGATATATCCCTGTTCCCCGCCGGTATTCACAAGATATCTGTCAACACTGCCGTCAGAGAGCACCTTGCCAAAGCCGATGATTTCCGCTTCACTGCCCTTTTCGGCCATAGAGGAAATGGCAGGACCTGATGCATCTTTATAGAGAACAGCCGGCAGACAGACATATCCCGACTTTTCCAATACGGCATCTTTGATATCACTGCAGAGCTGATCATCCGTCATCAGATATTCTTTGTCATCTATAAAGACAAGCCGGTATTCTTTTCCTTCATCCTGCTTGTTTTCCTTAATGACAACCGGTTTGATTCTGACATCCAGCGGCATACCTCTGACCACTGTCAGTGTCTCTTCCCCATCCCGGCTGACAATCTCTACGGTCTTCTCGGCAGAAGATACATATAGTGTTTCCCGGGACTGATCTTCTTTATTCTGATTCAGGAGCAGCAATAATCCTCCTGCCATGACTGCCAGCAGTAAAGCCCCTGCTGCTGTAATTAACCATTTTGTCTGTTTCATCATTCATCACAAAGCATATCCTGCCGGAATGCTTTTCTTCCCTTTCATGCGGCAAATCTTTCCCCGTTTCATGAGGAATCATTACCATAATTTTTTCATAAAGGGGGCTTTCAGGCAAGTTTATCCCGTTGTAAGAGCTTTCTTTGAAAACTGTGAAAATATGGTATTTCATTTTATTATTTGTGTGCTAGAATAAGCGGCATGAAAAAGTTCTTAGGTACATGGATCGCGGACTGTGTCGCGCTCATTATCGCCGACGGTCTGCTTGATCAGATTACATTTGCGGACAACACGGCAATCGTCGCTACAGCTGCGGTGCTTGCATTGCTGAATATGTTTATCAAACCGGTACTGAAAGTCATTTCCATACCGATCACAGTTATGACGTTTGGTCTGTTCTCACTGATTATCAACGGTTTGGTGATTATGATGGCATTTAACATTTCGGAGGGATCCACAATCACCGGCTTATGGCCTGCAATTCTTACATCGTTTATTGTCAGTATCGTATCAAGCGTGATTAACGGAAAAGACAAATAACCACTCAAAGCAATGCCTTATGGCATTGTTTTTATGTGGGAAATATAAACGGCACCGGACCTCTGACGCTTTTATAAACGGTTGGAAACGCGGGTCCGATGCCGTGAATATCATACCTCTGTCATTTATACTGTCAATTCTTTT
>CACXDM010000215.1 GCA_902766435.1 uncultured Erysipelotrichaceae bacterium | reverse complement strand
ATGGAAGCTGCCATACGTGCAAGTGAAACCTGCTGCTTGTACGTCTGCTGCTGCTTCATGAACTCATCAATCCATTCAGGGGTGATTTCATCGGTATCGGATATGCCTTTTTCTTTCAGAAAGGCAAAATATTCACGCAGATCACTGGTGTAGGAAGCTGCCGTACGACGGCTTTTTCCCTGGTTCATCTTTATATGTGTGCCGTATTCCTTCAATGCCTGATCAAGATTCATACTTATCACTCTTTACCAAACTGCTTGCTTTTACAAAAGATCGGATTCCCATCTGCCGGTTCAGATCTTCAATCACATCCGTGATATCATCTTCCGCTTCATCAAAAAGATTCATCTGAGATACTGCAGCACTGCCGGCAAAATCATCCGCGGAGATGCCGAGAAGACGTACAGAGTCCCCTTCATCATAGAACTGATCAAACAGGGAGATTGCCTGCAGAAAGATATCTTCCGAACGGAAAACCGGATAATCAAGTCTCACGGAACGGTCGGTATTCCGGAAATCATAATAACAGATCCGAACAGAGACCCTGTATGCGGCTTTCATTTCTTTCTTCATTCTTTCGGAAAGACGGCGGGACAATGTTCTGAGAAGGCCTCTGATTTCATCGTAGTCCGTGACATCCTCAAGCAGTGTTTCGGAAACGCCGATTGATTTGGGATCATAATCCGTAATCAGTTCCCTGTAATCCAGACCATTGGCGCGCTTGATCATATCTTCCGTATTTTTGCCGAGAATCGGTGTCAGTTCGGATATGTTTTTCCAGCGGGCAAGATCACCGATCGTATGTATGCCGATCTCTTTCATATAAGGAACGGTTTTCCTGCCGATACCTCTCATTTCGGAGATGGGAAGCGGCCACATCTTCTGCTGTATATCCCTGATCCGCAGAACCGTAATCCCCATCGGTTTCTTCATTTCGCTGGCCATCTTAGCCAGAAACAAATTCGGCGCAACACCGATCGAACACGGCAGACCGGTTTCCTGCAGTACACGCTTCTGCAGCTCCCAGGCAAGATCCAGAGGATATTTATATCTGCCGATCACATCGGTCATATCCGCGTAGCATTCATCAATTGAGGCCTGTTCCACGAGCGGTGTATAGCTTCTGACAATTGACATGAACTGTGATGAAAGTGAACGGTACAGTTCAAAATGTCCGCTGATGATCTCAAGATCCCGGCACAGCTTTTCCGCTTCAGCAATCGGCATCGCGCTGTGTATGCCGAATTTCCTGGCTTCATAGCTTGCGGTGGATACCACACTGCGTCTTGTCTGACCGGAGACCACAAGCGGCTTTCCCTTCAGTGACGGATCACGGAGTACCTCCGCATTGGCAAAGAACGCATTCAGATCAATATGGAAGTAAACATGTGCCATCAGCCGTGATTCCTCCCGTAAAGCTCCTTGGCAGCCTGAAGTGAAGATTCCGTAAGCACACCGCTCGCGATCAATGCAAGCTGAGTGATAATCTCATCACGGTTCATCTGATGAACTTCTGTTCTTGTCACATCATCCTGTACGGATTTCGATACAAGGTAGTTCTGGTCCGCAAAAGAAGCGACCTGCGCCAGATGTGTCACACTGAATACCTGACATGAAGCGGAGAGCTGCTTCATCTTTCTGCCGATTGCGGAGGCAACGGGTCCGCTTACACCGGTATCGATTTCATCAAAAATCACGGTCTGAATTCCCTGCAGACGGCTGAATATCTCTTTCAGGCCAAGCATAAGACGGCTCAGTTCACCACCGCTGGCAGTTTTGGAAAGAGGCTTCAGTTCCTCGCCGGGATTCATTGAAATCATGAATTCCACTTTATCAATACCGTTTACAGAAGGTTCTCCTTCGGTAACGGAAGTATGGAAACGGGCATGTTCAAGCTTCAGATCCAGAAGAGACTGTCTGACCTTATCATCAAGTTCGGCAGATTTATCATGTCTGATTTTTGATACTTCCACAGCAGCATCAGTAAATTCCTGAAATGCCTGATTCACTTTTCTGCTGATTCTGTCAATATAGCTCTGCCGGTTTTCGATTGCCTCAATCCGGTTGAGCAGTTCATCACGTCTTTCCATGATTTCGGGAATCGTCCTTCCGTATTTTCTCTTCAGCTTCTGAATCGTGAAAAGACGTTCTTCCATCCGGTTGATCTCCTCTTCACTCATTTCCACATCATCATAGATCTGATGCAAACGTTCAGCCGCATCTGCCACCGCGTAATACGCATCATTTACAGCTGTCTGTACCTGTGTAATCTGATCATCTTCCGGCAGTGTGGATACAATACGGTTCATCTGATACAGACCGTCACTGACCGATTCATCGTATAACGCAAAAAACTGGGATACCTTGCTGAAGGAATTCTGCATCGCCTTGAAATTCTTTTCCTTTTCCGCAAGTTCCTCGTCTTCCCCTTCTTTCAGATCTGCTTCTTCGATCTCACTGACCTGATAGCGGAAGTATTCAAGATCATTTTCGTTATATGTTTCCGTCAGAGCTTTTTCCTTCTCTTTACGCAGAGAATCATACCGCCTGAACGCTTCGTGCATTTTATTCGTCAGCTCCCCGGCAGAAATATATTCGTCCAGAAGACGTATATGATTTGCCGTGCTGAGCAAATACTGATTATCCCTTTGTCCGTGAATATCGATCTCATAGCGGAGACAGTCTTTCATTAACGACAGTGTGGCAATCCTTCTGTCAATCCGGATCACTGATTTTCCGGATGCGCTGATCTCTCTTGTGAAGGTTGTTTCCTCATTCAGATCAAGTCCTGCTTCCTGCAGCACCTTCGCTGCATGAGGATTGCCGGACAGATCAAAGGTACCTTCAATAACCGCTTTATCCTTCCCTTTCATTACAAAAGATGCACTGGCTCTTTCCGAGGAAAGCAGAGAAAGTGCATCGATCAGGATCGATTTACCGGCACCTGTTTCACCGGTAAAAGCACTGAATCCGGATTCAAAATCCAGATTCAGTTCATCAATCAGTACAAAGTTTTTAATATACAGATGTTTGATCATAATTCTTAAAATGAATCCATCTCACGCTGAATCTCCTGCAGAAGAGAATTCAGGTCGATTCCCATTTCCTTCCGCAGCTGTCTTGAACTTCCCTGACCGACATAAATATCGGGAATACCGAAACGTTTCACAGGCAGTTCAATACCGTTGTCACAGCATGCTTCAAGTATTCTGGAACCGAGTCCCGACACAAGCATATCCGTCTCGTATACGATTGCCTTCATCCCGCGTTCACTGAGCATTCTCAGCACATCCAGGTCCAGCGGTTTAAAGAAACGGCAGTTAACAACTGTTACGGGAATATCATTGCTGATGACTTTTTCGAGAATCGTTGTAACCTGATTTCCGTATGTCAGAACGGCAATTCTGTTGTCTGCAGCATCATGATGAACCGTCCAGGTACCGATCGGAATTTCCTCCATTTTTTCATTGAGGTCAGTCTGTACAACACCTTTCGGAAAACGCAGAGCAAACGGATGTTCCTGTCTGAACGCCGTATACAGAAGATTTCTTGCCTCTTCTCCGTCGGCAGGCTGCGCCAGAATCATATTGGGAAGCGGTGTCAGCAGACCAATATCGAAGATTCCGTGATGGGTTTCACCGTCACCTCCTATAATACCCGCATGATCCACACCGATGACAACCGGAAGATCCATACGGCAGATATCATGGTTAATCTGATCGTATGCCCTCTGCAGGAAGGAACTGTAGATTTCCAGATACGGCCGCATGCCGCTGATGGCCAGTCCGGCAGAGAATGTGGCAGCGTGTTCTTCCGCGATTCCGCAGTCAAAACTGCGTTCCGGAAACTCTGCGAAGAACCCCTGAAGAGAGGAGCCGTAGATCATCGCCGGAGTCACGGCAACGATTCTGTCATCTTTGCGGGCGAGTTCCCTTACTGTACTGCTCATCACATCACTCCAGGAATGGAACCCGGCAGGAGTAGAATGAAGCGGTTTTCCGGTCTTGACATCAAACGGACTGACACCGTGCCACTTTCCGAAGTTATCTCTTTCACAGGGGGCATACCCCTTCCCTTTTGTCGTCATTACATGAATGACAATCGGACCTTCATGGTCTTTCGCAACCTCAAAACACTGCACGAGGTCCTTGATATTGTGACCGTTGACAGGGCCGAGGTAGTCGAGATTAAACTGCTCGAAAATACCTCCGTCAATGACCGCGTCCTTTACCGCATCCTTAAAGGATTTCAGACCGGAGTATACTGCTTCACCGAAGCCGTTGCCGCGCAGATTCCGCTTCATATTCGATTTGAGATTATGATATCCGCGGGAAGAACGCAGCTTGGAAAACCCGTAGGTCAGGGCGCCTACATTCTTTGAAATCGACATGTTATTGTCATTGAAGACAATGATGATGTTCCGGTTTTCCGAACCGATCTGATTCAGCGCTTCAAGCGCCATGCCGGAGCCGATCGCTCCGTCGCCGATTACCGGAACAATATGATAATCTTCATGTTTGAAATCTCTGGCAACCGCCATTCCCAGAGCTGCACTCAGTGAGGTGGAGCTGTGTCCGGCCTCCCATACATCATGCGGGCTTTCACAGCGTTTCTGAAACCCGCTGATGCCTTTGTACTGGCGGAGCGTGGAAAACTTATCCGCTCTTCCGGTAAGAATCTTATGTGTATAACACTGATGACCGACGTCAAAAATGATTTTGTCTTCGGGTGAGTTAAATACATAATGAAGCGCCAAGGTCAGTTCAACGACACCGAGATTGCTGGCAAGATGCCCGCCGGTTCTGGCGATGTTTTCAATCAGAAACTTCCTGATGTCATCACTGAGATCATACAGTTCGCCCAAAGTGAGATCCTTGAGGAATCCCGGATCTTTAATATCCTGTATTTTCATAGATGTATCCTACTTTCTGCGGTTCTGAATATCGGTAATCATTCCAACAAGTTCATCACTTTGAAAACCGCTGACACTGCGGATGAGTTCCTTTCCCCTTTCATAAAGCCGGATCATCAGCTTTTCTGCTTCTTCGATACCGAGCAGCGACACACTTGTCACCTTCGAATTACGGTCATCGGAATTGCTTTTTCCGAATTCTTCCGCTGTCAGAACAACATCCAGAATATCGTCCTGAATCTGGAAGGCAAGACCGATCGTTTCGCCGATCTCGTGCCACTTTTCCGTATCATCACCATGCCCGCTGATCAAAGCCCCTATCATCAGCGGTGCACTGAGAAGACATCCAGTTTTATACTTATGGATTGTCTTCAGTGACTCCCAGTCGGTCACTCCTGTTTCTTCACGGATGTCGAGATCCTGGCCGAGAACCATTCCGTCAGGACCTGCCATTTCCGCAAGTACGGCAATACATTTTCCTTTGATGTCTGACGGTACTTCAGATGCCGCTGCCGAGGCAAATGCCTGGGTCAGAAGACCGTCACCGGCAAGGATTGCCGTCGCTTCATCAAACTGTTTATGACAGGTTTTTCTTCCCCGTCTCAGATCATCGTTATCCATGGCGGGAAGATCGTCATGAATCAGAGAATAGGTATGAATCATTTCGATCGCAGCCGCAAAGGAATCACCTTCTGCCTCATCCCTGCCGTAACCTCTCAGAACCGCATAAAGAAGATTAGGTCTGATCCGCTTGCCGCCGGCAAGAAGTGAATACAGCATGGCTTCCTTAACCCTGCTTTCATGAACCGAAGAGAGACTGTCTTTAAGAACATCTTCAATTCTCATTCTGTTCACCTTCATTCTCATTGACGATATCATTGATCTGCTTTTCAAAAGCCTTCAGTTTTCCGTCACATTCACGGACAAGCTTCAGTCCCTCTTCGAACATCTGAATGGTTTCATCCAGCGGTTTCTCATTCTTCTCGAGTTCGCTGACAATCTCTTCCAGTCTTGCCATCGATTCTTCAAATGTCTTCTCTTTCTCTGCCATTCATTTCCTCCTTCGAAGTGACGACCGCATTGATCAGACCGTCACTGATTCTGATACTGATCAGATCATCATTACTGATCTCATCCGTTCTGCTTACCGTATGTCCGTCTTTCATCACAATACTGTATCCTCTCTCAAGCACTTTCAGGGGTGAAAGAGAATCAAGTTTTGATACGCTTGAAGCAAGATCACGCCGGTAAGTCATGATGCTCTTCTCCGCGCTGTGCAGCAGCTGCTGACGCAGCCGGGAAAGTGATCCGCTCTCTTCATATACCTGTCTGCGTACAGCCTGAATCAGTCTGAGCCTGTCATCATAAAGACCGGCTGAGAGAGTTTCCTTTTTACCGGCGATAATCTGCCGGAATCGCTGCAGAAGCAGACTGAGTTCCGCTTTGTTTTCATAGATCGTCACATGATACCGGTGAAGTTTTTCATCCAGATACTGCAGATGAATGACATGTGTCTGCATCAGCTTTTCAGGATGACTGAATACCTGACTTCCGGCAAATTTTTCATATCTGGCTCTTTCGCCGCGCAGCCGCTGAGACAGCGAATACTGCATTCTGCCGTTAAGATGCCGTATGTGATTCATTACTTCAGCCGCATCCGAAACTGCCGCTTCCACTGCTCCTGTGGGCGTATTTGCCCGCAGATCCGAAACATAATCTGCTATTGTCGTATCCGTCTCATGACCCACACCGGTAACAACCGGTGTATTCATGGCATATATTGTTCTCGCAAGCTGTTCGTCATTAAAACACCAGAGATCCTCAAGTGATCCGCCGCCTCTGACCAGAAGAATCACATCATGATTACCCGTATCTGCCTGAAGCAGAGACTGAATGATCTTTCCGGCAGCTTCTGCCCCCTGAACAGGACAAGGGTATTCCGTCAGACGTGCCGCAGGCCATCTTTTTTTCAATGTAATCAGAACATCTTCTCTCGCCGCGGTATTATTCCCTGTAACAAGCGCAATATCCATCGGAAAACGCTTCAGAGGCTTCTTGTGCTCCGGCCTGAAGAGCCCCTCTGCATTCAGTTTTTTCTTTAAAGCCTCCAGCTGAATATACAGATCACCGATACCGCTTGGCTGCATGGCAGTGGCAATCATCTGCATCCGCCCTTCCGGTTCATAGACACTGACATCCCCTTTAAGAATGACCTTATCCCCGCTTTTGGGCGAAAATGCGACCTTCCGGTTGCTTGAGGCAAACATCACACATGCCAGACTTGCTTTTTCATCCTTCAGCGAAAAATACCAGTGTCCGCTGTAGGGCCGCCGGAAATTGGAAATTTCACCTTCAATCATCACGCCGTGAAGAACGGGATCGGAATCCATTGACTGCTTCAGATACCGGATCAAAGTACTGACCGGTACGACACGCCGGCTCATATTACATCCAGGACACTGTTGATCAGTTTATATGTGTCACTGTCACAGTATTTCTTGGCAAGCTCCACAGCCTCATCGATAATGACTGCTGCCTGAACCTGCTTCAGATCAAATTCTGAACAGCCGTTAAGAAGAATGGCTTTTTCAATGCAGCCAAGCCGCTCATAAGACCATCCGGTTTTCAGAACCTGTCCGATATACCCTGCATAACGCTCTTCATTGTTAACGGAATATGTGATTACATTACGGAAATACTGATCGATTTCCGCTGAAGGCACTTCATATACATTTTCAATCAGTTCATCAATATCTCTCTTCATCAGCAGATACTGATAAACCGTGATCATTGCTTTTTCACGCTGTTCGCTTCGTGTCATAGTTTTCTCCATGCGATTATTTTACCATGATTGCACACTGTTTTGTGTAAATCTTGCGGTTGCCGGAAAGTTAGAATAGAATACAGGTTATGAGTGGAAATCAACAGAAAATGAGTTATCCGGAGCGGTTTTGGAAACATCTCGGTACGGTAAATCAGCATCGTTATGAAGTATTGAAAAACTGTTTTGCGTGCGGCCTTTATCAGCAGGGGCTGACGCATGATCTCTCTAAATACAGCCCTTCAGAATTCTGGGTTTCCGTCAGATATTTCCAGGGATGGCGTTCTCCCTATGTATATGAGAAGGAACTGTTCGGCTACTCTGCCGGCTGGCTTCACCACAAAGGCAGAAACAGACATCACTGGGAATACTGGTACGATATGATCAACGGAGAATGGATTCCCATCAGAATGCCGCAGAAATATGTCATAGAAATGGTCTGTGACAGAGTGGCGGCCTGCCGGATTTACCAGAAGGAAAAGTATACACAGGAAAGCGCCCTGAATTACTATCTGCAGAAAAATGACAAAAAATACATGCATCCGGAAACAGCCGCTCTTCTGGAAATGATTCTGAGAGAGATTGCCGAACGCGGCGAAAACGCGGTATTCAGCGATATCCGTAATCATATCGATGAATTTCTGAATGACCGGTTTGTATCATTTCACTAAAAAAACAGGATTTGATTCCTGTTTTCATTTACTCTTTCAGTGAGGATTCACTGTTCTTGACGATAACGTCATGTGCGCCGCCTTCCACGATGGAAGTGCTGGAAACAAGTGTAAGCTTGGCGTTGTTCTGCAGTTCGGCGATCGTAAGCGCACCGCAGTTGCACATTGTTGACTTGATCTTGTAAACCGTCATTGTCACGTTGTCCTTCAGTGTACCGGCATAAGGCACATAGGAATCAACACCCTCTTCAAAGGAGAGTTTTCCCTTTCCGCCAAGATCATATCTCTGCCAGTTCTTTGCACGGTTGGATCCTTCACCCCAGTATTCCTTAACGATTGATCCGTTGATTGTCAGTTTTTCACCGGGTGCTTCCTCAAAACGTGAGAAGTATCTGCCCAGCATGACGAAGTCCGCGCCCATGGCAAGTGCAAGAACGATGTGATAGTCATACACAATACCGCCGTCGCTGCAGATCGGTACATAGATACCTGTTTCTTCAAAATATTTATCTCTTGCCTTCGCAACTTCAATGACAGCCGTCGCCTGACCGCGGCCGATTCCCTTTGTCTCTCTTGTAATACAGATCGAACCTCCGCCGATACCGATCTTGACAAAGTCAGCCCCATGGTCTGCCAGATATCTGAATCCCTCTTCGTCAACGACGTTTCCGGCGCCGATCTTAACCTTGTCGCCATAAGTGTCGCGGACGAACTTCAGCGTCTCCGCCTGCCATTCGGAATACCCGTCGGATGAATCAATAACCAGACAGTCAACACCTGCTTCGACAAGAGCAGGAATTCTTTCCTTATAATCACGTGTATTGATGCCGGCGCCTACAAGCAGACGCTTTTCTTCATCAAGCAGTTCATACGGATTTTCCTTATGGGAATCATAATCCTTACGGAACACCAGATACTGAAGATGATCTTCTTCATCAACGATCGGAAGCGTATTCAGCTTATGAACCCAGATCAGATCATTGCAGTCACTGAGTGTCGCATTTGTATCTCCGACAATCAGCTGATCTCTCGGTGTCATGAAATCCTTTACGGGAACATCATTATCCATGCGTGAAACACGGTAATCACGTGAAGTGACGAGACCGAGAAGTTTTCCGTTTGCCGAACCGTCATCCGTAACGGGCATTGTGGAATGACCTGTTTTCTCTACAAGATCAAGAATTTCACCGAGTGTTGTGTCGGGTGTGATATTGGAATCACTGATGACAAAACCGGCTTTATAATTCTTGACACGTGCAACCATAGCCGCCTGTGATTCAATCGGCTGTGAACCGAAAATAAAAGACATGCCACCTTCTTTTGCCAGAGCAACACCGAGCTTATCGCCTGAAACAGACTGCATGACTGCACTGACCATCGGAATATTCAGACTGAGATCAGGTTTTTCCCCTTTTCTGAATCTGACCAGCGGTGTTTTCAAGGAAACAGAAGCCGGAACATTTTCCTTTCTCGTCAGCCCCGGAACGAGCAGATATTCACTGAATGTGTGACTTGGGTGTTCATAGTACTTCGCCATAAAGAACTGTCGCCTCCCTTTGATATTGTCAATGATTATAACGAAGAAATGTATTAAAGTAAAGCCGCGCTATGCTATAATTGTTCGGAAAAAGAGGTTAAGAATATGCGTTTGAAAAACAGTTATTTTTTTACTCTCCGTGAGAATGTGAAGGACGAGGATTCGGTCAGTTCCAATCTGCTTGTCAGAGCCGGATTCATCAAGAAAACATCCGCCGGTGTGTATATGATGCTGCCGCTCGGATGGCGCGTTCTCCGTAAGATCGAAGAGATCATCCGTGATGAGATGGATAAGACGGGATGCCAGGAACTGCTGATGCCGGCACTGATCCCGGAAGATGTATATATTGCCAGCGGAAGACGCGCAGGCTTCGGCCAGAGCATGTTTTCACTCAAAGACAGAAAGAACCAGTCCTATGTTCTCGGTCCCACCCATGAAGAGCTCTTTGCTGTAGCTGCCAAGATGCAGATCCGTTCCTACAAGGATATGCCCTTCTCACTTTATCAGTTTGAAACCAAATTCCGTGATGAACCCCGTCCCCGCTACGGTCTGATCAGAGTACGTGAATTTATTATGAAGGATGCATATACATTCGACGCTGATGAAGCAGGTATGGATGAAGCGTATATGAAGCAGTTCAATGCATATAAGAACGTCATGGACCGTCTCATGCTGGATTACAAGATTGTCCGCGCCGATACAGGTGTTATGGGCGGACTTCTTTCCGAGGAATTCCAGGCTGTTACCCCGCTTGGTGAAGATATCCTCGTATTATGTGATTCCTGTGACTTTGCTTCCAATATCGAAGTCGCGCAGTGTAAACCCGCTGTATCTGTTGAAGAGGAAGCAGATGAAGAACTGACGCTTGTTGAGACACCGGAAAGCAGAACCATCGAAGAAGTTACGGATTTCCTGAAGAAACCTGCCGGCAAGTTTGTCAAGACACTGATCTACAGCGCTGACGGAAAACCGGTTGCCGTCATGGTCAGAGGCGACCGTGATGTCAATGAGACAAAGCTCAGAAAAATGCTGAATGCCACGGAAGTCGAACTGGCGGAACCGGAGATGGTATTTGCCGCAACTGATGCAGAGATCGGTTTTGCCGGTCCCATCGGTATTCACTGCCCTGTCTATGCGGATGAGGAAGTGCTTTCCATGAAGAACTTCGTCGTCGGTGCCAACAAGACCGGTTACCACTATACCGGAGTCAATCTTAAGGATTTTGAAATTGCCGCTTCCGGTGATCTGAGAAATATTCAGGAAGGCGACATCTGTCCGTGCTGCGGCGGAAGAATCACATTTGCCCACGGCATCGAAGTAGGCAACACATTCAAGCTCGGAACCAAATACTCCAAGGCTCTCGGTCTGCAGTATCTGGATAAGAACAACAAACTTCAGTATGTCTGGATGGGAAGCTACGGGATCGGTCCGGCAAGAGCCATGGCGGCAATTGTCGAACAGAATGCGGATGAAAACGGCATCAACTGGCCGAAGCATCTTGCGCCCTATCAGTGCGCTGTTGTTCCGGTTTCCGCAAAGGATGAACAGCAGATGCAGATTGCTGAAGAACTGTATGCGGCACTTCAGAAACAGGGAGTCGAAGTCATTCTTGACAACCGTGATGAACGTCCCGGCGTCAAATTCAAGGATATGGAACTGATCGGTATCCCCTTCCGTATTACGGTAGGCCGCGGTGTCAAAGACGGTCTTGTCGAACTCAAACCCAGAGTCGGAGACAAGATTGAAGTTCCTGTTGAACAGGCAGCCGAAAAAATGATTGAAATGATCAATGCATAATGAAAGCCAGGTCAGGCCTGGCTTTTCTTAATCTTTGAATTTACAGGAGTGAAGCAACACATTCCTTCACTTGATCCATGGAAGCAGTCGGTTCAAATCTTGCGACAACGTTTCCGTCTCTGTCCACGACAAACTTTGTGAAATTCCATTTGATATCCGGATTTGTCTTATAGTTCTTGTCCAGCTTCTTCAGCATGGCGCCCATCATCAGTGCCTTCGGACCTTTGCCGAATCCTTCAAAACCCTTCTGGCTCTTCAGATATGTATACAGAGGCAGTTCGTTTTCACCGTTGACATCAGACTTCTTCATCTGATCAAACTGTGTGTTGTACTTCAATGTGCAGAATTCATGAATTTCCTCATCTGTTCCGGGAGTCTGTCCGGCAAACTGATTGCACGGAATATCAATTACTTCAAATCCTCTGTCATGGAATTCTTCATACATTGCTTCAATCGGTTCGTAATGAGGCGTAAATCCGCAGCCCGTTGCTGTATTGACAATCAGAAGTACTTTTCCTTTCAGTTCATCCAGTGAAAGTTCGCTGCCGTCTCTTCTTGTCAGTGTGTAGTCATAAATACTCATTTCAGGCCTCCTGTTCTTATATATTGTTTACAATTATATTTTATAAAATATTTTAGGGAAGTCAATATAAAATACCGGAGTCTTTCCGGTATTTGTTTAAAGTCCGAGTTCTTCAGCAGTTTTTTCCGCCTCGGCCAGGATTCTGTCAAATTTATCAATTGCGCGGTTGATCGGATCAGGCGTATTGAGATCGACACCGGCATGTTTCAGCTCATCAAGAGGATTGACACTGCCTCCCATTGACAGGAATTCCAGGTAACGCTCTGCGGCCTGTTCACCATCATTCAGTATCATTTCACTCAGCGCTGCTGCGGAACAGTAGCCTGTCGCGTAAACGAATACATAGAACAGATAATAGAAATGGGGAATTCTGGCCCATTCATATCTGACTTCATCATCGATGACGATTTCATCCCCGAAGTATTCCCGGATCAGTTTTTCATACAGATCACAGAATACTTCAGCGCTTAACGCTTCCCCTCTTTCCTCCATTGCATGGATTTCCCGTTCAAACTCCGCAAACATCGTCTGTCTGAAAACCGTGCCTTTGAATCCCTCCAGAATCAGATTGAGTACTGCCATCTTCTCTTCCGGATCCTTCACGCTCTTCAGAAGATTCTCCGCGAGAAGATTCTCATTGACTGTTGAAGCGACTTCAGCCACGAACATCGTATAGGAAGAATACTGGGGAGGCTGATGATGATTGGTATACCACGAATGCAGGGAATGTCCCATCTCATGTGCGGTTGTTGATACATCATTCAGTGTACCCATATAGTTAAGCAGAATGTTCGGAACGGAATGATATGATCCGGAAGAATACGCTCCTCCCATCTTCCCTTTATTCGGATAAACATCAATCCAGTGTTCACGGAATGCCCTATCCACAATACTGCCGTATTCGGCGCCTAAAGGCTTAACTGCATTTTTGACCATTTCTTCCGCTTCAGCGAACGAATATCTCTTTTCCTCTGCCTGATACAGCGGCGCGTAAAGATCATAGTAATGCGGTTCATCCACACCGAGCATCCTCTTTCTCAGTTTCAGATAACGGTACATCGAAGACATTCTGCTGTGTACGGTATCAATCAGGTTATCATAAACGGAAACAGGAATATTATTGCTGTCAAGAGACATCTCCCTGTCCGAGCCGTATTTCCTGATCTTCGCCTCAGCCGCAAGTCCTTTCACCGCTCCCGTAAGGGAAGCAGCCAGTGTATTCTGATGTTCTTTGTATGTTTTGTAAAATGCGCGGAACGCGTTTTCACGGAGTACTCTGTCAGTACTGGTCTGCGTAAGAATGAAATCAGACTGACTCAGCTGTCTTTCATTCCCCTCTCCATCCGTACATGAATCAAAGACAAGATCAGCGTTCATCAGATTTTCCGCAATACGCATTGGTGTTTCCGTAACCTCACGCATAGCCGCAAGAATACTCTCTTCACCGCCGCTGAGAACATGTTTCTTTCTGCGCTTCAGGTTTTCAAGATAGTAGTGATAGTCTTTGAGGATTTCACTTTCTGTCAGACGGTCAAGCTGTTCTTCATCAAGAGAAAGAATTTCCGGCTCCGCAAACGCAGAGGCTTCCGAAAACGAAATGACTTTACTGCTGATCCGTGAATACATTGACTGTGTGTTTCCGTCGCGCATGTCTTCGTGATAACGAAGCATGGCGTAAGTATACAGATCATTCATTTCCATTTCCGCATTCCAGAATGTATCCAGATATGCTTTGATTGCCTCCTCATTGTTCAGCCTGCCCTGATAAGCCGATACGGATTCCTTCAGACGGTCTGTTTCCTTCAGTTTCTTTTCCCATTCATCATCATCGGAAAACAGACTGCTGAGATCCCACATGTATTCCCTGTCATTGTCTTTTCTGTCTTTCAGTATTTCACTCATATTCTCCTCCGTATATCCTTATGACTTCCCGATACAGTTCCTCCGGCATAAACCGTGCGCTGCGCACGGATACAACACCGTGTTTTTTCATGACTTCGCGGCTGATCTTTCCCCCTTCCAGCATTTTCAGCTTTCTGATACGCATCAGTTTTCTGAAAAGGAATCTTTCCTGCGGATCGGGTTCCGCCGGAATATCCGTTTCCACCGCAATGCATTCATACCGCAGTTCACCGTACGGCATTCCGTAATAAATATATACCAGATCACCTTCCCGGATCTTTGCCGTCTGTGTCCAGAACAGTGTATCACGGCGTGAAAAAGCGTGATCGATATCATAGTATTTCGGATTTGCCGGCACGATCCATTTGCGTTTGTATGCTTTGATCTTTTTCGAAGCTTTCCGGCTGAGCATGATCAGACGGATCAGTTCATCATCACTGTATGTTCCATCTGCCTCAAGGATATACATACCGTCACGTTCATCTTTCCGCGCTCCCGAAGGAAGAGACGATTCATTTTCGGAAATAACAGCGGCGACACTGCCTCCGGGTGTGTTTCTGAATTCCGCAAAAGGATGCATTCCGGCATCTGAGATAAAGACGATTTTGTTCAGAGTTCCTTCGGAAACAATATCGGGAATAATATCCGTTCTTTCACTGGTCATTGAAATCAGTCTTTTTGCCTGCGGTGAAACATTTCTGATGCTGATGGAACAGTTCTCTGCAGTCTCATGAAGAAAATCGAGATATTCCTCCTTCAGCACGGCTGTATATTGTCCTTTGATGACAGGCAGTCTGATCTGAATGAATTCCTCTGCTGTTTCCGGATCATATACTCCGCCTTTGAAAACACCATTGAAGAACTTTGCTTTGATCACCATTCCGCTGCCAAGTGATTTTTCATAACAAAGACTGCCGTTTTCCTTGAAAAAACTGTGTTGTTTCAGCAGCACCGGTATGATGATTCTGTTTTCGAAAATCTCTTCTTCGTAAGTCATAACAGCAGTTGATATTCTACCATGCTTTTGATTTTTTGTTCTGTTTCATGTTTCTTTCTGGTATACTTTTCGGTAGGGGTTTTCTATGAGAAAGACTGCATTTGATTCAGAAAAGTATCTTAAGCTCCAGAAAGATAAAATCCTTGAACGTATCAGCAGCTTTGAGGGGAAGCTGTATCTCGAGTTCGGCGGCAAGATGTTTGAAGACTTTCATGCGGCACGGGTTCTTCCCGGGTATGATCCTAACAACAAGATCAAGCTTCTTCATGAACTCAGGGATCAGGTTGAACTGATTGTCTGCATCAACGCAAACAATATTGAAAAATCAAAGACCCGCGGTGATCTCGGTATCTCCTATGATCAGGAAGTACTGCGTCTTGTGGATGCATTCCGGACGCTCGATCTTTATGTCGGATCTGTAGTAATTACTCAGTATACACATCAGCCTTCTGTTGATGCCTTCCGCCGTCTTCTTTCCGCCAACGGAATCAAGAGCTATCTGCATTATCCGATCAAGGGATATCCGACAGATGTCGACTTCATTGTCTCACCGGAAGGTCTCGGAAAGAATCAGTATATTCAGACGGCAAGAAATCTGATTGTCGTTACGGCTCCCGGTCCCGGTTCAGGAAAGATGGCCACATGTATTTCCCAGCTGTACCATGATCAGGCTAAGGGAATCAAATCGGGATATGCGAAATTTGAAACATTCCCGGTCTGGAATCTTCCCCTGCATCATCCGGTCAATCTGGCGTATGAAGCAGCCACAGCCGATCTTGATGATATCAATATGATTGATCCATATCATCTTGAGGCATATGGCAAGACTGCCGTCAATTATAACCGTGATATCGAAATCTTCCCGGTTCTCAACCGCATTATCAAGAAGATTCTGACAGTATCCCCCTACAATTCACCCACAGATATGGGTGTGAATATGGTCGGTTACTGCATCGTTGACGACGAAGCTGCCCAGCAGGCTGCCAAAGATGAGATTATACGCCGTTATTATCAGTCTCTTGTTGACGTGAAATCAGATAAAATTCCCGAAACAGCAGTACAGAAGATTGAACTGCTGATGAATGAAACGGGAATCTCGGCAAGTGACCGTCTCGTTACGCTGATGGCACGCAATAAGGCGCATGATGAAGGATCCCCTGCAATGGCAATGCAGCTGCCTGACGGCACTGTCGTTACCGGCAAGACTTCTTCTCTGTTCGGTCCCTCGGCTGCCGTAATCATCAATGCCATCAAGGCACTGGGCGGAATTCCGAAGGATATCAATCTGATTGAACCGGAATATGTCGTACCGATCCAGGATCTGAAAGTGAATTCACTCGGAAACCGGAATCCCCGTCTTCATTCTGACGAAGTTCTGATTGCCCTTGCCATCACTGCAAAAACAAATGAGAACGCGGCTAAGGCAATGGCACAGCTGAATAAGCTGCGCGGAGCGGAAGCTCACTCAACGGTTATACTCCCGCTTGAGGACGCTAACATATTCCGCAAGCTCGGTGTCAATGTCACATTTGATCCTGTATACCAGCAGAAAAAACTCTATCATCCAAAATAAGCGGTCATTCCGCTTATTTTTTTATGAAAAAAGCCTTCCGGTTTTACCCTTCAGGCTTCAGATTCCTCCAGTTTTTTCAGAAGATACGGGATCGTCTGTTCAAAATTCACCCCGTATTTATTATGTCCGGGTTCGGCAAGAGTCACCCTGATTGTTTCCCTCACATAGTCACAGGCAATCCGGACTGCTTCCTCAAATGTTTTTCCGTTAACCATGGAAGCGCAGAATACGCTGGCCCATATATCTCCCGTACCGTGGAAATGTTCTGGTTCTTCAGCACCCGCATAGTAATAGAACAGATCTTTTTCTCTGTCATATGCATACGCACCAAGCTCGCCCTTTTTCAGACTGATGCCTGTCAGGACCGCTTTTGCGGCACCGTTTTCCGTAAGACGGCGGAGTATTTCCTGTATATCCCCTTCTGCGTATCCGGTATTGTAGGGTATTCCGAGAAGAAAGGAAGCTTCCGTCAGATTCGGACAGATGATATCTGCCTCATCACAGAGATATTTCATTGCCCGGGCAAATTCTTCGGTAAATCCGGCATATAGTTTTCCGTTATCCGCCATACACGGATCAACAAGCTTCAGACTGTTCTTACCGAAACGGCGGAAGAGTTCCTTTGCCAGATCAAGCTGTTCAAATGATCCGAGGTAACCGGTATACACAGCCTCAAATGCAAACTTTTCCTTCTCCCAGTGATCCATGATCGGCCTGACCTGATCGGTAAGATCATGAAATGTAAAGCCGCTGAACATGGTATGTGTAGACAGTACGGCAGTCGGTATTACGGCTGTTTCGATCCCGGCAGCCGAGATCAGAGGGAGTGCTACTGTCAGAGAGCATTTTCCCACACAGGAGATATCCTGCATTGTAACGATCTTTTTCATGGAAGACCTCCTTGAATTAATTGATATTTTACTTACTGATCACAAAATAAAAAGAATCAGATCAGCGAATAAAAACAAGACCAGAAAAAAACATACTGTTTCACCAGTATGCTTATCAGATATCCTCGTCTTCCGCTGCCCGCGGAATTGCCGGAAAGAGAATCGTATCCTCTTCTTCCTTGACGTCGGTTTCAAGCCAGCGGTCGAACAGTTCAGCCGATGTCTCACCGAATACAGGTGTCAGATGAGCAATGACCTCATCTTTTCCGAGATCATGAAAGACAACAAAAACCATGTCGTTTTCTTCATATACACTCAGACTGAGTTCATCATACTTATCCCTGTTCTTCATGACTTCATTATACTCCAATTCAGCATATACGCGGAGAAAGGTTGAAACTATTTCTGCTTTTCGCCGTACAGTTTCCCTTCCAGAAAATGTTTCCGGCAAAGAGCAATATATTCATCATTTGCCCCGAGCATGATCTGGGTGCCTTCCCTTACGATTCCGTTTTTATTGTAACGGGCATTGCATATGGCTTTCTTGCCGCACCAGCAGACAGTCTTGATTTCCTTGATCTCATCACAGATCGCAATCAGTCTTTCGCTGCCTTCAAACAGATTATTCTGAAAATCCGCCCGCAGTCCGTAGCAGAGCACAGGCACATTCAGATCGTCGACAATGTGGGCAAGGAAATCGATCTGATCCTTTGTGGCAAACTGTATCTCATCAACGATTACCGCATCATACTGCCTGATTTCCTCATCTGCCATCGCACAGATATCGGAAAGCAGCACACATTCTTTCTGCAGTCCGATCCTTGAACGGATAATCCGTTCGCCGTCCCGTGTATCGATATTCGTCTTGCCGAGAAGAACCTTCTGTCCTCTTTCAGCGTAATTGTACTCAGCCATCAGAGCATTTGCGCTCTTGGAACTGCCCATCGCGCCGTAGTAATAGTATAGTTTAGCCATAAATCCCCCTTAACTGCCCTTTCCTTCCTGTTTTCCGAATATCATGTGATCGTAGTATACACCGCAGATCAGACCGGATATAACAAGCGGAATAATATAACCGAGCAGAAGTATCAAAACAAATGTGAAAGAAATCAGATGCCGTATCAGAAGACCGGCATAAAGCGGAACGAAATAGATCAGACCGCAGAGAATAACAAATCCGTAGAAATATATCATTTCATACAGAATGACCTTTTTCAGATCATTCTTCATATAGCCGATCTGTTCCAGAGTCCGGAAATTCTTGATCCGGCTGACAACGATTGTCTGATGGGTAAACATCAGTGCCAGTGACTGCATCGTATTCAGAATAATATAGGACATTGTAATCAGCATGACATCCAGTGCCTTTTCCGCGCTGACCATAAACGATATCAGCATGACGGCAGTCAGAAGGAAGAGAATCAGGTTCTTTTTCATTGCCTTCAGGTCTCCCCGGACAAATCCGAGAGAAGTCAGAAGAACAGGTTCATTCACTGCCTTTGTTTCTATATATCTGTCCAGATACGGCAAAGCAATGCTCTTATAACAGGAATTCAGACCGAACAGACTGATCAGACACAGCAGAAGCGCGGCTTCAGGATTGAAGAGAAGCAGGATTACCGGCGCCGCAAACATGACTGAGGCAATGATCTTTTTCGTACGCTTCTTCAGAAGCTGAAGGTCCACCAGAGGAGGATTCTGCTTTACCGTGATCCGCTGCTCATTCATCAGATCATTGGGCATATTCTTATAGGCAAAGCTGAGATTCAGAAATGTCGTCCAGAAGACAACATAAACAAGTACTACGACTGCGTGAACCAATGCCTCCGGCACTACACTGATCAGAACCTCACTGCTCATAAAGTTGTTCAGAACCGTATTCAGAAGCGGGATCAGACCGAGAGCCGCAATGATTCCCGGCGGAAGCGCCAGCATCAGCAGAATAAAGGTCTGAATCAGAAGGAAAGAGGCAAGCTGAGTATATTTGCCGCCGCAGATCAGCTGCACCGCCAGAGACTTGGATTTGCTTTTCACGAAGAAATCATTCGCAAAGAAAATATCAATACTGGCTACGATAATAATAAAGATCGTAACATTTGTCGTCATGTCATTTCTGCTGTCAATGAATGTAACCGCCAGCGTATCGGACATTGAAATATTGAAGAACAGAAAGATGAACATTGATGTCAGAACAAACGTCAGCCAGTAGAAGAAAGAGCGGACATAATCGTTCAGCAGCGAACGTATGGCATCCTTGAAAATCATTCGGCTAAGATCTCCCTGGATTCTGCGCTGTTGATCTCAACGATTTTCTGGAAATACTCATCCTGTGTCCTGCCTTCCCGCCTGAGTTCGGACTCAATGTTCCCGTCACGGATATAGATCAGACGTGATGAATAGGAAGCGATCAGCGGATCATGCGTAACCATGACGATCGTTACACCGTTCTCACGGTTCAGCCTGACAAGAATCTTCATCAGCTCGGATGAATTCTTTGAGTCAAGATTTCCTGTCGGTTCGTCGGCAGCGATGATATGCGGATTGTTGATGAGAGCCCGGCATATGGCCGTGCGCTGTCTCTGTCCGCCCGAGCATTCATAGGGATACTTCTTCAGAAGCTGTACGATATCCATCTTTTCCGCAAGATCCCTGATGCGCCGGTCAATCTCATCACGGCTGACATGGGCCAGAGAAAGCGGCATCGCGATGTTTTCATACATTGTATGGGATTCAAGCAGATTGAAATCCTGAAAAATAAAACCGAGATTCTTATAGCGGAAAGTACCGATCTCATTGGCACTCATCGTCCGGATCTCATGACCGTTGATGTAGACATGTCCGGATGTATACATATCAATTGTTGAGATATTGTTGATAAATGTCGATTTTCCGCTGCCGGAAGGACCCATGACAGCGATGAATTCTCCGCGGTATACCTTGAAATTAATATCATGAAGAGCCTCAAACTCATTATCCGTATGATAATTGTAGATTTTCTTCAGGTGTCTTGTTTCAAGAACAAGTTCTTCCATATTTGCCTCCTTCACTGCTCATTATCCCTGCTGCAGATTGTAATACACCTTGCTGTAAGGCGGTACGGAACTCAGTATCCAGACGTTGCCGCCGATTGTGGAATGGTCGCCGATCGTTGTGTCGCCTCCGAGAATTGTGGCATTGGCATAGATTACAACGTTGTTTCCGATATTCGGATGACGCTTTCCGCCTTTTACCGGGAAGCCGTTTTCATCCTTTTCAAAGCTTCTGGCGCCGATGGTCACACCCTGATACAGTTTGACATTACTGCCGATGACAGCAGTTTCACCGATGACAATGCCGGTGCCGTGGTCAATACAGAAATGATCACCGATCTTCGCCCCGGGGTTGATATCAATTCCCGTCTTCTCATGCGCGTATTCGGTCATGATACGGGGAATCAGCGGGATATTCAGTTCGTATAATACGTGGGCTATACGGTAGATGGAGATCGCATAGAAGCCGGGATAGCACAGAATGACTTCTGATTTTGACTTGGCAGCAGGATCACCGTCATAGATGGCCTGAATATCCGTATTGAGCAGCTCAAGAATATCCGGAAGACTGTTCAGAAATGACAGTGTGAGTTCTTCCGCGCTGTCATCTCTTTCCGACATTTCCAACGCAAGACGGATCTCTTTTTCAAGATCACTGCGCAGATGCACGGCAGCTTCCGCTACAGTGTAATTCTGAAAATGATAAAAGTCCGGCAGAAGGATCACCTGTATTTCCTTCAGAATACCGACAATTCTCTTACGGTCGATCAGTTTTCTCGTTTCGTGTACCGAAGCATCTCTTTTCTGATCGATGCCGGCCAACAGTTTCTGAATATATTCGCTCATGACTTCCTCCCGTCTCACCGGCAAAGACCGGCTGTTAATGATTTATTTGGAAAACCCGTAAAAATGGATAATATTCATATCCTCTTCCATGTCCAGTCCGTGACTTCCGAGACCCCCGTCAATCTCATGGCATCCGTGATCAGGCAGGAAACAGAAAACACTGTTATACCCTTTCCATGCCTGTTTCGCTGCTTTGACCAGTGTCTCAAACGCATTGGCATTATGGTCAATCTGCGCCAGGGATATGTCTGCTTCAGGTCCCCATCTGTGCATCGTGGAATCAAAATTCGCATTATAGCAGAGAACAATCTCATGCCGGTTCTCTTTCAGAATTTCAAGTGTCTTCTCATTGCATTCATCCGGTGTATCACATTCAATGTATTCCATATCACGTTCCTTGAAGATCTCCGTGATACTGTCCCCTTTTGTTGAGATGATCACCGGCTTCTTTCCGGCTTTAACTGCCGCATCGAACAGCGTTTCACACTTCAGCACCGGTTTGATATATGCCTGTATGCCGTGTTTTTCCGGCATGAGTCCGGAATACATGGACGCAAAGCATACCGGTGTTACCGAAGGCATAACCGAAAGGACCGGCAGCGCCGCTGATGTATTCCTGATCACGGGAATAAAACGCTCCGTGTACTTCTGATACAGCCAGAGAGCGATTGCGTCCGGATTATACAGCAGAATCCTGTCTGCCTTTTCCCCTTCAAAAAACACCTCAGCGCTTTCCAATACCGCTTTATTTGCCTTATCTGCCTCTTTCGGAGGATTGAAGCCCATCAGCCCGGCAATTGTAGCGCAGGTCTGGGTAATCCTCATTGAGTTTCTGATATCCATATGTCATCCCTTTCTGCAGATCTGATCTGTTGATTTTCCTTTGGCAAGTTCATCAATCATTTTATCCAGTATCCGGATATCCTTCATCAGCGGATCATCAATCTCACTGATTTTCACACCGCATATACTGCCTTTGATCAGGAAACGGAGCGGATTCATTGCGGGCGCTTTCCGAAAAAAATCACCGTAAGTCATTGTTCCGGGCATTATGGTCTCCGGGTAGCTTTCCGGCCAGCCGCACAGCCACGAAATAATCTGATTGACTTCAGCCGCTGTTCTTCCTTTACGCATCGCCTTGGCGCACAAAGCATCGTAAACCTTCCGGAAATCCATATCAAAAATACTGATCCGTCCCATAATAAAAACTCCAAAGAAAACAAATATAAAAAGATTATATATCAAAACATCAATATCGACAAAAAAGAAGGCTCCTCTGACACGATTCCATGTCAGGGATCACCTTCTTTCATTTCGGATAAAACTTCCGCAGAATTACCGTACAAGGATTACTTAACTGTTACAGAAGTGATATGCGGGTTGATTCCCTCATACCAGTAAAGGAAACCTTCACAGTCGATCTTGTCGCCGGCCTTGAGGTTCTTGACAGCCTCATAGACATCTGTTCCCTTGCCTGTCAGATAGGATTCAACAGTAAACTGGAACTTGTCACCATTTGCATTGGCAACATAGAAGTACAGATCATCACCGTCTTCTCCGGATCCGTCCCAGTTGTATGTGAATGCATTGCCGTTGTCATCAGCAACAACTTCCATATCCTTGAATGCGACTTTCTGGTTCATGAAGTTGATGATTTCATCAGTACCGAGCTTATCTGTAATATCGGCAGCCGGAGC
The DNA here is from genome assembly GCA_902766435.1 of uncultured Erysipelotrichaceae bacterium. Taxonomy (GTDB): domain Bacteria; phylum Bacillota_I; class Bacilli_A; order Erysipelotrichales; family Erysipelotrichaceae; genus Bulleidia. The sequence goes on along the minus strand of CACXDM010000215.1, from coordinate 438 downwards.
GATGTAGTTTCCTTCAAGAATTTCATATTTTGCATCAACGATTTCAAGTTCGCCGGACCATTCAGCCTTGTATCCGGATACACGGATCTTCGTGCCTTCTGTCAGCTTATTGTAGTCTTCTTCGGAAATCGGCATGCTGTAGATGAAATATGCGCCTTCTTCATTCTGCGTATAAATCGTCGCAGCGTCTTCCCACCAGCCCTGCTTTGCCTGAACGTATGTTTCAACCGTTACGGGCGTATCTGCAGGAGCAGCCACAAAGTCAGCGTAGGAAGTCAGTTCCACATCAGCCGGTGTCACTTCAGATGATGCTGCTTCAGCAGAAGAAGCAGCGGATGAAGCGGGAGCTGCAGAGGAAGCAGCCTTGGAGCAGCCTGCCAGGGCAACCAGCATGGAAGCGGATAAAATTGAATAAACAGTCTTTTTCATTTCCCTTCT
>CACXDM010000214.1 GCA_902766435.1 uncultured Erysipelotrichaceae bacterium | reverse complement strand
ATCCGGTACTGATCATGTACGGAACCGTCCTCTTCAACCTTGTCATAGGCACCAAGTCCGTTTTCGGTAATGTAAATCGGTTTCTGATATCTGTCCAGTAGACATTGAGGGCATATCTCAGTCCGATGGGATCAATTGCCCATCCCCAGTCACTTGCCTTCAGGGAAGGATTGGGAATCTGACCGAGTTCAGAGTGAAGAAATGCCTCTTCACCGGAAAGCCTCGTGTAGTAATAAGACAGGGAAACAAAGTCCACTGTCCCTTCCTTCAGCGCCTTTTCATCCTCTTCTGTAATTTCGATATTCAGACCCTTGTCTTCAAAATAACGCAGAGCATAGCCGGGATATACACCTCTGACCATAACATCCCCGTACAGAAGCTCCATCTGATTATGTCTGAGATTCCAGAAATTATCCTCCGGGGAAGTGGATGCGGGATAGGTCAGATTCGAACAGAACATCATGCCGATCTGATTCTCCGGGTCAATCTCATGCGCTCTCTTTGTCGCAATGGCGCAGGCTGTCATCTCATTGTGGACAGCCTGATATTTCGCTTCCAGAAGATTATCAACTTTGTCTGCTGCCACACCAAGATGATTGAAAGACTCATGCACGATCAGATTGATCTGATTTACGATGATCCACTTCTTAACTTTTCCTTTATACCGCTCAAACAGAACTTCACAATACCGTGTGAAGAAACCGATCAGTTGGCGGGAATACCATCCCGTATATTTCATTGTCAGATTCAGAGGCATCTCATAATGGCTGACCGTAATCATCGGCTCCATACCGTTTCTGATGATTTCATCAATCAGATCATCATAGAATTTCAGACCCTCTTCATTTGGTTTCTCCTCATCACCTTCAGGAAAGATACGGGCCCAGTTAACGGATGTACGCAGACTGTTCATTCCCGTGCCGGCAAGCAGCTTCAGATCTTCTTTGTATGTATGATAAAAATCGATTCCTCTTCTCTTCGGATACAGAAGGTCATCTTCCTTCATCGCTTTTTCGATATAAGCGGTATCGATTTCCATGTTGTATCTCTCACTGGGAGGGATGTCGTACTGAGCACGGTTGATGTCAGCGAGACACCATCCTTTTCCGCCTTCCTTCCAGGCGCCTTCCATCTGGTTTCGGCCAAAGCCCCGCCCCACAGAAAACCGTCAGGGAACTCTTTAAAATTATGTTTCATCCCGTTTCTCCTTCTCATTTATTGTACGTTATCCGATGTCGTCCGGGTAAACTTTTGTCGTATAATCAGGACATGGAAAACAGAAAACAGGAAAAGACAATTTCAGTACTGATCAAACCAGCATCCTCATTGTGCAATCTGCGGTGCAGGTATTGTTTCTATACGGATATCAGTGAAAACAGAGCTGCCCCTTCCCGGGGTATCATGACACAGGAGACAACCGCTCTGCTTTGTGAAAGAATCAATGAAGCACTTGAAGGAGCAGGCATTGCCAATATCAGTTTTCAGGGCGGTGAACCGACAGCTGCAGGACTTTCCTTCTTCAATCACTTTACGGAAACGATGAAAGCTTATCCCGGCATCCGGGTAAACTATTCCCTGCAGACAAACGGAACACTGATCACAGAGGAATGGGCGGACTTCTTTCACGAATATAACTTTCTGATCGGCATCTCACTTGACGGATACCAGAAGAATACGGATTACTTCCGTCAGGATACAGACAACAAAGGCGTCTACTGGCAGATTCTGAATACAGCTGACCTGCTGAAGAAAAAGAACGTTGAATTCAATATCCTGACAGTCGTCACAAGACAGCTTGCCGAGCATCCCAAAGCACTGTACCAGTTTTACCGGGACCATAAGTTCCGCTATGTACAGCTGATCCCCTGTCTCCCTTCGCTTCAAAGCAAAGATGACCCCTATGCCCTTACACCGGAAACATACGCTTCATTCTATAACGGGTTCTTTGACGCATGGGTTGCAGGTGTCCGCAAAGGCTTCAGTATGAGCGTAAACCTCTTTGACAATCTTTATGAGATGCTCAGAGGCAGAATGCCCTATCAGTGCGGGATGATCGGAAGATGTACGACTCAGTTTGTCATTGAGGCGGATGGCGATGTATACCCCTGTGACTTCTATTGTCTAGATGAACATCTTCTGGGAAATCTGAAGGAGAATTCATTCCGGGAACTCGCAGAAAACGAACAGGCACGTTCCTTCCTGAAGGGTTCTGCCTGTACGAAGAAACCATGCCTGCAGTGCCGCTACCGTACGTTATGCAATGGCGGATGCCGCAGACAGAACGTATGCTGGCTGAATCAGGATTACTGTGCGTATCAGAGTGTTCTGGATCATATACTGCCAATGTTAAGTTCAATGCATCATTAACTCTGTTCCTGCTTATGCAGGAATTTTTTATATGTCATATCAATTCCGAACGCGCCAAGCGGGGCTGTCAGAAGAATTGCGGCGGCTGAAACGGTAAGGACTGTCTGTCCGCAGGCAAGACCCATCGCAAACGGGATACCGCCGATCGCAGCCTGCACGGTTGCTTTCGGTGTATATGCAAGCATACAGAAAAATTTTTCCTTCCCTGAAAAAGGAGCACCGAGCAGTGAAATATATACTCCCGCTGTTCGGAACAGAAGCGAACCTGCCAGCAGGAGGATTACAGCCGGACCTGCCTGCAGAGCGCTCTGCGGAGAAACAGAAGCGCCAACCAGAAAGAACAGAAAGATTTCCGCCGGCTTCCATATCCGGTCAAACTGTCCCGCCAATACCGCAGCGGTATCAGGTATATATCTGCGTACCGCCATACCGGCAGCCATTACACCGATCAGTGACGCAAACGGAAACGGAATCATTTCTTCCAGTGAAGACAGAAGAAAAGAAACAGCGAGAAGCGACAAGGTTCCGGTTAACGGCTGCAGCCTGAACTTCCGTACAATATACGAAAACAGCATACCGGCCAGAAAGCCGCCGGCCGCACCGGTCAGAATGGAAACCGGAATCCCGATCAGATCCCGGATGTTTACCGAACCGCCGGAAACAAGAGAAAGAAACGAAGAAAACAGGACAATGACAAACACATCATCAGCTGAAGCTCCGGCAAGAATCATCTGCGGAATCCCCTGTTTTGTCCCATAGCCTTCGTCAATCAGCCTGATCATGCGCGGCACGATTACTGCCGGCGATACCGCAGCCGTAACCGTCCCCAGCAAAGCCGCCTCTGCTGTTGTCAGTCCGAACAGTTTCGGTCCGATGATGACAATTCCCAGAATCTCAAAGCATGCCGGAAGAAAGCACATCATGAATGCAGGTCTGCCTGCTCTTTTCAGATCATCCGTCTTCAGCTTCAGTCCGGCTCTCAGCAGAATGACAAGCAGTGCAATTCTTCTCAGCTCGGAAGAAATATTCAGTACCGAAGCATCTGTCAGATTCAGAACATACGGACCGAGAAGAATGCCGGCAGCCATCATTCCGACAAGCGGCGGAATACGGACTCTGCCGCAGAGATGACCAAGAAACATACCGGTCAGAAGAATTAATCCGAAACTCAATAACATATGATTACCTCCCTGATGCAGAAAGAGCTGACTTCCTCCGCATCACAAAAAAGACGCAGACGTCATCAGCTCTTACAGGGCAGTTTGGGCATTCGCCGCGGGAGACATCATTCCCTTAACCAGAAAAATACCACAATTTCGGGCTAACTTGAATTCTTTTCCGTAAACAGCAGAGTATAATAAAGACAACAAACACAAGGAGAAATAATATTATGGGCTTTTCAAAAGATTTCCTCTGGGGAGGAGCGACTGCAGCCAACCAGTATGAAGGCGGCGTCTTTGAAGGCGGAGCGGGTCTCTGTACTGCCGATGTCATGACAAACGGCTCTCATACTGTCAGAAGACAGGTCACATGGAAGAAAGAAAACGGTGAAACAGGTTCAACACCGCTCTGTTTCGGCAGTCCCGAACGGCATCTGCCGGAAGGCGCCGTACCTTGTCTTCTGGATGATCCCAAATACTACTACCCTTCTCACATCGCTTCCGACTTCTATCATCACTACAAGGAAGACATTAAGCTCTGCGCGGAAGAAGGATTCAACTGCCTGCGTTTCTCGATAAAATGGTCCAGACTGTTCCCGAACGGTGACGATGAAGTACCGAATGAAGAAGGAATCAAGTTCTATTCCGATGTATTCGATGAATGTAAGAAATACGGCATCGAACCTCTGGTTACACTGTCCCACTATGAAACACCGCTCGCTCTTGCGGCGAAGTACAACGGCTGGAACGACAGACATCTCGTCGGCGCGTTCGTCAAATATGCCGAGACATGTTTCGAAAGATTTGCCGGCAAGGTTAAGTACTATCTCACATTCAATGAAATCAACTGTATTGAACACGCGCCTTATGTTACGGCAGGTCTGATTCACGCTGACCCGCAGAACATCGCAAATGCGACATTCCATCAGTTCCTGGCTTCCTCTCTGACCGTCAAGGCAGCGCATGAAAAGTATCCCGATATCAAGATCGGTATGATGCTGGCATACGGACCGACATATGCATATACAACAGATCCCGAAGACCAGCTGCTTGCCCAGCAGATGTCCAACCGTGTACTGTTCTACTCCGATGTTCAGATGCTCGGCAGATATCCCGAATACAAGCTCGCTGAATACAAGAGAGAAAACATCATAATCCCCGCTCAGGGAGACGATATGGAAATCATCGCGAAGTATCCGTGTGACTTCCTGTCATTCAGCTGCTACGGATCTCATGTCGTAACGTATCATGATGAGAACGTTGAAGCAGGTGAAGGCAACGGCGGAACACAGATGCATATGGTCAGAAACCCGTACCTCAAGACAAATGCATGGGGCTGGGCAACAGACCCGCAGTGCCTCCGTATTACACTGAACACCTTCTACGACAGATATCACTGTGATCTGTTCTGTGTTGAAAACGGTATCGGCTGGAATGATAAATACGAAGACGGAACAGTCCATGATGATTACCGTATTGACTACATGAAGGCAAACATCAAGTCCATGCGTGACGCAGTCGAATTCGACGGCATCCCTCTGATGGGATATCTGTACTGGGGCTGTGTTGACATGGTTTCCAACGGTGAAGGCGAAATGGCAAAACGTTATGGCCAGATCTACGTTGACGCCGACAACTACGGTCAGGGAACGTTCAAGCGTTCGCTGAAGGATTCCTATCACTGGTACAAGAAGTGCATTGAAAGCAACGGTGAAGAACTGTAAGCATTGAAAAAGAGCTCTGCTCTGATGTGAAAGCATCAGAAACAGAGCTTTTTATTGTCCATCAGGCAGACTGTCTTGCCTTCATCATCTGCATGATCTGATCGAATGTGACCGTTGCCCCTTTGGCAAGACCGGCCTGTTCCTCAATCACACAGCCGTAGTCAACAACCAGCAGTTCACCGGAAATGAAACGGGCCATATTACTGTTGAGGAAGACAACAGGTTCTCCCATCTCTGCCGGTGTGGCAAGCCTGTGCGCGTGTCCGGCGGAAGCCAGGAGTTTCTCTTCGCCTCCGGCCGCAGCCTGGAATTCATCCTTCATACCCGTATTGGTGGAACCGGGAAGAAGACCGTTGACTCTGACACCCTGTTCCGTCATTCTGCTCTGCTGATACGCCACATAATAATTCATTGCATTCTTGGCAAAGAGATAACCGAGCGGACCGGGAAGCGCATTGAGATTCATGCTTTCCAGAACCTGCATTCTGCCGTCCCATCCTTCTGCTTCGATCAGCGGGATATAGTACTTCTTATTTCCTTCATCAGCCCACAGCGCTCCGCCGGTGGAAGTGATGTAGGCAATGGCTCCGCCCCTGCCCATTCGTTTTGCCAGATATTCTTCCGTGATATACGTATTGGCAATCAGGTCAATTGCAACAGTTGTATTGAAATCCGTTCTGACACCGGAAACACCGGCAATTCCGAAGAAACAGTCGATTTTCTCCGGCAGTTCACGGAAACATTCATCAATGCTTGCCTTGTCGCCGAGATTGACCTTTACATACTTTTTAATTCCCTCAACCGTGCATTCATTGAAATCAAGCGCATATACTTCTGCGCCAAGATCTGTCAGCATCTCTGCCGCAGCCTTTCCCATACCGGAAGAGGCACCTGTAACTACACATACTTTTCCTTCGTATCCGAAATAATTTTTCATCTGTTATTTCCTCCGAAGTCAAATTAACATGAATGCATGAATAAATAGTTTGCAAATACCGCAAATCTGTAAACATTTGATATAAAATATCTTCATGAATAAAACTGCCGGGAGAACACGTAAATCACTGGAGATAACCCTTCTTGCGCTGATGAGGATACACGACTATGAACGCATCACTGTTTCCGATATCTGCCGTGAAGCAGGTATCTCACGAACAGCGTTTTATCATCACTTCACCAATACCGACGATGTTCTTCTTTCCGCCTATGAAAGCGCCCATGCCATAGCATTCGGCGAACGTGAATGGACCGCTGACTATTTTAAAAGCGAACGGTTTATCCGGGATATGATCCGTTTCTTCGATCAGAATTCAGAGCTGCTGACTGCACTCAGGCACTGGGATCTTCTCGAAAGAATCTCTTATCTGCCAACGGCAAGATCACTGTTTTCCGCATCGGAAGAAAAAGACGGGATACTTTCAGCGTATCCCGCCTACACCATGGTT
>CACXDM010000213.1 GCA_902766435.1 uncultured Erysipelotrichaceae bacterium | reverse complement strand
GGTGTTTTCGGTATATCCCATTCGGGAAAAGCCGTAGTTACCAGTGACAGACGTCCGTGCAGGAAGTCTTCCTGAAGAGCCGCAATGTTCTTTTCCACCATATGGATTTCAATATCAGGATGGGCTTTTCGGAAAGAGAGAATACTGTCTGTTACCTGATACAGGTCTGCATTATGGGCTGTTCCGATCGAAATCACATTTGCCTTGTTTCTCTCATATTCCAGGATATTTTCCATTCCTTCCCTGACCGCCTCATCAATTTTAAGCGCGGAAGGAAGAAACTGCCGCCCGAAATCGGACAGCTCCATTCTCCTCGTTGTACGGATAAACAAAGGCTTTCCCAGTTCCTCCTCAAGCTTCTGCATATGCCTCGAAAGAGAGGACTGAGAGATATGCATCTGCTTTGCGGCAGCGCTGAAATTCATTGTTTCCGCCAGCTTTACGAATTCCTGAATATACTGTGTATCCATATATGGGAATCATTTTATCACCATTTATGCAGAAACTGAATAAATAATCAGGATATTGCATAGAACCGGTGTTTTTTTCTTTTTTTGCCATGATACGATTAGTTTAAGAAAGTGTGTATATCTGAAAGAGATAACAGGAGGACAATCATGATTCCCGAAAAATTCAAGAACTATATGTTCAACGAGAATGATTTTCTGCCGCAGGATTATCACGTTGATGATCCCGAGAAACTGAAGTATCTCAAGATTGCGGCAGCGATGATCTCTGATGACATCGAGGTTCTCGGCAATCCGAAGAAGATCAGTGAAAACGACCCGGATCTCTGGCTGCTTGACCGCCTTCTGAATAAGGAAGAAGTCAAGTTCCTCTGTTCCTTCAAGAAGAAGAGAGTCGTCAAACTGTCACTTGAAGAAGTTGCCGAACGCAACGCAATGTCCATTCAGGAAACCCAGCAGATGCTGGACCACATCTGTGAGATCGGTCTGATCGAATTCGACCGTGAGACAGAAGATCACAGCAGACAGTACTTTGTGCCGAAATGGGTCGTCGGTTCCGGCGAATACATGATGATGAACGGCAAACTGGTTGAAGAGCATCCCGAAATTGCAACATTCTTCAACTATGCGTCATCCGTTCCCGTAGGCAAAGTCGCCCATATGGTGCCTCCCGGAGGCGGCGGACTGGGCATGCATGTCATCCCGGTTGAAAAGGCAATCGAGACAAACAGCCAGGCTGTTTCCCTTGAGAAACTCTCCTACTGGCTGAAGAAGTATGACAAATACTGTCTGGATATCTGTTCCTGCCGCAGACAGCAGACGGTCCGCGGAGAAGGCACAGGTGACATTCCCGACTACTGGTGCATCGGCCTCGGTGACATGGCGGAATTCCTGGTGGAAACCCATAAGGATGCCTACTACTGCACATATGAGGATGTAATGCGTGTACTCGAACAGGCAGAAGAAAGAGGATTTGTCCATCAGATCACCAACCTTGACGGTGAAGACAAGATCGTAGGTATCTGTAACTGTCCGCACGGTGTCTGTAATGCTCTGCGTACATCCCAGCTGTTCAATACGCCGAATATGTCCGCTTCTTCCTACAGAGCGCACGTTGATACAGCGAAGTGTGTCGCCTGCGGAAAGTGCGTTGAAATCTGTCCTGTCGGCGCAGCCAAACTCGGTCAGAAGCTCTGCCGGGCAAACGGAACGACAGTCACATATCCGAAAGCCAAACTGCCCGATCTCGTGAAGTGGGGCCCCGAAAAGTGGAACAAGAACTACCGTGAAGACGCGAAGATCAACTGCTATGACACAGGTACAGCTCCCTGTAAGACAGCCTGCCCAGCTCACCTTGCCGTACAGGGCTACATCAGAATGGCAGCTGAAGGCAGATATCTTGATGCCCTGAAGCTGATCAAACAGGATAACCCGCTGCCGGCAGTATGCGGCGCCGTATGTAACCGCAGATGCGAAGACAGATGTACCAGAGGCACAATCGACCAGCCTGTCGCGATTGATGAAATCAAGAAGTTCATCGCCGCTCAGGAACTCAAAGAAGAGAACAGATACATCCCGAAGTGCTGCAACGACTTCGGTGATCAGTGGGGTGACGAATACAAGATCGCCGTCATCGGTTCCGGTCCTGCCGGTCTGTCCGCTGCTTACTATCTCCGTTCCAACGGCTACCCTGTAACCGTATTTGAAAAAGAAGAAAAACCCGGCGGTATGCTGGAATACGGCATTCCGAACTACCGTCTGGAAAAAGATGTCATCGCGGCTGAAATCGATGTCATCAAGGCAATGGGCGCCGAATTCAGAACCGGTGTTGAAGTCGGTAAGGATGTTACGATCCCTCAGCTCAGAGAACAGGGATACAAGGCATTCTATATCGCGATCGGTCTGCAGGCCGGCCGCAAGGCGAATATCCCCAATGAAGAATACGCTGAAACAGGCGTTGACTTCCTGAGACGCGCAAACAAGGATCACTCCAGACTGCTCAGCGGCAGAACCGTTGTCATCGGCGGCGGTAATGTGGCGATTGACGTTGCGAGAACAGCTCTGCGTGCAGGTTCCGAAGCAGTTGAAATGTACTGCCTGGAAGGACCGGATGAAATGCCCGCAGCTGCGGATGAGGTTCTCGATGCCAGAGAAGAAGGCGTTGTCATCAAGAACTGCTGGGGTCCGAAAGAAGTCCTCGTCGAAGACGGAAAGATCAAGGGAATCGTTCTCAAGCAGTGCACACAGGTATTCGACAAGAGCGGTAAATTCTCCCCGCTGTATGATGAGTCCGAACTGAAGACGGTTGAATGTGAAAACGTTCTGCTGTCCATCGGCCAGGCCGCTGTATGGGGCGATCTGCTTAAGGATACAAAGGTTGAACTCAGAGGAAACGGAACAGCTGTTGCGGATCCCGTTACCCTGCAGACAGCCGAACCCGATATCTTTATCGGCGGTGACATCAACCATGGCGCCAAGTTTGCGATCGACGCAATCGCAGACGGCAAGACAGGTATGGTTTCCATTCACAGATATGTTCATCCGGGTCAGAGTCTGACAATCGGCAGAGATCTCAGACAGTTCATCGAACTCGACCGTGATGATATCAGAATTGAAAGCTATGACACCGCAAAGAGACAGGCACCCGGCATGAAGCCCGGCAACCCTGCCGAAACATATGACGATCTGCGTCTGCCGCTGACCGAGGAACAGGTCAAGGCAGAAGCCAACAGATGTCTGAAGTGCGGCGCCACAACCGTAGACGTCAACAGATGCATCGGATGTGGTCTCTGTACAACGAAGTGCGAATTCGACGCAATTCACCTGGAAAGAGACATGCCGCAGAATACACGCATGCTGAAGGGTGAGGAAGGCAAGCTCAAAGCCATCATTCCTTACGCCCTCAAGCGTGAAGTCAAGATTCTGCTCAACAGGAAGAAATAAATCTGAAATACCAACTGAAAGAAGGAAGCAGCCGCTTCCTTCTTTTGTATTATTCCGTTGTTTTCTTCAAATACGTTCATGTTCTTATCCCCTCTTTGTACAGTTACAGAATAACGGTAACCATAACACTCTGCACGCTTCATTTACCCCATTCGGTAACATATGTAACACACCAGGAAAAATCGTTACTTTTTATCAAATACCCCGAAGAAGACTCCGACTTCTGTAAGTCGGAGATGAATTCGGCTTTTACATATTTAACAGATATATTCTCGATTATGAACAGACGC
>CACXDM010000212.1 GCA_902766435.1 uncultured Erysipelotrichaceae bacterium | reverse complement strand
GAGTAAATCATATTTTATATGCACTGTCGGCAGTAACAACAAGGACATTGTTGAGAATTATATCCGAAATCAGGGAAGCAAATAACGTGCGAATTCATCACCGCCCATGCGGTAATACCCAACGGCTCCTATGGATGGTGTCCTCTTCGCTATGGGATAGAAAAGAACAGTAAACATAAACTGCAGTCCTCCATGGTTCAGATTCAGTATATCATCTTCTGTTGTTCCATCATCAGATATGAAGTGTTTCCTGATAAAAATGCAGCGGGATGTTTATCCCGGATATCATATTCATCCGGCTGAAAAAACAAAGATCTTCTGCTGTTCAGAAAAAAACAGTTGGAGGAACATCATTGACGATGATCTTTCAACTGAAAGTGGGAAGGGCCATGTGGAAGGGCTGAAAACGGGACCGGCTTTGTCTGAAACAGTCCCAGATGTTTTGTTAAATCAGACTGTCCGGCCATGCTGGGACATATGCAGCATATACCTTCCCAAAAGGTATTGTACGCTGAAACATGGAATTCTCAAGAACTTATTCAGCTGCTGCGGAAGCTTTTGCCTGTTTCTGGATGAACAGAAGGCATGCCAGGGAGAGGAAGATCAGTACGATACCGCTGATTACGGATACCGCATAGGAACCTGTCAGATCAAACAGGAAGCCGATCAGAGTAAGACCGATTGCCGAGGCAAAGCTGGTAACCAGAGTGATGATGGAATATGCTTCGGAATACCGGGCGTCACCGTACAGTGTTCTGGTGATCATTGAGATGCCGAGTGAACCGATTGAGAAACATGTTCCATAGAGGAATCCCCCGATCAGCAGAGGCAGACTTCCGCCCGGATTCATCAGGATCAGAACAAGACCTGCCAGTGTCGTTGCCAACATGACAATGACACCCTTGAACGCGCCGATCTTATCGGACATTGCCCCAAGCAGGAACTTCGAAGCGACATTGCCGAGCATTGAGAATGACAGCAGTGCAGCGCCGACGGATGCCTCATAACCGTTGAACTGGGCAAGTGAAGAAAGATGGGAGGAAAGGGAAGTCAGAATGACGATGCTGAGAACAAGAACAACCAGCGCCGCAAACATCGGCGACTTTGAAGTGAAGGGCAGATCCAGATTGGCAGAAGCCTTGGGTGCTTCACCGTCTTTTTCCGCATCCTCTTCCCCGTACGGACGCAGACCGATATCCTGCGGCTTCAGCGGGACGAACAGGAGTGAAGGAATAATACAGAGAACAATGAAGATCACATAACCGATATATGTTTTCTGATAGCCGAAACTTTCAATCATGGAGGAAAGAATCGGTGAGGCAATGGCGGAGCCGATGCCGGAGAAACTTAGGGCGATGCCTGTCAGTGTTCCTCTGAAGCGGACAAACCAGTTGCCGATAATCAATGTGATGATCATCATTGAGACAGCTGCGAAGCCGACACCTCTCACTGCTGCGGCGATATTCATGATCAGTACATTCGGAGCTAACGCAATCCCGATACCGGAAATAAGAATCAGAATCGAACCGGCTGTCAGAATATTCTTGATCCGGACATTGCGGGAGATCATCTTTGCGACGAACGGTGTACCCAGTCCGACAATCAGATTGGAGATTGACATATGCATTGTGATCGATCCCTGACCGACCTGCATGGCATCTGCCATCGGTTTGTAGAAGACACCGTAGGCATTGACCATACCCATGGCGCCGCATGCCATCAGACACGTACATACAGCTACGATAATATAAATCAGCTTTCCTCTTTTCATCGCAATCACCTTTTTCTTTCTGTTTACATATGTAATATAACGGATTGTTTCAGAAATATGAAATACTTATGATATATTATGATTAATAAAAGAATTTTATAGGTTAACTGTATGGAATTAAGAACACTGAGATACTTTCTGGCTGTTGCCAGAGAAGAAAACATGACCGGCGCTGCTGCTGCGCTGCATATATCGCAGCCGGCTCTTTCCTATCAGATCGCTGAACTGGAAAAGGAACTCGGCAGACAGCTGTTCATCAGAACAGGAAGAAAGATGCTTCTTACGGAGGAAGGGATGTTTCTCCGCTCCCGGGCAGAGGAAATACTGAGTATCAGTGATGAGACAGTTGCGGCTTTTCAGAATGAAGATGAAGAAGTATACGGGGATATTTACATCGGGGCGGCGGAGAGCGCTGTGATGCATGATCTGGCGGAAGTCATCAGTCAGTTCAAGAAGGACTATCCGAAAGTCTGCTTTCATATTTACAGCGGTATCCTCGATGACGTATCGGAAAGACTCAACCGGGGTACGGTTGATTTTGCGGTTGTTGTTGAGCCTTTCACGCTGGATAAATGTGAGATGCTGACAATGCCGAAGACGGAGAGACTGGGTGTGGTTGTTCATAAGAACAATCCTCTCGCTGCCGGAAAGTCAGTGACGGTAAAGGACCTGTATGATCAGCCGCTGATTCTGACCAACCGTGTTCATCTCAATAAAGACGCATATGCGGATCTTCTCGGTATTCCCGCAGGTCATCTGAATGTTGCGGCAACAGGCAATCTGATTTACAACATGGCAGTCCTGGCTGAACACGGAATCGGCGCAGCAGTCACATTGGAAGGACTGATCGGACAGTTCGATCTTTCCTCTTTGGTCTTTCTTCCGTTTGAACCGGACCGGAACAGACGCATTGCATTCGTCTGGAAACAATACAGACCGTTTTCAAGACCGGCAAAACTGTTCCTGGAAAGAGTGCGTCAGGCAATCGGCTGAAGTGATGGACTTCTCCGGATAGATGACTGATTGGAATCATTGACTGCTTCGTTTAAAATTGTCTGAAGGAAGAGAGTGAATCCCGATGAAAGAAGAAAGAGGCATTTCGGCAGTGGTATTAAAGAATACTGCAGTGATCAGTATGGTGATTGACCATATCACGCTGTTTCTGTTTCATGATGCGCCATGGTATGAGACCGGCAGAATCATTGGCAGACTTGCCTTTGTCATTTATGCGTTTCTGACCGCACAGGGCGCATTGAAGACATCAGACCGCTTTAAGTACTTAATGCGGCTCTTCCTGTTCGGCGTCATATCCATCGTGCCGGTCAGTTACTGTGATGTGGGAAAGCCGTTCGATCTTGAGATGCCGAATGTGTTCTTTACACTGAGTCTCGGTCTGCTTGCGGTATATACGTGGCAGTGGATTGAGGAACAGATACAGAACAGGTTTCTTTCATACGGATTAAGAGGGGCTTCGGCAGTGCTTTACTGTTGGCTGGCAACGGTAACGAACGTTGAATACGGGCTGATGGGTGTTCTGCTGATTCTTGTCTTTCATGTATTCCGGAATCATAAGAACCTGATGATATCCGCTGCTGCATTGACGATATTCTTCGGCTTTGCGGCATACGTGATTCTGATGAGGAATCCGGAAGGGTGGCTGACACAGCTGCTTGATCTGCGTTATGTTATCCGGCTGAACAGGATACAGGGGTATGGTGTGCTGGCTCTGCCGCTGATCCGGATGTATAACGGGAAGAGGGGAAAACAGCTGCCGAAGATGTTTTATTACTGGTTTTATCCGGTTCACTTTGCGCTGCTCGCTTTAATCCGTCATTTTCTCGGTATGATCTGAATCCGTCTGCTATGACGGGTTTTCTTTTGCGGTTGTGGCAAAATACATACGGAAATGGTAAAACTGAACCATGCAGGGAAACCGGAAAACACATATACTGATGATCATATTAATGCTGATATGGACATTTGATACTGTTTCCATATCCAAGGCTGTCAGGGAAGTACCGCAGATTACGCTTCTCTGTCTGAAATATATTTCCGCTCTGCCGGTTGTATATTCGGTTAACCGGATACGCAGGCCGTTTTCAATGCCTGAACGGAAGGATATGAAGAAGCTGTTTCTTTCCGCACTGACCGGTTTTATCATCTACTACATTGTGGAATATACTGCCATCAAGCATATGCCTGTCAGTATTTCGACCGTACTGATCGGGATTCTTCCGGCAGTATCCTATGTGACTGACTGTATGGTGAGAAAAAGAAAAATCCGGAAGGCACTTCTCGGCGTGATTCTGTTATCGCTTGGCGGACTGGCAATGGTTGTGCAGAGTCATAAGGAAACCGGCGGGGGAGACTGGCTGGGTGTGATCTGCTGTTTTGCGTGTGTTTTCATCTGGGTTGCGTACGGGTATTCCCTGCGGAGTCTTGAGGATGACTGCAGTTCCAATCAGATTACGCTGTATCAGATGCTGATATCCATTCCTCTGCTTCTGCCGTATACACTTATGCATTTGCCTGCGGGACTGAGCGTAAATGACATTCTCTTTTATATCGTTCTTCCCGGAATGCTGTCAGGAGGACTGGGAGATCTGATCGAAGTGAAAGGTTTAATTGATCTCGGCACAACGGTTACGGGAGTATATCTGAACCTGCTGCCGGTCTTTACGGCAGCTGCCGGTGTGATCTTCCTGCATGAGACAATGACCGTTCCGCAGATCATCGGATCGCTGATTGTTATTGTCTGCGGCATTTACATCAACACCCAAAGCGACGTATAAGAAAACACCCTGGGACAGGTGTTCAGATATCTGATTCACAGATTTCACGGATATTGTCAATGATCGGGGCAGTGTATTCGTCAAAACGGAACAGTGAGATATATCCCTGCAGTGTTTCTGCTTTCTGACGCAGCGGGGTACAGGCGCTGTTGACGAATATCCTGCTTTTTCCTTTTCCGTTTCTGGCTTCCTGGATCAGATTGGACCCGGCGGAGTTGCCGTCAAGGGCAATCAGTACGGAAGGTCTTCTTTCGAAGATTTCATAGTTGAAGCTTTTGTATAATCCCATCGGTTCCGACTCGGTGGAGATGCGTACTTTCAGACCGGACTGCTTCAGGCGCCTGATATCCGCTTCACTCAGACGCGAGGGGATAATGGAAAAGATCCGGAAACCCCGGCGGTTATGTTCTGCCAGGTATTTTTCATAACCCTTCAGGGTATGACCGATCACAAAGAATACCTTCCCGGGATCGAGCTTCTCCATCAGACTGCGGATGAATTCTCTTCCTTCTTCCGTTGTTCTGGTCATGCGCTGGTCGTTATTGAAACTTCCGCCTGCGAGAATGACAGGAAATCTGTCCCAGGGAAGTTCTTCAATCTGTCCGCTCAGTTCTATACCCGTATCGATTCTGTCTTTGTCCAGACTGACCGATACATGACTGCCGGTGAGGGTATGCATACGCTGATGATAGAAGGATTCAGCGTCTTCATTTCTCTTTCTGAATGTTTCCATCCGCTGTGAGAAGATTTCCTCATTTCTGCTGATAATACGTTCTTCCGCTTCACGCATTTTCCGGAAGTGATCAGGTGTCAGGTTCAGCAGCTTTTCGAGCGCCAGCTGTTCATCAATCGGACTGGTGCCGTAAAGGGCAGCTCCGTCGGTTCCCTGAACACATAAAAGACCTTCCTGCAGGTATTGTTTCAGGGGATGATTTTTCAGGATACTCAGATTGTTCAGACGGACATTTGAGGTGATCTGGAATTCAAGTGTTACATTGTTTTCCCGGATCATTCTGATCAGATGTTCACCTTTTTTGCTTTTGAGATTCGGTGTATACAGTCCGTGTCCGATTCTGAGGGGAGGACAGGATTCTCCTTCTTTCAGGGCGTCAATGACACAATGGATGCTGTTGGCAACGTTAT
Organism: uncultured Erysipelotrichaceae bacterium; assembly: GCA_902766435.1. Lineage (GTDB taxonomy): Bacteria > Bacillota_I > Bacilli_A > Erysipelotrichales > Erysipelotrichaceae > Bulleidia. The sequence goes on along the minus strand of CACXDM010000212.1, from coordinate 5,047 downwards.
CCTTCAGGCTGTCGTTTTCCCCGGCATGAATCCGGATCGTAAATCCCGGGTTTTCACGGGCAATTTTTACAATCTCGGCAATTACCGGTTTGAGATCAAGAATATCATTGACTTCTTCGCCGATGATATCGCTTCCCGCCACATACGGGTCACAGGCAACTGCTTTAAGAACATTCAGATTCTCGTTCAGATAATCCGCTGCTGTGATCTGGTCCTTGATGATCGTCAGAGGGATTCTCCGGATACCGGCAAGAAAGCGGATCCGCACACCGGTTTCTTCATAAATTGCCGGCATGACTTCATGAACCGCCTTTAACATTTCAACGGACTCTTTCCGTTTCACCAAAGCGGTATCACTGATTTCCACATACCGGATTCCCTGCTTCTGATACGTTCTGGCAATCCAGAGGAGCTTGTTCTGAAACAGGGTGTTATGACGGTAACGGGGATCTTTCCTGTCCTTCATCATCTGTCTGATGCATCTGACGATATCTTCATCCGGAATGTTTTCAATGCCGTTCAGATCAACAGGTTTTTCATGCGGCAGTCCCTTCGTGAATACATAGCGGTAAAGATATACTTTTTCCAGGTTTGTAAAGACAGCCTGACCGTCCTTCAGTATGGCAAGGGAACAGCGGATCTTTGTGATGTTTTCTGCCGCATCAGAAAGATTATTCAAAATCAGATCAGCGAAATTGATAAATGTATTGTCATCGATTCTGCGGGTAAGATATTTTCCCTGCAGGAAAGAGTCCGCGAACTGCTTCTGTACTTTGTTTCTCTGTCCTGTAAGAATACGGTTCTGTTCTTCCGTTAAGGACAGGGAGAGTTTCTTTACATAGTAGAGCGGATAACGGATCTGATGAAAAATACCGAGGGCAATCAGGATATCCGGCGCGAGGTTCGCGTTCATATGGGTATGGAGGTCAGAGCGGAATTTGCAGTCTTCAAGAATATAGGACTTGATGATTGTTCTCTGTTCATCGAGCGTATAGTCTTTCGTCTGACTCATCAGTGTCTTCGATACTGCCGGCAGGGATGCCTTCATTTCGATTGTGCCGTCAGGGAAGATATTGGCAACCTTTGTACTGCCGAGACGGAAGATATACATTCTCTGATTGTACTGATTGATATAACAGAGGATTTCGCCTCTGACGACTTTCAGTCCGGATTCATCAAATGAGAGGGGAAGATGACAGATCTCCGCCAGATTTGTGATCAGGTTTCCCGAATGGTGATTGGGCGTACGCAGAACATAAAACATCCGCTGATCCTCCATATACAGATCAACGATGATATCTTTTTCCAGATCCAGATAAAAGTGTCCAAAGTACTCCATAATCACCTCCGGCTTTTCGAATATATTACATGATTCGAAAGAAAAAGGGCAGACTCTCATCTGCCTGAATGTTTTCCGTAATCAGAATTTGCCGGGTGTATGGTGATGGCGCATCTGATCCTGCTGTTTTTTGATGGTCTTCATCAGTCTTTCACTGATCTGATCCTTGATGATCTTTTCTTCTTCCGGTGTTCTGACCTTATTGGTCTTTTTCTTTTTGTACCGGCTGAAGTACTTTCCGATCCTCTTTTTCATGTTAATCTCCTTTGATCAGAGTTCGGCAATGACCTCGATCTCACAGAGCGCGCCGGCGGGGAGTGTCTTTACCGCGACACAGCTGCGGGCGGGCTTTGAAGTAAAGTATTTCTCATAGACTTTATTGAAGGCTGCGAAATCATTCATGTCCGCAAGGAAACATGTTGTCTTGATGACGTGATCATAATCCGTTCCGGCTGCCTTCAGTACTGCTCCGACATTTCTGCAGCTCTGTTCGGTCTGCGCTTCAATTCCCTCTGCCATGGGGCTTCCGTCGGGATTGGCCGGAATCTGTCCGGAAGAGAAGAACAGATTACCGGAAATATAACCGTGAGAGTAAGGACCGATTGCCTTGGGCGCTTCAGGTGCGTTGACTTGTTTCATGTGTTGTTCCTCCGTCGCTGTTATTATGACACATTTTCCTGTCTGACCTGATGTTTTTGCGGCGAAGTGCAGTACAGTTTTTTATATAATGAAGAAAAAGAAAGGAAAATATCATTTATGGAACTAAGAAAGGATTTTCTCTGGGGCGGCGCAACGGCTGCCAACCAGTATGAGGGCGGTTATCTTGAGGGCGGCAAGGGCCTCAGTATCGCCGATGTTGAGCGCGGCGCAAGACACGGTGTAAAGAGACAGATTGATCCCGAGATTCTCGACGGTGTATTCTATCCCAGCCATGAAGCTACCGATTTCTACCATCATTACAAAGAAGACATCGCCCTGTTTGCGGAAATGGGATTCAAGTGCTTCCGTATGTCCGTCGGCTGGACACGTATCTTCCCGCGCGGTGATGAGGAAGAACCCAATGAAGCGGGTCTGGAATTCTATGACAAGGTATTTGATGAACTGCTCAAATACAACATTGAACCGGTTGTAACGATCTCACACTATGAGACACCGCTGACACTGGTCCGTGAATACGGATCCTGGCGTAACCGGAAGCTCGTTGACTTCTTTGAAAGATACGCGACGGCGCTGTTTAAACGGTATAAGGGAAAAGTCAGATACTGGATGACATTCAATGAGATCAATGCGACGATGACACCCGGACGCAACCCTTATCATCAGGCAGGCATCGTATTTGAAGAAGGTGAAGACCGCGGCAAGACAATCATTCAGGCAAGCCATCATATGTTTGTGGCTTCTGCCAAAGCGGTTATTGCCGGTCATAAAATCGATCCGGAAAACAAGATCGGATGCATGTTACTGGTGCCGCAGACATACGCTGCCACCTGCGCTCCTGAGGATCAGGTTGCCGCAAGAGACAAGCTGATGCAGCTGTATTACTATGGCGACGCGCATGTCAGAGGATACTACTCCAATACATGTACTGCCCAGTGGAGAAAACTCGGGGCAGAGCCCGTCATTGAAGAGGGTGATCTTGAGATCATGAAGGAAGGTAAGTCCGACTACCTCGGATTCAGTTACTACTTCTCTTCCATCGAAAGCGCAAAACCGCTTGAGCAGGTTGAAGGAAATGTCATCATGGGCGGCAAGAACCCGTATCTGAAGATGACAGACTGGGGCTGGCAGATTGACCCTGTAGGACTCAGAGTTACACTGAACATGCTGTATGACAGATACCAGATTCCTCTGTTCATCGTTGAAAACGGCATGGGTGCTCTGGATACAGTCGAAGAAGACGGCTCCATCCATGATCCTTACAGAATTGATTATCTCCGTCAGCACATCATTGAAATGAAGAAGGCTGTTGAAATCGATGACGTTGATCTCATCGGATATACACCGTGGGGCTGCATTGACGTCGTATCGGCAGGTACAGGTGAAATGAGAAAGCGTTACGGCTTCATCTATGTTGACAGACATGACGATGATACCGGAGACTTCCACCGTGTCCGCAAGGATTCCTTCTTCTGGTACAAGAAGGTCATTGCCTCCAACGGCGCTGATCTTGACTGATTCACACAAGGGGAGAAATCCCCTTTTCTTTCTTTACGGCATAAGAAAACCGGTCCTTTGCAGAACCGGTAAGTGATTAACTGAAATAGACGTATTCATCTGCCGGAGCAGTATATTTGGAACATCTGTCAGCGTAGAGGACAACTGTCTTTCCTTCCCCGTTTTCAAGAGGGAGTGCTTTCAGTTCGCCTTCCACTTCAATCCAGTCGCCGATTTTCATCTCCCAGATCTTGACGTTCGTTACCGTCAGACCGCAAAGACTCGTATCCTGCGCGCAGCATACCATCGCTCTTCTGCCAAGGATGAATGTCTGCTTGTATCCGGGAATATTCTGGGCATACATGCCGCGGATGATGACTCTTTTTCCATCATACTTTTCGGGATCTTCAACGGCATCCATATACCAGAGACCGTAGTCGTCATCCTTGATGTCAATGACAGGAGAGTTGAGATCGAAGGGGAGTAAGCCTCCCTTCAGCTTTACCTGTTCGCCGAACGCGCCCTCATAATAGATCTGACATCTTCTGTTGATGGCTTTGATGTTTCCTCTTAACAGTGTTCCGGAGGTATCCGGCGTACATCTGTTGACGATAACCGTATCACTCCATCTGAGCTGTTCAAACATCATCTGCCGCATGGCATTGATATAGATTTCAAACGTAGTGGCGTCCACTGTTGTCAGAATCTGTACGAGAGGCCAGAATTCCGGCATACCGGAGAGGAGTGTTTCCGAAACCGGCATTGTGCCGTTCCACTCAATGAATACCTGACTGGGGTGGTATACCGTATCCAATTCATGCATTCTCTCTGCCGTGAGTGATTCCGCATCATCCAGATAGACGATATCTGCCTTGTGTTCCTTCAGCCAGTCTTCCTCATAAGCGGTTTCACCCTGTTCCAGACAGATAATCAGGGTTCTGTCGACATCGGCCATGAAACCGGGATCATTCATCGTATCCTTGATCAGGGTTGTCTTTCCGCTGTCGAGGAAACCGGTAAAAAGATAAACCGGTGATGCCATTATTTCACCTTGATTCTGAACAGAGTCTTGATCTGTTCGAGATCCACGTGTTCACCGATGACTGTGATCAGACCTGTATAGGCAGGCTTTCCTTCACGGATATCGGCGTCACCCGGAACATAGTCGAAGAACAGCCATGAACCGTCTTCAGTGGGTACGATACCCTTGGCGCGGACGATATTGTCGGTAAGCTGTGAAAGAATACTGCGGATCTCATCCTCGGAGTATTTATTGATGGTTTCGATTCCGACAGAATCAAAGACTTCATCCGCATCATGTTCGCCATGATGGTGGTGATGGTGATGATGGTGGTGATGACTGTCTTCACCGAGATGAATTCTGTCATGCGGTTCGTCAACATCGTCATCGTCTTCATCATGATGATGGTGATGTTCATGTTCATCCTCATCTTCATCATCGTGGTGATGGTGATGTTCATGTTCATCTTCGTCGTCATCGTGATGGTGGTGATGGTGCTCGTGCTCTTCTTCGTCATCATCGTGATGGTGATG
>CACXDM010000211.1 GCA_902766435.1 uncultured Erysipelotrichaceae bacterium | reverse complement strand
TACCTATCCGGTATTAGTCCCCGTTTCCAGGGATTATCCCAGTCTTCGTGGGCAGGTTGCTTATGTATTACTCACCCGTTCGCCTCTGCTTCTTACCAGCAAGCTGGCAATCCACCGATCGACTTGCATGTATTAGGCACGCCGCCAGCGTTTATCCTGAGCCAGGATCAAACTCTTCATTTGATTTGACTCTATTTTCGTCCGGCTCTCTTGTCCGGCTCTTTAACATAATTTGCTTGACGTTTTTAGTTGTGTTCTAATTTCCTGTTCAGTTTTCAAAGATCTCACCGCTGTCTCTCGACCGCGTGCTTGATGATAATATCACCTCGCACTTCCCGTGTCAACATCTTTTTTTCAAAAGTTTTTTTGCCCTGCCCTTGAACCGTATGAAACGCTCTTTCGCGTCTCTTCTCGATTATCTCGGGCTTGCTTATCAGCGGCTTTTGTAATATACCACCTTACTAGGAGCTTTGCAAATACTTTTTTTATTTTTTTTTGAAAAATTTTTTATTACCATTTATTACTATGTTTTTCAGCCTTTTTCTCTCTGTTATTCCAATGGCTTTTCCGAGAAATGATCAAGCAGTATATTCGTTTCTTCTGCAGATAAACCATTCTGAATACAGTATGTGATAATCGCGTCACGTCGGTTTCTTGCATACAGTACTGCTTCATCCGCAACTTTCAGGGCTCTGCAGCTTTCTTTCACTGACAGTTTAGCCGCAAGACACAACCTGATGATCTTATCTCTTCCCGGATTCGGTCTTGTTCCGTTCAGCAGCTGATAACAATAACTTCTTTCGATACCGCTCGCCTTGACCAGATAGGCTTCCCGCATCTGCTTAACCTTTTCCAGAGACATAAAGTATTCCGCAAATGGCATATTGCCGTCAAAAATATGCGGATCATCAAGATAGTCTGTCAGTATATCTTCATGAGTGATCTGAACGAGTTTTTCTTCCAGACGGCGGGTTGTCTCCTTTTCCATTATTCATTTCCTCCATGCTACAATACCGGTATGATTAACCGGCATATTACAGAAAATCGATCTGATTATGAAGCATTATATCAGATGCATAATGGCAGACAAACCGTTCTGGCAGATCCTGTTACGGGAAAGCTTCTGCTTCAGAAAGAACTTGAATACTACAATATTGAGGTATTCCGTTATCTGAAAGAACATCCGTCGGATTATATTCCTTCTGTAGTGGATTATGAAGTAAAAGACGGACATCTTTTCGTAAAAGAAGAATTCGTCGAAGGGCAGACCCTTGATGATCTTCTCGAAGAAGGTTCCCTTACCACTGAGCAGAAGAAGGACATTGTCCTGCAGATTATGGATGGCCTTTCTTTTCTTCATCATGCCAGTCCTTCCATCATTCACAGAGATCTTAAAGCCTCCAATATCCTTGTCCAAAACAACGGGAAAGTTAAAATCATCGATTACGATGCCGCCAAGATCTATAAACCTGATGAAGCAAAGGACACCGTGCTGATCGGCACCGAGGGAAGCGCCGCTCCCGAACAATACGGTTTCGGTTCTTCCGATCAGAGAACCGACATCTACGCTCTGGGCATTCTTCTTACCCGTCTTTTCCCCGATGACAGCAGGATTCTGGGTGTTGCCGCAAAAGCGTCTAAACTTGATCCTGCCGACCGCTATCAGACTGTTGAAGAGATGAAGAAAGCCTTTCTCTCGAATAGGGTTCCCATGTCCGAACTGGCATTCACGAAATATCTTCCACCCGGTTTCAGAACCCTGCAGCCGTGGAAAATGCTGATTGCTTTTCTCGGGTATTCAATGATCTTTTATGTTTCGTTTACTTTGAAAATAACTGACCACACTTCCGGGGCAGAGGTAACTGGGGCAGATCTTGTCAAATACAAAATCATTGTCTTCCTGATCTTTATGACAGAACTTGATCTTCTGACCGGCTGGACGCCTCTGTTTGATCATTTCCCTTTCCTTCATTCGAAGAATCTGTTTATCCGGATCCTTGCTTATGGCGTTACGGGTTTTCTGATCGCTGTCGCATATGTAATTATTCTCGGCATCTTGCTGGCATTCTGATCTGTGTGCTGACAGCACACCAATCAATTTCCTTCTGATTCTACCATTAGTATGTCAGGAGGTTTTTTTGTATGAAAATTTGGAAACTGGTATCCGGCATTCTCTGCATGATTCTGTTTATCTTTGTCGGATTTCAGTCCTGTGCAGCCGGCATGGCAGATGCTCTTGGCGATACGGGAGGTGTCAGCGGCGGAGCAGGAATCATCGTTGCGGTACTGATGCTGGCAGGCGGAATTGTTTCCGTTGCGACCCGGAACAGTCAGAGTAAAGGATCAGACATCGCACTGATTGTTCTGTTCGGCATTGCCGCACTGGCAGGCTTCACAATGGCAGGCATATTCAAAGACCTGTACATCTGGGCAGGATGGTGCCTGATCTGTGCCATACTTGCTTTTATTTCCATGCGTCGAAAATAACAAACAATATTCAGGGAGGAAAAACAGTTTTATGAAAACAACATTCAGAATTCTCAGCACTGCAATGCTGACACTCGCACTTACCGCCTGCGGTTCATCATCTTCTGCCGCCGCTTCTGAAAAAGCATCTGAAGCAGAAAAGGAAACATCCGCCGAACCGACAGAAGAAACAAATGAAGAAACGAAAGAAGAAGCAGCCTGGGAAACAGGCGAAGGCAGAGCAACCGTATGGACCGACAGCATCGGATCCAAATGGGTTCAGATCATCTGTCCTGTTACGAACACCGGCACTAAGAATCTCTATCTCAGCGCAGGCACAATGGATCTTGAAGACACTGACGGAAACCTTGTTGATTCCAAAACGATGGTCAGTGTTTTCCCGGAAGTCATTCAGCCAGGTGAAACCGGTTATTACTATGAAGAAACCACGCTTTCGGAAGACAGTCCGGAAGAGCTGACTGTCGTTCCCCATGTCAAAGTCGATGAAGCCAAAGTGGACTGTCTGAGACTTACGGTATCGGATGTAAACATTACTGATGAAGACTACATGGGTATTAAGGTTACCGGCAGGGTTGAAAATGATACAGAAGAAGAGGCAAAGCTTGTTTACGTCACGGCATTCCTCTATGACGCGGATAACAATCTGCTCGCTTCTGTCTTTACCATTCTTCCGGATGCTCTGCCGGCAGGTGAAAAGATCGGCTTCTCCGCTTCCGGACTGTCACTGCCCGATTCCATTACTGCCGACATGGTTGATCATTACGAAGCCTACGCATATCCGCAGCAGTTCCAGTTCTGATAACAGAAACATATATTTCATCCACGATCACTCCGGACAGGAGTGATTTTTCTTCTGAAAAAGGAGCCTTTCAGCTCCTCATGTTCGTATCATTCCACTGTAACGCTCTTTGCCAGATTTCTGGGTTTATCCACATTCAGTCCCTTTGCGACACTCAGGTAATATCCGAGCAGCTGCAGAGGAATAATCGCAAGTGACGTCAGGAAATGTTCGTCACTGCGGGGAATATAGACCGTAAAATCAGCGGTGTCTTCAATCGAATAATTACCGTAAGATGTCAGTCCCATCAGATACGCGCCTCTCGACTTTACTTCGACCATATTCGATCTTGTCTTCTCAAACAGTCTGCTCTGGGTACATACGCCGACAACCAACGTTCCGTCTTCCACCAGGGAGATCGTTCCGTGTTTCAGCTCACCTGCCGCATATGCTTCAGAATGAACATAGCTGATTTCCTTCATTTTCAGACTGCCTTCCATGGAGATCGCATAGTCGATTCCGCGGCCGATAAAGAACATGTTTTTTGCATTTGAATACTTAGCCGCAAACCACTGTATCCTCTCTTTGTCTTCAAGAACCTTTTCCATTTTTGCCGGAAGTGTCTGCAGTTCCTGAATCATTGAAAGATACGTTTCCTCTTCCATCTTTCCCTTTACATAGGCAAGCTGTATCGCAACCATATACAGAGCTGCCAGCTGAGCGCTGTATGCTTTGGTTGTAGCTACGGCGATTTCCGGTCCTGCCATTGTATAGAACACATGATCTGCTTCCCGTGCAATCGAGGAGCCGACCACATTGATTACGCCAAGTGTACGGATGCCTCTGCTCTTTGTTTCCCGCAGCGCCGCAAGGCTGTCTGCCGTTTCACCGGACTGGGAAACCACAATTACCAGATCTTTTTCATTCAGTATCGGATTTCTGTATCTGTATTCAGACGCAAGTTCCACTCTGACCGGAATGCGGGCAAGATCCTCAATAACGTATTGGGCAGCCAGTCCGACATGATACGCACTGCCGCAGGCAACGATTTGAATCTGATTGATCTCTTTCAGAATTTCATCTGTAAGACCGGTTTCCTCAAAAGAGAGTCTTCCATCTTTGATTACGGAATTGAGTGTGTCCTTAACCGCTTTAGGCTGTTCATGGATCTCCTTGATCATGAAATGTTCGTATCCGCCGCGTTCCGCAGCTTCCGCATCCCATTTCACTTCGGAGGGTTCAATTTCGATTCTCTCTCTGTCGAGATCATAGAACTCTACTGTACCTTTTCCGAGTCTTGCAACCTGCTGATTGCCGATATAGTAAACAGTTCTTGTATACTTCAGAATTGCCGGAACATCACTGGCAAGATATGAGGCATTCTCATCACGGCCGATGATCATCGGGCTGTCCTTACGGGCAACGAAAATCTCTTCCGGATAATCTTTAAACATCACCGCAAGAGCATAGGATCCGCGGATACGGATCATTGCGCGGCAGATGGAATCAAGCGGTCCGCCGCCGTATTTCTTCATGTAATAGTCGATTAACTTCAGAGCGACTTCCGTATCTGTTTCCGAGTAGAATTTATAGTCATGTCTTTTCAGTTTTTCCTTGAGTTCCTGATAGTTTTCAATGATTCCGTTATGAACGCCGACGACATTTCTGTCATCACTCGCGTGCGGATGAGCATTGTTCTCAGAAGGTTCCCCGTGAGTCGCCCATCTTGTATGACCGATACCGCACGTTCCATGCATGGCATTTCCTTCATCCGTTTTTTCCGCAAGCACCCGCAGTCTTCCTTTTGCCTTTACGATCTCAATATCGTTCTTCTGGTTTCTGACAGCCAGTCCGGCAGAGTCATATCCTCTGTATTCAAGTTTGGAAAGACCGTCAAGAAGAATCGGTGCAGCCTGCTGATTTCCGTTATAACCTACAATTCCACACATATACTTGTTCTCCTAATTGGAAAAATAATATCACTGCTGACCGGACAGGAAAAGATTTTTCCATCACAGAAAAAACCTGAGCATGTTTACAACATACCCAGGTTCCGATATTCATTGATGCTTGCTTTTAAAGAATGATCAGTATTTTTTCACTGCTTTGTAGTATTCATAAAGCGCACATACCGTATTCTTCGCTTCATCGCTCTTATTGCTTTTGAGAATGGATCTCACATACGAAAGCGGACAAACCGAGATGGAAAACTTTTCATTTTGATCGTCGTCGTTTGTATATCCGAAGACCGTAATCATTTCGTCAAGGCGGGTTGCCTTGATTGACGGAATCTCAATGATATACGTCGTGCCGTCCTCCGAATGCGCCCCGTATGAATCACCGGCGAATACCGCTGCTGCGCTCAGCTGTGTTCCGGCAGGAACCTTGATCCTGATGCTGAGGATCGTATCGGTAGCCAGCGAAAGCTTGTACGCTGCGGCTTCTACCTTGGAATTGCCGAATGACTTGGAGAACGCATACTTCTCTGTTTCTGCCAGTGTTGCCTGATAATCAAACGTCACCGGATAGTTCTTCGTGATTTTCGCGTACTTATCTCCCAGATTATGCAGATTAGACAGATACGGCTGAGCATAGTATCCGTAATTCGCAACTGCCTTGATCAGATTCAAAGTCTCCGGTTCGAATTCTTCGGGATGCTCATCAAAGTAACTGAAATACTTCTCCAGTGAGTATGTCTGCGTTACCGTCTGATTATCTCCGTAAGTGTAGACCGCTTCAATGGTCTCCGCCATCTGCAGTGATGTCAGATAACAGGTATAGTAGAACTTACCGTCATCGATTAACGGCGTAGGCTGGATCTGTTCGATTCCGTTTACAAAGAAGGACATTGAACCGTCTTCGTAGGTCATTCCCTTAGGGAAATCCATCCTGAAGCGGAGTCCGAGCGATCCGGTTAATAAAAGCTGATGGCCGTTGAAATACGGTTCGGTTCTTTTTAGAAGCACAACCTCTTTAACTTCACTTCCATTCTCATCGTAAACTCTTCCGTCTTTAATCGTTCCGTTTTCCGGCTGAGTCATGATCAGCTCTTTCGAAATATTGTACTCCTTTGCAGTGAAAGGTTTATCGCCGCGCGCTGCTTCAATACGTTCAGCATTATCCCCGATCGTCAGACTTCCCTCGCCGGCACTAATTGATATTCCATTTTCATCAAGTGTCTCTGCGTAGAGGCTTCCGCTTTCAATCGTCAGGCCATCTCCTAAAGCAGCGATGCCTTTGCCGGTCAGTTCGAAATCTCCGGCAAGTGTAAGTGTTCCTCCAAGAACGTTGACAGCCGCAAGAAGCTGACTGTCTTCGCCAAGTGTGACGGATGCCTTGCCTTCCAGTCTCAGATTCATTTCCTTTGCTTCAATAAACCCATATGAGTTATTCAGCGTGTCTCTTGCTGTGAAATTACCATTCAACGTCAAGGTGTTCGTTTCGGAATTAAATACTGCTGTTCCTCCGCTGACAGGAATATTGTTTTTATTTGATACATCAACTTTTACGCCGCCTACCATGAGGTCATACTTCAGTTTCCATTGTGCGGAAAATACAGTGTCCTTATTAATGGGATACGGGTCGTTCTCTCCATATACATCACCAGCTTCATCCATCCAGCCGGCAAACACCATGTCCTCAGGTATCTCAAATGCACATTCAGGCAGTGTGTAAGACTGTCCTTCATATAAAACATCAGAAGCCATTGTTCCGCCTGCGCCGTTTGCCTCATAACTCACTTCATAGGACTGCTTCTTATTGATGACAACTTTCCTGGCTTCATTGTTGTTTTCGTCAACAATCCACCGTTCATTTTCACTGAGCTTACCGTTTTCCGGCGTTGAGATGGTCAGATTTTCACCAAGTACAATTTTGGTTCCTGAACTGACTGCCGATGCAGTACCTTCTGCTTCCAGGGTAGTAATACCGTCATCGATCACAAGATTTCCATTCCACGAACGGAGTGCGTATCCGTTATTATTGGTGCCGTTTGCCGTAATCTTGATTTTCCCACTTGCCAGCGTCAGATCATTTTCCGAATAAATGCCGTACATGTTGGCAGAAATGGTAAGATCTCCATCCACCCAAACAGAACCGCTGAGCACATTAATACCAATTGCATTCTGACTATTGTTGGAAATCAGAATTTCGGAATTTCCAGCAATTGTAAGATCCGTTTTGCTTGCCTTTATAAAGCAATCGAGATCTGAATCACGGTAATCAAATGTTCCGTTCAGTGTAAGAACATTTGTATCGGAATCATAGCTCGCTGTGCCGTTACGGAAAATATCGCTCTTATTTTCTTTGGTTACTTTGACTCCGCCGACAGTCAGATCATATTTCGGTATCCACTGAGCGGTAAATGTACAGTCTGCCGTAATGTCTTTCTCTTCTTTCTCGGCATATGTTTTGCCGTCTTCCCCGAGCCAGCCGGCAAACTTCATCTCTTCCGGTGCGGTAAACGTGCATTCAGGCAGATAGTATTTTTCTCCCGTAAACACGCGGTCCTTCTTCAT
>CACXDM010000210.1 GCA_902766435.1 uncultured Erysipelotrichaceae bacterium | reverse complement strand
CGAGCTCGCCTGTCAGCTTGATCTGAATCGCTTCGATGTTGAGCTTCTTCTTTTTGTATCCGACGGTCTTGCCTGCAGCTGCCCACTTGGTCCAGCCCTTTTTCTTTACATAAGCCCTGTAAGTCAAGCTTCCTGCATAACCGGTACTGTTCTTGAGGTTGATCGAAAATGTTTCTATTCTCTTGCCTCTCTTACCAATGGTAAGGATGCCGTCAGCGAATGTTCCGTTCTTTGTCTTGTATGTCTGAAGGTAGCCTTTACCCGACAGGGTATAGTTGATCTCTTCTTCAGAAGAATTCTCTGCAGGGATCTGGGAGTTCTCATCAGAAGGATCTTCGGCAGGCTGTTCCGTTGTCTCTTCAGTAGGGTTTTCTTCGGGTACTGTCTCTGTGGTTTCTTCCGGGTTATCTTCAGGATCCTCAGAAGGTTTTTCGGAAGGAGAAACACTAGTCTCAGACGAAGTTTCAGCCGGGGTCTCAGTTGTCGTCTCTGATGCCGTTTCCGAAGGAGTCTCAGGCTGAGTCTCCTTAGTAGTCTCAACGGTTGTTTCCTCAGTTGTCTCGGAAGGTTTTTCGGGTTCTTTTTCTACGGAAGTTTCCTTGGAAGGTTCTTTCTCAACCGGTTCGGTCTCTTTCTTCTCAGGTTCCTTCTTCCCGGGTTCTTTTGAAGGTTCTGTTTCGGGAGTTTTCTTTACAGGCTTCTCAGTCTCTTTGCTTCCGGAATCCTTAGCCTTTCCCTTTGTTTCGGGAGTCTCTTCTTTTTCTTCCTGAGACACCTCGGGTACGGCTTCGTCAGCAAGAACATAACCGCAAGGCGTGAAACCTGCGGACATATACAAACAGGAAGCGGCTGCCAGAACTGAAGCAAGCGCTTTCTTCAAAAGCATTGAATTAGATGGTTTTCCCCCGAATTGCACCATTTTTTAATTATATTTTAAGGCACTGGAATATATCAATAAAAAATAGATTGAAATTGTGGCATTTCGATTATAATTGAAATCAAAGGAGCTCCAAATGGCAGATTTTTCTATCGCGGAAGCGAAAATCAGAATACTCTATCTGGTAAGCCGTGTACCGGGCGTAAGCTATCACCTGCTCATGAACAGGTGTCTTGATCAGCTCTACACCGATTTCTTTACGTTCAGCAGGGCTTATGAAGAGCTGATCCGCGGAAATCTCATGGACAAGACAATGGATGAGAGTGCTTCTGCACCCGCTATCGGCGGTTCGGAGACCCTTACGATATCCGCAGGCGGCAAAGCTCTTTTAGATGATGCAATGCCGGCCATCAATGCGACCGTAATTGCAAGTCTTGAGGAATCCGTCAAGGAACTTGCCGAAGAGATGCGTCTTGCCTCTCTTGTTACAAGTTCCAAGCTTCAGACTCCGAACGGGCTTTGGAAGGTTACGCTCTTTTCCGATAACAACGGAATGCCCTTCCGTGCAGAATTAACAGTCGGCAGCGAAGCCGAGGCAAATGAGCTCTGCAGGGCATGGAAAACATCTTACGGCAAAGTCCCGGGCCTGATCCCCGCTCTCATCAAGGACAAAGCCTGATCTTCATTACTTCTTGATCCTTATGACAAAGTATTCTCCGGGCTGGAGGATATTTCTTAAACTCTGCGATCTCAAGGGCCTCTCGGTCAGCAGCGTACCATTCTGGGAATACCTGAAAACAGTACTCTTCGTACTTCTGATGGCATTGTCGTTAATGAGGAAGCTCTGCTGTGAATTTGAGGAATTCGATATGATCATGCAGTAATCGCTTCCGTCATAGAAAACCGCAGCCGAACACATGCTCCTGAAAGCATCTGATTTGCCTTTGTTCGCTTCTTCGAGAGGCTCAGCTATGTCGACATAGAGTTCTTTCCATCCGCAGTAGGAAGCGATCGTACTCGAAACCCTCATGGTCTCAACGAATTCGCCTGCATTGATGAACATCGTATCATCGGTATAAGAAGCCGGTCTGAAGCTTATTCCCGCATTGAAAAGGAACATCTCCGCAAACTCGGATTTGTCGGACAGGAGCAGTGACACGATCTTTCCGGCATTCATGGTGTCGTTGGCGATGGTGACTGAATTGATGTACTCTCCCCTGTATCCGCTTGAAGCGACGCGCGGGACATCATACTGAGCGACTGCGAAAGCCGCGTCTGAATTGCTGTTGAAGGTTGCGTTCTTGTCATTGTTTTCGATGACCAGAGGCATCGTATGGCTGTTAGCGGATGACATCATGACGCCGCCGTCGTATTTCATGCCGTCGAGGAAGATCGTCTTATCCTTGATGTCAGTAAAATACTCGGATTGTGAGAACATCGAGATGACGAAATTAACGTATGCGGCTCTCTGCGTGTCGCTGATGAAGAATCCCTCAGTGTCGGTTATCTCGATAAACACCTTGTCAAAGCGGCGTGCCCAAGGCATTGCCGTTCCGTTATCGATCCTCTTTCTTCCGAACTCGGAAGAAACTGATCCGCACATGTACTCAAGGAAATTGTCGATGTCCTGCGGAGTTGCGCATGAACCGATCTTAAACCACGGTGATGAACCGCAGGTGTTGACCATTCTGAGGCTGTCCTCAAGCGAGTTACAGACGGACACCCTCTTCATCTTTCCGCCGATATCGCATTCAGCGGAATTAGAATCCTCGGTCAGACCGTAGAAAGAAGCACTTGAGAATCCGGATGATGCAAAGTTAAGGTTTCCGAGCCTTATGGCAGCGGGACTTCCTATCTTCAACACGTCCTGATAATGCGTCGGGATGCCGGACTGGCGGTATGAATCAGGTCCGAGATACGCGTTATCGGCATAGAGTGTTCCCGTGCCTTCAAAAGCAATGTTAACGCGTATTTCCTCGTTGTTCTTCATCATCTGGTCCGTAACGGCGAAAACATAATCATACTGCTTGTAGGACGTCGTGACTTTGCTTATTACCGTGCCGAGCTTGCCGAAGGTCTTTCCCTCAACCCACATATAGACTTTGCCCGAAATGTCAGGCGACTTGAGCCAAACGCTGAGCCTATAGAAAGTATCAGCCTTGAAGGTATCTGATGACAGTCCGCAGAGCTTCTGGGACAACGCGTGAAGGTTGTTGCCGGAGCCCGTGATCCTTGCACATCCCGCACCGCTGTATGACGTATTGGACAATGCGAAAACAGTTCCTTCACCATATACGTCCCATGAACCGTTCGAAGAGATATTCCACTGTTCGGAAGAACCGCTCATAACGGCACCTCCGAATGAGCTCTTCTCCTCTCCGATGAAGATGATGTCATCAGTAAGTATCGAGCCTTCAGCAACCGTTCCGCTGACATCGATCTCAGAAAGGACCTGGGCTCTGTAGATGCCCTTGCCCGAGTCAAATACTATCTTGTCCGAATAGTAGCCCAGGATACGCTCGATCATGACATTCTCGGAAGTGAACGTGGTTACCGCTCCGGAGACAGGATTGATCGTGACAGCTTTGCCGTTGCTGTGAGTTGCAACGATCAGACCTGAATCAGACATCGTAATGGATACTGGAATGTCAGGCTGGGCAAGAGGTGCGTTCGATTCGGTTATGGTTGCACCGTTCTTATCGGATACAACGGTAACGACCGTTCCGTTCTCATTGATGAAGCATGCTTTTCCGTTCCTTCCTGCGGAAGCAGCGATCTTTACCTGCAGGGCTTTTGAGCTTCCTGCGAGTCCGAAAACGATGCCGTTGGTGGAAGTAAACACTTCACCCGAAGCGGAGATTGCGACAAATCCGCTGTCGTAGGAAATGAACTTGGTGATCCCGGAATTCGTTACTATTTTCGAGTAATATTGCTTGCCGTCGCAAACGCTTACAACAGTACCGTCTCCGAAGCACGCGGCCGCGGTCTTTCCCACTGCCCCGCTTCCGGCAAAAACGGATCTGCTGTAATCTCGCGATTCGATAACACCTTCGTTGCTTGCCGGATTGAAGTTCTTTCCGTCAGTTG
>CACXDM010000209.1 GCA_902766435.1 uncultured Erysipelotrichaceae bacterium | reverse complement strand
CTTGTGACAGTCATGACAAAGATTTCGGAAGCTCCTGCAAAAGAAGCGAGCCAAGCATCCGCAGAGGGACACGATGTATAGGAACGTCCTTTGTATCCTGCAAGATAATCCAGCATGTCCGTAATGTTCAGTGAAACATCATCGGTAAAGCTTTTCTCATCGGTATAGACCGTAAGCGGGACTGTCCGGAAATCGGGAAAGTCCAGTGTATACAGATCGCAAGAGGAATCAGCGATTATTCTCATCATTCATACCTCCGGAAAACATGGAAATTGTAGTGAGAATCCGGCTGTGTTAAAATTTACAAAAATGCAGAAAATGTAACATTTCTTACAGAAACGGAGATTATGTAACACTTATGAAAATCAAAACGGAACTGAACAGCCGGACTGTATCCAGCCGTACGGCGATCGGCAATGCGATACTTGATGAGCTGGAGAAAAAGGACTTTTCGAAAATCAAGGTGACGGATGTGATCCGTGCTGCCGGTGTATCACGCATGACGTTTTACCGCTATTATGAGAACCTTTATGATGCCTTATGTGATTATCTGGATATCATCGTCACGGGATATATGATTGAAGGCGGTGAAGTGGATGATCCGGGTGTATTCATGCGCCTTGAACATATTGAGTTCTCCCTGAATTATTTTGACCGTTATTCCAGGTATTTTCTTGTTCTGAACCGGCACGGGCTCTATACGATACTGATCGATGCGGTGAATGAATACATGATGAAGAATATTCTGCCGCAGAAAAAACTGCATATGTATGAGCTTTATGCCTATGCCGGCGGACTGCTGAACTCATTTCTGAAGTGGGAGGAAGAAGGCAAAAGGGAGAGCGCCCGTAATGTCGCGCTGATGATTTACCGTCTGTTCAATCACGCGGCATACAAAGAAAGCAATCTTTCCGATGATATGTAATACTGCAGCTCTGCTGTGCCAGGATAATAAAAAGAAGTTTCTGGAGGAATCATCATATGTTATTGTCCGCTCTGGCTCACCGGGAGATTGACCGTCTTTACCATGGACGGAATCACGTGGAGCTGACCATCGGCATCCGGCAGAACGGAAGAAGTGAAATCATACACTTCGGTCCTGACAGAAGGGTGAATGAAGATATTCATCCTGTCGGCTCTATATGAAAGCCGTTTACCGCTTCACTGCCCGCAAAATACGTTTCAGAGGGGAAGCTTGATCTTGATGCAACGCTCAGTACGTATATTGAGGGACTGCCTGAGAGGTATTATCCCAGTCTGCGGAAGCTGGCAACGCATTCATCGGGGTATACAACCGAGCCCTATAATTTTCTGACAACCACCCCGTTCTTTGTCCGCATGAACAGCGAAGGCGGGCTGTTTCACACCAATCCGTTCCGCGGCTTTCCCGATGAAGAGGTAATGATGAAGATTCTGCGGGACACACATCTGAAAGATCAGCAGTATAAGTTCGTTTACTCCAATTTTGGCATGAGTGTTCCCGGGTATATCGTCGGTCAGGTGAGCGGCAGAGGATTCTGGGATGCAATGGAAGACTATGTCCGGAATGATCTCGGGCTTAAGCATACCTTTCTCGGGAATACGGATATGACCGTCTATGACAGAAAGGAAAACCCTTGCCGGTGCTGGCAGTGGGAAAAAGAGGATATCATTGCCCCGGCCGGGGCGCTGAACGCCGATATTGAGGATCTTCTTCTCTTTGGCGAAATGCAGTGTGACGGAAGACGTCCGTATCTGAAGATGTGTCATGAGATACAGGGTGCCTGCGATGATTCAACGGATTCCGGTCTTGCATGGCGTCTTGACAAGTCAATGCCCATCTCATGGCATACCGGGGCAGCCGGACCCTACCATGCGTGGCTTGGCATAAACCGTAAAACCGGAACTTCCGTGGCTGTCGGCATCAATTACGGTCTTGTGAATGCGGAGGAACTCGGCTTTGCGGTTCTCCGTAATCTGCAGTAAACAGATCTGCAGTGACAGATTCCCTCGGGTGAGGGAATTTTCTTTTCCCTGTCATTTAAAGACTTCTTCTGACGCGGGGAGTCATTTATACTTTTAATCGGAAGTGTGCGAAAGGAGGGGACTCTGTATATGTATCCGCCGGTTCATGAAAAAACAGGTTTTGCATTTTCCTTTGACCGTCTGAACATGTTATGGGAGCGCTCTTTGAAGTACCATGAGATGACAACTTTCACAACACTTGATCAGCTTCTTGAAGATCACGAAGGGTACAGGCAGGACTTTGAGGAAGTCAGGGATGAGTATACTGAAAACGGCTTTGACCGCTTTCTGATCCAGCTTTCACTGAATGATCTGCCGTACCGTTATGAGACAATGAAGCTTCTGAAGTCTTCAGGTCCCATTGAAATGAATCCGTTTGTGCGTTCTTTTCTCAGTCAGTTTAAAGAAATCGATACGGAAAAGAATGCATGTTTCATCTTTCCGGAAAGTTACACACCTCAGTTTTTTGTGGTGTCGGAAGTATGCCGGAGGGCAAAGTTCTTCAGGCCGGTGCAGAATCTTTTCCCGGATGAAGAGAAACTCCATTATCTTGCGGTGTTTGACAAGCAGAATATGGATGATGTACTGCTGATGTTTCATCTGCTGTATACATGCTCGACAAAGGAACTGTTCGGCGGATACAGTCTTTATGATTATTCTCTTCCCTGGTATCAGAATCATCTGATGGAAAACGGAATTGTTCTGCGCTCACCCTATCTCCCCGACCGTACGGCTGTCTTCCAGGGAGCTCTGCCGTTTTATCACAATCCGGCAAAGACCGTATATGTCAGAAGAAATATACGGCATATCCTGGATCAGGGATGGTTTTCCTCGGAACTGGAAATCTTTGAGAATCTGATCAGATATGTCATGCCTGTTCTGCAGTGGTGGTACCAGGATCTTTTCCTGTATGAGGAAAAGGACGGATACAGGACAGACTGGCGGCTCGAAAGAACGGGAATCAGAACGGAGCTGACGGAAAAGGGAATCATCAGACCGAAATGGAAACATGAACTCTCCCTGTTTCAGACAATCCGGAAAAAGTATCCGGACACACTGTATCAGTACCGGCCGGACTGGCTGAATAACCAGAGTCTGGATCTGTATATTCCTTCCCTCAGAACAGGGATCGAGTATCAGGGAATCCAGCATTACCGTAAGGTGGAATTCTTCGGCGGGGAAGAGGCGCTGATTCACAGATGGGAACTGGATCAGAAGAAAAAGAAACTGTGTGAGGAAAACAGCATCAGACTGATTGAATGGCCGTATGATGTCGAGCCGACGGCAGTGAATGTCAGAAAGATGCTGGAGATCAAAAAGGAAAACATTGATGAACGTACGCAGGCCTTTCTCAGTCTGGAAAGCTTTAATGAATATATGGAGAAGCTTGATCTCTTTGCCGGCATGAAAACAGTCAGCGCCGTATTCGCAAAAGAACAGGAACTGATGGAAAGTGATGATACATACAGCCGGCGGGAAAAGGAAAGGATCCGGGAGCGCAGAAAAAAAGAAATCATTAAGGAACTTCACTGTGAAATTGAAAAGCTTGTCGCTGAGACAAAGGAAAAAGGAAACTGGATTCTTCCCGTCAAAGGCAGAAGGAAGATCGAATACTGCTACCATTACCCCAATGACAGAAAGGGTGATATCGACCATTATCTTGCCGGTCTGTATGATGAGCCGCAGAAAACCGGGGAAGGTGAATACAGAATCCGGATCAGCCGTAAGGATTATCCCTTGACGGAACTGCTGGGAATGTCGGGCAGGGTATTGTTTACTTCCTATGACTCAATGAAATCGGAACCGGCAGTGCAGTTTCTTCTGGAGTATAACCGGATTGCGAAAATCGAATACCTGATGTATCAGATCAACTGCTTCAAAGAAGAATACCGCAGCCTGCGGTCAATTCCCGATCCTCAGCTGAAACAGATGCTTCAGTCATATCACAGGGAGCTCCGGAACAAGAACAACCGGATTTATGAATATCTGATCGCGGAAGGAATGACCAATCCGAGATGGAAGTCCGAACAGAAGGCATATGCAGTTGTCCTGAAATACTATCCTGACGCAAGATTCCAGTATCAGCCGGATTTTCTCTTCAGTCAGCGTCTGGATATCTTTATCCCTTCAGCGGATACGGCAATCGAATATCAGGGTCTTCAGCATGATGAACCGGTGGATTTTTTCGGCGGCACGGAAGGACTCAGAAGAAACAAGGAAAGAGATGCCCGCAAACGCAGAAGGTGCCGGGCAAACGGAATACAGGTGATCGACTGGAAACATGATCAGCCTTTAACCGAAGAATTCTTTACGGAGAAGATCATGCCTCTGATTGAAAAATACCGGAAATCGGACGAAGACAGTATAAAACTGACTGTATAATTGAAAAGGAAAAGAGGAAAAGTCATGGAAGAAAAGAAATGGCCGGGTCCAAAGGGGATGATCCCGGAACCGGAAAGAAACGCCGCGGATGCGAATATGCATAACCGCAGATACCTGGATGAACTGCTGGTGGAAATGCGTGTTATTGATGCGCTTGAGCCGGATCTGACACTTCAGTTATTCGGAAAGACATTTGCTTCACCGATCATGATGCCGGCATTCTCCCATCTGAATAAAGTGGGAATTACCGGCAGAACGCCGATGCAGGAATACGCTGCGGCCGCAGAGGAAATGAATCTTGTCAACTGGGTCGGTATGGAGCCGGATGAGGAGTATGCCTCAATTGCGGCAGAAGGTGCCAGTACGGTAAGAATCATCAAACCTTTCATGGACCATGATGAGATCTTCCGGCAGATCGCGTTTGCGAAGGAACACGGCGCGCTTGCGGTCGGTGTGGATATTGACCATGTTTTCGGCAAAAACGGAAAATATGATGTCGTTGACGGTATCCCGCTCGGTCCGGTAACGACAGATGATCTTGCGGCATATGTGAAGGCGGCAGGAGACACTCAGTTTGTGGCGAAAGGAGTTCTTTCCGTTACGGATGCAGTGAAATGTGAAAAGGCTGGATGCGCGGGTATATTTGTCAGTCATCATCACGGTCGTCTGCCTTTCGGCATACCGCCGGTTATGGCGCTTCAGGAGATCCGGAAGGCACTTTCCGATACAAAGATGAAGGTCTTTGCGGACTGCTCGATCGAAAGCGGATATGATGCCTTCAAGGCGCTTGCTCTTGGGGCTGATGCGGTTTCCGTCGGCAGAGGCATTCTTCCCGGTCTTTTGAAAGAAGGGAAGGAAGGCGTCATCAAAAAGGTGAAGCGGATGAATGAGGAACTGTCGGAAATGATGGGATATACCGGCATAGGAGATCTCAGTCAGATGGATTCTTCCGTTATTCTTCATCACGGCAGACATCTGTAATCAACAGAAAGACACAGTGCGGAATGATACATTCCATGTACTGTGTCTTTTCTTCCTGCTATTGTTTACCGGTTTTTCTTCTGTGAATCACAAAGTACGCGGCTGCGGCGGCGAGGATCACGCCTGCGCAAAGCAGAATTCCTTTATTGTCATTGTTCTGCGGAGCAGTTACCGTTACCTGTACTGAGGCAGACTGCCATTTCTGATCGTCCGCAAACTCATTGTCAGAGGAAGCCTCGATTGTGAGAGATGCAGTGCCAGGCTTAAGACCTTTTATTACACCGCATTCATCAACCGAAACCGTTTCCTCATCATCCGATGAAAACGTGATCTGTTTGATGAGAACAGGGGTGTCTTCCGGCTCGGGATGCCACTGAAGCTGAACTTCTTCTCCTTCCGTTACTGTGATGTTTTCCTGTTCCGGATGAATACCGGTGACTGAGGTGAAGGAGCTGTCATCCGCGAGGATATGAAGTGTATAGGAAGCGGATAAGCCGCTGACATGTGAGGCAGTGACCGTGATATCACCTGGTTTATGCAGCATAACGAATCCCAGCTCGTCAACGTTTCCGATGTCCTCATCAGACGATGCCCAGCTGATTGAGGAGATTGTGACATCTTCCGGCAGAAGACGGGGACAGGAGTTCAGAGTGAACATGGTTTCATCACCAGAGATCCATGCTTCATGCAGAGGAAAGCAGATCGCCTGCGGATTCACTGCATCCTTTTCGGAAATATATTCGGCGTTAAAGACGGTTTCTTCGGCAATTGTCGTAAACTCGCAGGATTCATGCGTATCCGCGGTATACCAGCCTTTAAAATAGAATCCTTCTTTTACAGGTGCCTGCGGGGGATCGAATATACAGTCGCCGATTCTGACGGTTCTGGTTTCAACAGTTTTCCCGTCGGCGTTAAACACAGCGGATGTGTTTATGGCTCCCAAAAGATCAATATGGCTGCTGAACCATGTCTGACGCCTGGTAATCCAGTTTCTGAGTTTTTCAACGGTAATTTCATAGTCATCCAGTCCGTCAGGAAACTCTGATTCGATCAGTCCGAGATTTCTGTCTGCTTCTGCCGAACGGATGACTTCCTGTGTGTAACGGTCGATTACTCCGCCGCTTTCCGTTATTTCCGTAATATATGTATTCATCAGCTGCCAGCGGTCTTTGATCAGTGAGACAAACTGCGGATCTTTTTCCCGCAGCGCGTCGATCCATGACATACGTGAATGATAAAATCCTTTGGTACGGACTTCCGTATTCTCATTTGTCTGTGCGGCATCCTGCGAGCCCAGGGCAAGATCGAAATCCCAGAGCGGTCCCCAGACAAGTTTTCCGTCCCGGTCCTTATGGAAATACGTGCTTGATGTGGTGAACGCGTCGCCGTTAATGGTGAATTCCTGAATCAGCCAGTAGTCCGCAAGGGAAGTCAGATCCATCATTTCACTGATTTCCGCATGTTGTTCTTCATCGATCGTTTCCGGAAGAAGAATCAGATTCTCAAGCTGCTGAATATAGTCACTGATATATTCAAGCTGCTTCTGCTGAGCCTCCGTCAGGTTGCTTCCATCATTTCCGGGATATTCCGGTTCATCAATCAGAAAACGCAGTCCGCTGTCAGTTGTGAAGACGGAGTTCTCCGGTTTGTTCTTACTTTGATCTTCGATAAAGAATGAGATGAGATACCCGCCGGTGATTTCATTTTCTTCTGCCATGTCTGACTTCAGTTTGGCGGTATTCAGTCTGTTTTCTCCGGTTTCGGCAAGTTCGCTGAGACAATAGGAACCAAGATATACCGTGCTGCCGCCGCTCCCTGTCATGACAACATCAACAGGCACCATTTCCGGACAGTAATTCTGTTCCATTTGATTTCCGAGCCAGCTGACCAGTCTGTTTTTCATCAGTGTCGGATCGGATGCATTTGCGAGCAGTGCCCATTCTTTTGCGCTTCCCATGCCGAAGAGATTCTGTTTCTGATCGAATTTGATCTTGTATGGTTTCTTTTCCGAGAACCATGTGGAATTGCCGCGGCCTCTGATATAGCTGAGAAGCAGATCTCCGGATTCTTCATCAAACGTCAGTTCCGATTCGCCGTATTCATATGTGTATCCTTCGGGAATCTTAACGGTAATACTGCCGTGACATCTGACGCTGTGGTTTTCGCTTTCATTCATATCCTGAATTGTGCCGTAGCTGTTTCCGCTTTCATCTTCATGGAGTTCAGCCTCATCGATATTGATGATGAGAAGGGGAATGCCGTTTTCCGGTTCGGAAGGGACCTCCGGCGGAATTTCTTCGGCATTGATCACAGTGTGATAAGACAGACAGAACAGCAGGAAGAAGGAAATGATGAGTAATATATATTTCTTCAGAAATGATTCTTTTTTCATATCGTTGCTCCTGTAATCACTGTTTGATTTCATATGTGATTTTACATGGCAGAAGGTTTTTTGAACAGTACGGGAGAGGATCAGACGGAAGAAATCTTTCTGCTGCATGTGTGATACTGAGAATCAGTGAAATGACAGAAACGACTGCGCAGAACAGGGTTTCTTTCGATTCATTTTCCAACCATCTGCGAACATTATTCCTCCCTAATTAATCAAGTGTTTTTCACTTTATTTAAAGGCTTTTTGAACATGCAACTCGTTTCAATAAGCTCGGATTATGTGCAAT
>CACXDM010000208.1 GCA_902766435.1 uncultured Erysipelotrichaceae bacterium | reverse complement strand
TTGCTGAAGCAGGCACAAAATACATTCTTTCCGAGGTCCCGATTGATGAGATTATCGTTCTCGGAGCAGCCAATTCATTTAACGAGGGTGAAGAAAGCGATCCGGTTTCACTCCAGGGATGGATGAATTTCAGACCGGATACGATTGAGGATATTTCCGAATACAGCTTCTTCCTGTACAGACTGTCCCAGTATATTAACGGACTGGATATTGAAGGCGTTGATATCATGTCTTCCATTCCTGCGGAAAGACAGAGAGAGCTTGTGGATCTCTACCGTTCTTTCTGTGATGAATTATCCAGAACCGTACCGAATTTCCGTCAGGACCGTATTTTCCATTACGTTGCTTCGGATAAGAGCATATACAGAAAGATGAAGGATATGATGCCTTCACTGACAAGGAAAGAAGTCATGTGGATGAAGAGATATATGTACTCTTCCCAGCTTAACAGCAATTTCAAGCTCAGATCACTGGTTGAAAATGAGAATCTTTCAATTCGTCTGATTCCGACAGGAGGCAGTGAAGACGAGTATACACCGGGAAGAAATGTCAGACAGATTGTCAAGGCGATTCTTGCGTCTGATGCAGAGTCCATCAATGTCTATATCGACATGCAGGGACTGGAACAGACAGACGGATATATGATTCTTTCCGTTCTTTCCATGCTGAGCAATGATGTCAACAGTCCGATTCATGTCAAAGAGATCATCACCAGTCATGATTTCGACAAATATGCAAACCCGATCGACAACAGTGAAATGCGCCGTTATAAGATCAACAATCTGATGTCCGGTATGGATGCGTTTATCCGTTACGGAAA
Organism: uncultured Erysipelotrichaceae bacterium; assembly: GCA_902766435.1. Lineage (GTDB taxonomy): Bacteria > Bacillota_I > Bacilli_A > Erysipelotrichales > Erysipelotrichaceae > Bulleidia. The sequence continues at coordinate 12,681 of CACXDM010000208.1, read as the reverse complement.
AGTGGATGAGATCAATGCCTACTGGCGTGAGACGGGAATTGAAAACAAGCATGTGGACATGCTGCTGTATGCAATGAAGCGTGTTGATGAAGGTATTTCCTTCTGCAATACCGGTGATCTTGAATATGGTATCAGTCTGCTGAAGAAAGTCTTTGAGGATACACCGAAAGAAGAACTGTCGGAAGCGGAAAGCAATATTATCAATATTCTCGAGAACAGTATCCGCAGAGATTACGGTCCGATTCTTGACGGCGATAAGCCGGATGAACTGGCTCTTGCGAAATGGGCAGTCAGAAAGAAACTGTATCAGCAGGCGCTGACGATTATTGAAGCGCGTTTCCCTGAGGCATTTGTCAGCAGAGGTCTGGTCTATTATGCCAAGGATGAAGAAAGCAAGATGAGGTATCTCGAAGATGTCAATAAGTACTACTGGGGCGATGCGCCGAGAGACCGCTGGAAATATGACAATCCTTCACATTACTTCATCAAGTATTTCGGAAAGAATTCAATGCCGCGCGGATTCGGCAGCAACAAGATCACATTTACCGATTACCGCATGGAAACACTTGATGAAAACAACAGTACCGGTCTCGCCCAGGCATTCTCACTGCTGAATGATAAAAGAGATCTGCTGAAGAGCGTCATGAACGGATATGCTGATCTCGGATATCTCAGAAATTCACTGAATCATGCTGAAGCAAGAGAGGCCGGCAATATTGATGAAATTGACTTTACGGCTGAAAACGAAGCAGTTAAGGAAGTGATCGATAAGATTGATGCTTTCCTTGCCACATATGAGAAGGCAAGACAGTATATTGAAGAAAACGCACCTGCTGACTTTGCGCCGGTTGAATATACACCGGAGGAATTCAAGGAATATAGCTCTGCGCATAAGATCGAATACGACGGAAACAAGAAGTTCGGCAAATCCGGCGGATACAGCGGTCCGAAGAGATATGATGACAGAAAGCCGCAGGAAGCGAAACCTGAAGGAGAGGCAAATGCAGCTCCTAGAGATGATAACCGTCCTCATACAGAAGGAAATACGGAGACCCGTACCTTCGGCGGAGAACATAAAAAGCCCAATACATTTACAAGCACAAGTGACGGAAATGTTACCGTGACAAAGATCAGACAGAGTGACGGTAAGGAACTCCGGATTACCATCAGGATTGATGAAGAAGGTGAGGAAGCCAAATGATTACGTCAAAAGTGGATAACGGCAATCTGATGCTGGTCTTTGAAGAACCGGTCGATGCTTCAAACGCCATGGAACTTCAGGATGAAGTGTTTAAGCTCTGCGCGGAAAACGGTGTTTACAGTGTGACGATTGACGCGGATAATATGAAGTCAATCAGCAGCGCTGCTCTGCGTCTGCTGATGAAGCTGACGAAAATCACCAATAACAACATCACAGTGATCAATGCGAATCCGATTGTATACGATACACTGGAATATACGGGATTCGGTGATCTGATCAGTGTTCAGATGAAACAGAATAATGCATAAATGACAGAAACGGGGAAACCCGTTTTTGTTTTCATCTATCAGTCTGACTTATGAATCAAATCAGAAAATGAAATTGTTCTGTCATGCTATCTTTTCTATTCTGTAAATGTAAACAGGAGGCTGATCAGTATGGCAAAGGTATTAACGGTGTATTATTCCCGCAAAGGTGAAAACTACTTCGGCGGATCAATACGTTCGATTGAAAAAGGAAATACGGAAAGAATTGCGGAATATATTCAGAAAGCAGCCGGCGGAGATCTCTTTGAGATTGAAACTGTCAGAGAATACGCAAAGGATTATCATGCGTGTACGGAAGAGGCAATGGCTGAGAAGAAAAGCAATGCAAGACCGGCGCTGAAAAAACTGCCGGAGAGCATTGACGAATATGATGTGATCTTTCTCGGGTATCCGAACTGGTGGGGTACTGCTCCGATGGCAGTCTTTACTTTCCTTGACGCATTTGATTTCAGCGGAAAGAAGATATTCCCGTTCTGTACAAATGAGGGAAGCGGTCTCGGTACATCGGAGAGGGATATTCAGAAAGAATGCCCCGATGCAGTTGTCGGAAAAGGCCTGTCAGTACGCGGGTCAAAGGCGGCATCTTCTGAAGGAGCGGCTGCCGCATGGGCACTTCAGAGCTTAAAACAGGAGGAAAAAAAATGACAAACGATTTTTCATTTCAGAACACGACAAAGGTTCATTTCGGCAGAAACGCATTAAGTAAACTGGCTGCTGAAACAGCGCCTTACGGCAATAAGATTCTTCTGGTCTACGGCGGTAAGTCCGTTAAGAGAATCGGTCTGTATGACAGAGTAGTGGAAGAGCTGAAAAAGGCAGATGCTGAGATATTCGATTATGATCTGGTGAAGCCGAATCCGCGTCATACGGATATCAATACCGGCGGTAAAATGTGCCGGGAAAACGGTATTCAGGTTGTCATCGGCATCGGCGGCGGTTCGGCAATTGACAGTGCCAAGGCAATTGCGGCGCTTGCGGTGGCGGTTACGGATAACTGCTGGGATCTGGTAACCGCAAAGAAGCCGATCACAAAGGCATTGCCTGTATTTGCCGTTCCGACAATGGCTTCCACCGGCAGTGAAATGGACGCAAGCTGTGTGATTTCCAATCTGGAAACAGAACAGAAAACCGGATACAACGGTCCGGCAATCCGTCCGAAAGTCACTTTTGACGATCCGACAAATACATTCTCCGTACCGCCTTATCAGACAGCCTGCGGCGCCGTTGACATCATGTCCCATACGATGGATACAAAATACTTCTCCAGGGATGACAAGATGGATATGCTTTATAGAATGATGGATCAGCATCTGAAGACAGTTGTGAAATGGGCTCCTGTGGCTTATACGGAGCCGGATAACTATGAGGCAAGATCCAATCTGATGTGGGCTGCGGCATGGGCTTTGAACAGCTTTATGACCTGTGGCGTCAGACAGCTTCCGAGTGTTCACGCCATGGAACATGAACTCAGCGCTGTATATGACATGGTGCACGGTCACGGTATTGCAATTTTGACACCGAGATGGATGCGTTACATCCTGAATGAAGAAACAGCGCCTCAGCTGGCAAGAATGGCATATGAAGTGTATGACATTCCGAAGGATACACCGGTATATGAAGCGGCGGAAAAGACAATCGAGTGCACTGAGAAGCTGTTCTTTGAAACCCTTGGTCTTGAAAGCAGTCTGAGTAAGATGGGCATTGACGATTCCCGCTTTGAAGAAATGGCAAAGAATGCCTGCGGTGAACGCGGTGTGATCATGGGGTATGTTCCGCTGACACCGGAAGACGTGGAAAAGATCTACAGAATGTGTCTGTAAAGAAAACAGGAGTGTGTGATGGAACAGTTTACGTTTATTAAAAAGAATTTCGGCTTTGGCTGTATGCGTCTGCCCATGAAAAACGGGGAAGTGGATCTCGAAGAGACAAACAGAATGGTTGATTATTTTCTGGATCACGGATTCAACTACTTCGATACAGCTCATGGCTATCTGCAGGGAAGAAGCGAACTGGCCCTGAAGGAATGTCTTGTGAAACGGCATCCGAGAGACAGTTTCATCCTGACAGACAAACTGACAACCAGTTTTTTCAACCGAGAAGAGGATATCCGTCCGCTGTTTGAAAAACAGCTTGAAGCATGTGGTGTAGATTACTTTGATTTCTATCTGATGCATGCCCAGAATTCACAGCATTTCGAAAAATACAAGAAGTGCCGGGCATATGAGACTGCTTTTGAGCTGAAGAAGGAAGGAAAGGTTAAACATGTCGGTATTTCCTTTCATGACAAGGCTGCAGTTCTGGATCAGATTCTGACGGAATATCCGGAAATTGAAATCGTACAGATTCAGTTCAATTATCTGGACTATGAAAGTGCTTCAGTGGAATCGCGCAAGGTATATGAGGTATGCGTAAAGCATGACAAGCCTGCCATTATCATGGAGCCGGTAAAAGGAGGCAATCTCGTCAGGCTTCCCGAAGAAGCCCAGGCAGTTCTGGATGAACTCCATGGCGGTTCCAATGCCAGCTATGCAATCCGTTTTGCGGCAAGTTTCCCGCATAACAGAGTCGTTCTTTCCGGGATGAGTAATCTTGAACAGATGAAGGACAATGTTTCATTTATGGAAAACTTCATTCCCCTCAGTGAAGAGGAAATGGAAGCGGTCAGAAAAGTGTGTGATGTATTCAATTCCAAGAATATGATTCCCTGTACTTCCTGCCGTTACTGCATTGAGGAGAGTTCCTGTCCGAAGAAGATTCTGATTCCGGATATGTTCTCGAACTACAATACGAAGAAAACATTCGGCGACTGGAACGCGGATTATTATTACAACAATGTACTGACACTTGAAAACGGAAAGGCATCTGACTGCATCAGATGCGGTAAATGCGAGAGAGTATGTCCCCAGCATCTGCCGATCCGTGATCTGCTGGTGCAGGTTGCAGGTGAATTCGAAAAATAAGTATTACTGATGAATTACAGCGGGAATTCAGATTGAACGGGATTCCCGTTTTTTCTAAACTGAAGGTGTAATCAAGGAGAACGATATGGAAAAGAGAAGACTTGGAAACAGTGATCTGCTGGTAAATCCGGTAGGGATCGGATGTATGGGATTCAGTCATGCGACGGGTGATCCGACACCGGAGGAAGAGTCAGTAAAGACTCTGAGAGAAGCATTTGATATCGGCTACGAGTACTTTGACACGGCTGAAGCATACACCGGAGTATATCCTGACGGCACAATCTCTTATAATGAAGAACTTGTCGGAAAGGCATTAAAGGATGTCAGAGATAAAGTGGTGATCGGAACGAAGATGGGTGTCGGTCATAACCCTGACCGCTCACTTCGTCTTGACTCCAGACCGGAGACGATCAGAAAGTCATTGGAGAAGTCACTGGAAAGACTGGGAACGGACTATGTGGATATTTACTTCCAGCACAGGATTGACCCGAAGGTGGAACCGGAAGTCGTGGCGGAAACAATGGGTGAGCTGATCAAAGAAGGCAAGATCCGTTACTGGGGCATTTCCGAAACAACAGAGGAGTATCTGAGAAGGGCGCATGCGGTTACGCCGGTAACTGTTATTGAGAACAGATATTCGATGATGGCCAGATGGCATGAATCGATCTTCCCGGTCTGTGAGGAACTGAATATTGCCTATATTGCTTTCTCACCGATGGCAAACGGTTTCCTTACAGGTGCGTATACACCGGATACGAAGTTTGAAGGAAAGCAGGATTACCGGGCAAACATGCCGCAGTATACCGAAGAGGGATATGCGAAGGCAAAGGATCTGCTGGATCTGCTCGATCAGATGTCGGCGGAAAAGAACTGTACCAAAGCACAGCTTTCACTTGCCTGGATGATTAACAAAAAGCCGTTTATCGTACCGATTCCCGGCTCCCGTAAAATCGAAAGACTGAAGGCAAACTTCGAAGCAGGAAATGTGATCATGACACCCGAAGAGACCGCATTAATTGATGCGAAGCTTGATACAATGGATTTCAAGGTCTTCGGCGGCCATTCGGCAAAATAGAAACAGACTGAATGAATTTCAGGTGAAATCAGCGGTACTGATCAAGTGCCGCTTTTTCTGATGTGCTTTACTGAATAAAGACGGGAATTCATAAGTTATAATAATCAGTAACAGAAAGGGGTAATTTATGTTACTGCGTCAGATTCAGTATTTTCAGGCGGTTGTTGAGAATCAGTCATTTACCGAAGCGGCGGAAGTCTGCCATATTTCCCAGTCTGCCATCTCTCAGCAGATCAAGGCGCTGGAAGATGAACTCGGTTTTCCGCTTATGCTGCGGAAGAGCCGTTCGTTTGAACTGACACCTGCCGGTCATTATTTTTATGAAAGAAGCATACTCATCACGGACCAGGTCAAAAAGCTTTACAGCGAAAGCAGAAAGATCGCGTTCAATGAGAATGCCGTTCTCAGACTCGGCTATCTGAAAAACTACGGCGGTCATGAGTTTCAGGCGGCGATCGCGTTGTTTGCCAATAAATATCCCAATGTCGATATCGGTATTTTTTCCGGTACGCATGAAGAACTTTATGAAAGACTGATTAATGAGGAAGTGGATATTGTTCTCAGTGATCAAAGGAGGGCTTTCGCTGACGCATACAACAATATGATCCTGACAAGACAGAAAGGCTTTGTGGAGGTGCCGACCGGAAGTTTTCTGGCTTCCCTGGGTAAAGTGACCCTGGATGAACTGGAGGGGAATACATGTATCATTGTCACTTCTTTGGGACAGGAAGAGAACGACAGGGCGTTTTACCGGGATATTCTCGGATATCAGGGCAGATTCATTTCAGCCTATTCACTGGAAGAGGGAAGAATGCTGATGCTGGCCGGAAAAGGATTTCTGCCGATTGAAGGCAATTTCGAACAGATGCCTTCCCAGACAATTACCCGTCTTCCTCTTTACCGCGGCAAAGAACAGGTATACAGACTGTACTGCGCGTTCTGGAAGAAGGACAACAGCGGTTTCTATATTGAAGAATTTGCCGATATTCTGAAATCACAGTTTGAATAAAAAAGCTTCCTTTGCAGGAAGTTTTCTAATCGCTCAGTTCATTTCCGAGATAAAGTCGGAATAAGATGAATGCGAGAACTGCTGTCAGACAGTCGGCTGCCGGCTGTGCGGCGATGACACCGTTATAGCCGAACAGGGCGGATGCCGCAAACAGAACAACAGCGTAGATATAACCCTGTCTTCCGGCGCTGAGAAGAAGTGCTCCCCTGGCTTTGCCGGCAGACTGGAAGATACATGTCGTAACCATGGTATAACCGATAAACGGCATGCCGCAGAGGATTGCCCGCAGCATAGGAACACCGGTTGAGATGACTGAAGCATCATTCATGAATAATGAGATCAGCACAGGCGCCGCAAAGAACAGAACGGCGGAAATGCCGATGCCCAGACCGCAGACAAGAAGATAGGCGAAACGGATTGTCTCACACAGTCTGGGTTTGTTTTTGGAACCGTAAAGATAACCGTAGAGGGGCTGACCGCCGAAAGAGAATGCGACCATGATCATGACGACAATCATGACGATCTTTGAGACAATTCCCATTACGGCGATTTTGTCATTGCCGTAAGGAAGCATAAACCGGTTCAGCAGCATGACACCCACCGACTGCATGATATTTGTGATCGAGGAGGGGATGCCGATACCGAGAATCTGCCTGAGTTCCTGTCCGCTGATATGAAATCCCTTCGGATTCAGGGAAAGCAGGGAGGAACGCTGTGTAATGAAATACACATAGAACAGATCCGCAAATACGTTGCCGATTACGGTTGCGATTGCGGCGCCGCCTGCACCCATGCCGAGTGTGAAGATGAATACGGGATCGAGAATCATATTTACAATTGAACCGATAAATGAGCCGATCATCGCGCCGGTCGCAAATCCTTCGGTACGCAGAAGGTTTGTCGGTACGAGTGAAAAAATGATAAACGGTGCGCCCAGGGCAATCCAGAAATAGTAGGAACGGGCAAACTGCATTGTCTGTTCCGTTGCCCCAAGCAGAGTGAGCATCGGATTCTGAAAGAGAAGCAGTACTGCCGCAATGATGATGCCGACAGCAGCTGATCCGAGAAAGGCGAATACCGAAAGACGTCTTCCGTCATCGGTTCTGCCCGCGCCGAACAGACGGCTGATTACGGAACTGCCGCCGATGCCGAAGATATCACCGACAGCGATCAGAAACGTAAAGACAGGCGCGCAGAGGGATACTCCTGCAACCAGATCCGTATTTCCCGTTCCGGCAATAAAATACATGTCGACCATGTTGTATACGAGCATCAGAACACTGCTCATCATGACCGGCACTGCCAGTTTCATATATGCCTTCGGGACAGGCATTGATTCAAACAGTTCGTTTTTCATAGATTTCCTCATTTCCGGCATCTATTCTATTCTTTTTGTTTGCGGAAAATGGTGACATATGACACTATAAAATCATGAAAAAAGAAAATGATCCGGCGAAACTGGAACGGCTGAAGAAAAAGTATCAAATTGAAGATTATTTCTCGGTCAGAGATCTTCCCTTTGAGCTGTACCGTTTTGAAAAAGGAGAGTATCTGAACAATGAACTGGATCCTGCCGACTGGCTGACTTTTGTTGTGTCCGGAACCATCCGTATTCTGAATGTCAGGGACGACGGGTCGGTCTATCAGATCGCCGCAGGTGATGATTTCAGTTTCCTGGGAGACATCGAATTCGGCATTGGGGAGGCTTCACCGTATCTGGTGGAAGTTGTCCGGCGTACAACGTGTATCTCCCTTCCATTGAAACAATGCCGTCAGCAGCTGGAAAACGATCCGGTATTTCTGAAGAATATGCTGAAAAGTGTGGCGGTAAAAATGCAGGCAGTAACGGCGGGAATCTCGGAGCCGAGGACGCTGAAAGAAAAGGTACTCTACTACATGAGGGAGGAGTGCCCGGACATGACACTGACCGGTGTGGAAAAGGCATCTCTTTCGCTTCCCTGCAGTAAAAGACAGCTGCTTCGGATTCTGCGGACTCTGCAGGAGGAAGGAATTGTCATTAAGACAGGAAAGGGGAAATACCGGCTGCTGAATGAAAAAACCGGAAGAGCAGAGTGATCCGCTTCCACCGGCAAATCATTTAAGATTCATCGATGACATAATAGTGACGCTTGATCCATTGAGACAGTCCGTCAAGACCGGGATACGTCATACGTTCGTTGATATTCATCTGGTCAAGCATATCCCTGATCCGCCAGATCAGTGAACTGTCAATGATATACTTGACGGTCTTTTCCGTATGGTCATTGAGATACTGTTCAATGTTATAAGAACCGTCAGGCTTTTCAATTCCCTTGGGTATGACTGCAAAGTTTGCGTACTGATTGATGATCCGCTGATCAATGGAGGGCGGCTCAAGCAGTACAACCGCATGATCCTGCATATCCAGATCGTACTCGGTCAGAGAACCCGTGCATTTCTGCAGCAGTTCCACCGTAAATATATGCGCCCGGTCTTCCTGCAGGACACGTCTGTACTTATCCGGCAGTTTTTGATTCAGTTCATCCGCGTCGATCTTCCATAGCACCGCATTGCGCTTTCCCAGTTTATCCGGTTCCACACTTGTCGCAAAGTGAAGTCCGATCAAAGGGGAGTATGTCCAGTCCAGCATTCTTGTCGGCAGACCGTGGTGCTGTCCGATAATCAGCTGCCGCCATACCGAATTCTTGAGTTCAGGATCCTCAAATGATGCATACTTGGTAAAACTGCGCAGGATGGTAGCTTCCAGTTCGTTCTTCTTTGTACCGCAGTTGCGGAAGAGACTTGTGGTGAGATTCCATTTCTCATTGCACAGTCCTTTATACAGACTGCCGGAGCGGTATCTGCTGAGATCCGGTTCCAGTGTCTGATCAAAGATGATCGGACCGAGTTCTTCGATTCTCGTAATATGTCTCACAGTAATCATCGGTTTACCTCTTCAAAGAAAAGTGCTTATGCACGGTCCTATTATTTTCATTGATCCTGCCATGTGCGTCAAGAACTATCGGTAAAATAAATACGGGAAACAGCAGTCCTGCCTCCCGTACAGCCTGAAATAACGGAGTATGACAGAAACCTACTGGAGAGGCACTGTATACTGTTCTTTTTTGTTCTTCTTGGCGAAGAAGATAACCATGACAACCAGGATGATCAGTGAAACGCCGGCGAGAGAGACAGAAAGGAAGGGTGTCCAGTCACCAAGCGCCGCAAAGGATTCCGAAAGACCGAAATCATATGCGCCGTGCATCAGCCAGGCAAGAGCGAAACCGAGAACGGCATACCATTTCTTTCCGGTATACTTTGCCTTCCCGTAATAATATCCTTCGATAAAACCGAAACCGCCGTGCATTACCAGAATACCTCTGACAAGGATCTGACCGGGACTGGTTCCGAAAGCGTAGACGATCGATTCCAGAATTTCAAATCCCAGACTTACAATCACCATGAAGGCTGCCATATCCTGCCATGTATAGGGGGATTCTGAATTTTTCAGTGTCTTCCGGAACATCAGTGTCTTGGCAAGCTCTTCCGAAAAGGCAATCGCAATGAAATCATGAAACATGGTTGCCCAGATTGAACTGCCGTCCTTGAAGCCAAGCAGATTGGCGGAAATGGAAAGTACGCCGGAGAACAGAATGACCAGCAGAACAGACAGAAATCCGTTCAGCATTGCATTTACACAATTCTTTTTATAATTCTCATCCTCCGGCTTTCTGACTTTATCCTTCAGCCAGAAAAACAGTAATACAGCCGGGATCATACTGACAATAAATGCACCGATAATCATAACCATAATACGAACCTCACTAATTTGTATAACACATACTAATTTAACATAACCACAATGATAGTTGACAGCAGAAATCCATAGTATACTGTGAACAGATCAAGTACATCCATATACGGAATGACTTTCCGGGATCAGATGTATCGGTCCCAAAGGAGGAGAAATGGTGCGCCAGTTCGGTGCATTCAATATAGTCGGGTGAAACTCCCGACCCGGTAAACCCCAGCGAGGAGCCGGTATCCAGCCTTGGAGCCGGAGCCGTGAGGTCAGGTTTAAGCGTAGGCAGGAAAGATTCAGAGCCCTAAAATGAAAGCTTGAATCAATTTAGCGTCGTTAGTACTGACAAAGCGATGGGCGATACTCTCATATAAGTCGCAGCCAGCATAAGTCGTTCGTTAGCGCGAGAGCGGCAAGGCATCGCCGGCGTTTGAAAGAAGGGCGAGGAATCAAGGTATTGATTGTATACCTGGGAGACCTTACAGTTTCCTGATAACAAAGGTATCGCCGACAAGTGCCAACAACACAAGGAAGCGAAAAGAGCTGTAAGGAGTCCGATGAGGCCGTAGTAGCTGAGAAGTATGTGAAAGCATATGGAGCCAAGGGCCGAAACACAATCACGTTTCCTGAAGGGAGACATGTTTAACACTGGAGGTTATTTCAATTGTTAGTTAAGAATGGAAAAATAGATTTACTCATGACCACTCCAAACAGAAATATCTGGATGTAATTATCAGATCCCTGCGCAAAACACTTAAAGAAGCGGGCATTGAGGAAATTCTGGAAATCAAAGGCGGTTATCTGCGGGTAAAGCCCGAACTGGTTGTCTGTGATCTTTGCCGGTTTCTTGAGAATGATCCGGCTGCCGTCAACGCATACCGCGGAGAATACATGGAGGAATACTACTGGGCAAACCTGAATACGGAATACCTGCTTTCGCAGGAGAAAAACAAGACTTCTGCTTCTGGCAGTAAAAAAAAAGAAAACAGCGGTTATCATATATAAGCAGTAACAGGCAGGAGGACTCTGCAGTGATCTATACAGTTACTTTGAATCCGGCACTGGATTATGTCATTCAGGTTGATCATTTCAAAGCCGGACAGATCAACCGTAACAAAACGGAAAACATCTATTTCGGCGGCAAGGGGATCAATGTTTCCTGTATTCTCAGGGAACTTGGTATTCCGAGTACCGCACTTGGCTTTACTGCCGGCTTTACCGGAAAGGCGCTGAGTGACGGACTTTCCGCCATGGGTATAGTCTCTGATTTTATCCATGTTGAGAACGGAATGACCAGAATCAATGTGAAAATGAAGTCGGATGAGGAGACTGAAATCAACGGTACGGGTCCTGTGATTTCCGAAAGGGATTTTGAAGTGCTGAAAGGCAAGCTGCGTCAGCTGACAAAAGAGGATATCGTGATTCTTTCCGGGAGTATTCCGTCCTGCATGCAGAGCGATGCCTATGAAAACATGATCACCTGCCTGCCGGAAGGGGTGCGGCTGATTGTTGATGCGGAAAAAGATCTTCTGCTCAGTATCCTGAAATACAGACCGTTTCTGATCAAGCCGAATCATCTTGAACTGGGTGAAATGTTCGGCACGCAAATCACTAATGAAGATGAAATTGTGTTCTGTGCCGGAAAACTGCAGGAAAAAGGAGCGCGGAATGTACTTGTATCCATGGCAGGGGACGGGGCTGTTCTTCTTGATGAAAACGGAAATGTGAGCCGTATGGCCTCCGCAAAGGGAACCGTCGTCAATTCCGTCGGCGCCGGTGACTCCATGGTAGCCGGTTTTCTGGCCGGATATCTGAAAACAGGCGATTACGGATATGCACTGAAACTCGGAACTGCCTGCGGCGGAGCAACGGCATTTCATTCGGGGCTTGCAGTGAAAGAGGAAATCGAAGAAGTTCTCAGGACGCTTTAAATCATCGGATAAAATGAAAACCGCTGCATGAGCGGTTTTTGAATGTAAGCTGGGTGTTTTCGGCTGTGCCGTATTTATTCTGTCCACATTCCCTTGGGCTTTAAATATTTTTTTTTTTTTTTTTCACCGGCACCGCCCGCAAAGCAGTCCAGTTCCGTAACGTCATCCGCCACTGCCTTGGTACCTTCACTTCCGTTGGCAAGGCATACGCCCCAGCCCGCAGCTTCAAGAAGGGAATTGTCATTTTCATTGTCGCCAAAGGCAATAATCTCACTCATATCGATCCCGTTGGCCTTTGCGAATTTTTCAAGACCGGAACCTTTTGTGATGCTTTTGTCCATGACTTCAACCGTGCCCGGGAATGTACCGACACACTGGAAGCGGTCGCCGTACTTTTC
>CACXDM010000207.1 GCA_902766435.1 uncultured Erysipelotrichaceae bacterium | reverse complement strand
GTCATAACCGTCAATGATGGTTGTGTGTGCATTGAACTTGCTGAGGAATGCAATTGCTCTTTCATCAACTTCTCTTGTTCTGCCGGTGCTCTTGAGGAGCAGGTATGCTGTGTTGTCTTCCGTGATTTCGAACGGTCCGTTGAAGAATTCATCACAATGAATGACGGAAGAGTTGATCCACTGCATTTCCATGAAGATGCAGATTGTCTGCTGCTGTGCTGCAGCCCAGGCTGTACCTGTGCCCATTGTATAAATGATGTCGTCATTGTTGTAGGAAACAGAGAACTTCACTGCATCCGGTACAGCTGCAGTCTGCGCTGCCGGAACAATCTCATTCATCTTCTTCATCGCTGCATTCATCTTTTCATACAGAGCATCATTGCCTTCTGTCTGATGAACGATCTCATTTGCGATTGCCAGGGCATAAGCGCTCTTGCTTTCTTCATACAGAGCTCCGTCAGCGCCCGTATCTTTGAACTGAATTGTATAGTCGGCTGCTTCTTCCAGAGGTGTGCCTTCTTCAAGCTGCAGAGCGATAACCGTTGCGCCGAGTTCCTTTGCCTTCTTCGCTGCCTCTACTGTCTGAGGAGTATTGCCGCGGCGGGAAGCGCAGACAACAACAGAGTGTTCGTTGACATTCTTCGGTGTGTCATGGCTGAATTCGTTTGCGTTTCCGTAGTTTGCGGACAGAACTGAAGATTCACGTGTAATGAAATAATAAGGCGCATAGAAGCATGCTAGGGATCCGCCGCAGCCGGTGAAGCTGACATTCTTGATTTCCTTGTTTGCGCAGATTTCACTGATTGTCTTTTTTACGTCGTACATATTCTTTTCTCCTCCTAGTTTTATATATATGTATAGTTTTACGTTCAGATTGTTACGCCGCCAGAATACCGAAGTAGTTCAGGATAATTCCGGCAATAAAGCAGCAGATGATCACTGTCATAGGCTTTACTTTTCCGCTCTTGACGATGTAGTACATCAGCCATGTCATTGCCAGCGGAATTGCTTTCGGCAGAATTCCGTCCAGGACGTCCTGCAGCACAAATGCTTCGCCGAATGTCACCGGTGTAGTCAGATTGGAGAGCGATGCACTCATACCGCCGATAACGAACAGACCGGCAATTGAACAGACGAACATCACCTTTTCCATCAGGTTGGATTCGCTCATCTGTTTGACGAAATCCTGTCCCTTTGTGTAACCGAGTTTGCCGAGATACCATGTAATCGGCGCGCTTGTGAAGATAGAGATCAGTGCAGCGAGAATCGGTCCGAGAATGCTTCCCTGCTGGGCAAGAGAGATACCGATGGACATTGCAATGATACGGATCGTACCCTGGAACAGTGAATCACCGATACCGGAAAGAGGTCCCATCAGCGCGACTTTAACGGCGTTGATCACTGAAGGATCAAAGTGTTCCGGATCAGCCGCATATTCTTCTTCCATGGCAGCAGAGATACCGAGTGTAAGCGCAGCGCACTGCGGTGTGATATTGAAGAACTCAAGGTGTCTTCTATATGCTTCTTTCTTCTTTTCAATCTCTTCCTGTTCCGGATAGAGACGGTCAATCGTATGTGACATTGCATACATGTATGCAGTGTTCATCTGCCGCTCATAGTTCCAGTTTGTCTGCATGCACCAGGCACCCCAGAAGATTTCTTTCAGTTTCTTGTTTAACGGTGTATTTCTCTGTGCTTCCAAACCCTTCTGTGACATGTTTGTTACCCCCCTTAATTATCGAGATCTTCGAGATCGTCTAATGATGAAGCGCCTGTTTCAGCAGCGACTCTGTTGCTGACGCCGACATATTTAACGGTGTAAAGGATAATTGCCAGTACAATACCGATTAATGCGATTGCTGTTAAACCCAGTCCGGAATATGCAGCAAGCAGGAATCCGGCGAAGAAGTAAACTACGGTGTTTTTGTTAACCATCGTGCTGAGCAGCATGGCAAATCCGAAGAAAGCGATGATGTTTGCGCCAAGAGATACACCGCTTGTTACCCATGTCGGTACGGTAGAAGCAATACTCTGAACAAAGTCTGCTCCGAAGTAAACTGACAGGAATACAGGGATGATTGTGAACAGGACATAGAGAGCCGGGCCGTAAACGATATCCACTCTCTTCGCTTTCGCGAAATCACCTTTGTCAACTGCGTCATCACACATGTGCGTGAAATTGATACGGATAATTGAAGCAAATGTGTCAAGCACTGTAGCAAGTAATGTCATAGGGACAGCGACAGTCAGGGCTGTTTCGATGTCCGCGCCGGTCATGATGCAGATTGCACATCCGACAAGAGAACCCATGTTCATGTCAATACCGGAAGCGCCGATGGACATCATACCCAGAGTAGCGAGCTCCATTGTTGCGCCGACCTGCAGACCGACCTGCAGATTGCCAAGCAGCAGACCGCAGATTGTACAAGTCAGCAGCGGTCTTTCGAAATTAAGACGGCCGAACATTCTGGAATCCAATCTCATCATGACGGAGATCAGAACGACGATTAATGTCTGAATCAAACGCATTTCATTTACCCCTTTCAGTTACATTTATTTCAGCAAATTCAATTCTTCTTTTTTGGTAGTGGGAAGCTGCTGAATGAAGAGCCTGCATCCTGTCTGCTGGACTTTCCTCAGGTCTTCCTCTTCTTCTTTGGTCAGATACACAACTTCCCCATACTGTGTTGATCCGTCCTTTTTTGTGATGCCGCCAAGATTCAGTTCCTTGAATTTCGGATGTCCTGTAATGTAGCGGGAAGCCTCCTTCGTTCCCCCGAAAATAATGAATACCGTATCGTTCAGGGAATCGATTTTTTCCGCTCTTTCCAGTGCTTTTTCCACTGAGAAGACATTCAGTTTGACACCGGCAGGCTTCGCCATGTTTAATGCCATCTTCTGGAAATCATCTCCCGCCGCTTTGTCGTCAATTACGATAATGCGGGTGGCGCTCAGGAAATGTGTCCATGTAAATGCGACCTGTCCGTGTACGAGTCGATGGTCAATCCGCAGTGCTTTAATCATTTCTTTTCTCCTTTCCGTGTTTTTTTAAAAGTCATCATCTTCCAGTCCCATCGATCCAACCAGATCATTGCAGTACACTGCAGAGAATTCGCCGGATCCGAGCTTTTTCCGCAGCTCATCTGCGTCCGGATTCATCAAGCTGCAGTCCATCAGAAGTCCGAGACTTGTATTTGTAATCAGGTGAAACTGTTTTGTGCCAAGGCGTTTAAAGAAACCGTTATTGACAGATCCTCCCAGAAGGTCGGTGAACACGAAGAGTTCCTTTCCTTCTGCTTCTTCGAAGATTCTGTCGATTGTCTGTTCAAGATCGAAGTCGGGTGTTGTGTAGCAGTTCACTGCACTTATCTCTTCGTTTTCCCCGACAATAATCTTTAATGCTGTAAGGAAACCTTCCGCCAGTTTTCCGTGTGTAGCGATCACGATCTTTCTTTCGGACATCTTCGCTCCTTTTATATATTTATATATCCTTGATGCACTATTAATATATATCTTTAAAAATCAAATATCAACCCATTTATATATATTTTTAATTATTTTTATATATTTTCTGTTCTTTTTCGTCATTTTCTGTTGCCGGCCATAAAAACAGCTGTTTGAAGCAAAAGAAAAACCAGAATTTCTTCTGGTTTACATGCTCTACATCTATATTAATATATATTATCAATTCGCAAATATACTTTGATACGCTGTTCCACCGAATTGCCGGCCGGGCATCCATCATCGGCGGTGTTTCACCGGAAGGCGCATTGAATCTTTCAGACTATTTATCCAAAAGATTGAAGCAGCTTCCAATGTCTCCGACGTCCATAAAATAGGTTCAGACATGTATCAGTCCTATATCAGCAGAGTCCGAAAAATGAAAGAAGCATCCGGTCTTTCAGCCATGGTACGCAGCTGCATGGAATACATTTCAACACACATCTTCGATAAGATCAGTCTGGAATCCATCGCAGATGATCCTGGCTATTCCGGAACATACATCAGCCGCAGATTCAAAGAAGAAACCGGAACAGCTCCGGCTGAGTATATCGCCGGAGAGAAGATACAGGCTGCCAAAGATATTCTGAGAAGCGAAAATATCACCATCTCACAGCTCAGCGACCGGCTCAATGATTCATCGCCGGATTATTTCAGTGCGCTTTTCAAAAAAATAACCGGAATCACTCCGCAGGAATATCAGAATCAGGGCACTGATTAAGAGCTTAATCATTAATGAATCAGAATTCCCAGCAGTTTGAACACGCCGTAGAAAATATGGACAGCAACGATTGCAAAGCAGACTAATCCTAAAGTATATCTGAAGCCGTCCCCGCAGGTATCAGAAATCTTCTTTAACATCACATTGTTTTCATTATGGACCAGAAACATGAAATTGCGGTTAAAGATCCTGTCTGCCGTATACATGACACTGACAAGGCACAGGATTGCAAATATCGATTCCCAAAGTCCCGGATAAGTCATGGACGTTTCCCGTGCGAAAAAGCTCCCCAGAATATAAGCGATGATCAGGGAGTGATAAATATACTGATGGAATGTAAAAAAGTTTAACACCGGAAGTCTTGTGGTCGTCGGAAATATAAGAGCCATCACAGCAGCCGGCAGAAACATGACAACCAATAATTCCAGCAGGAAATCATTACCCGTCAGAAACGCATCAGCCACAATGGAATACGCAGCAAAACTGCAGATTTCACAAGGCAGATATTCGCTGAAACCCTGATGGGTAAAATAGATAATACCCATCTTGATCACATCAAACACAAGCAATGTTAACGCCACTGCAATTCTCATGTCATTTGCGGCCTTCACTCCGCAGCGGATATAGGTGATACAATAAGTTGCTATAAAAATAATACATATTCCTAACAAAAGCAGGTGGGTTCCGGAAAACTGACCATAGCCTTCATCATTACTGTCCGTTTTGAGTTTCAGGTAGTTCTTCATCTTTTTCACATCATTTCTTCACAAAACTATTATACCTTCTTTCAGCGAATCGTATTTTTCATTCGATTCGAAATAATCGGACTGATCGATTCTATATTTTCATATTGGGCTGATCGAAAGATCCAGGTCCACCGAAGGCGGGGAACCTCCCCGTTTTTTGTGGCTTCATAATTCTTTATTATGATAGAATTATGATACGGAGGTGCCATTATGCTTGATATAAGACCTGTTTCTGATCTCAGAAACAAATTTTCTGAAATAGAAAAAACTGTTAAAAACGGACAACCTGTTTATCTGACCAAAAATGGTTATGGAACAATGGTTGTCATGAGTATCGAAGAGTATTCCCGACTGACTGATCCTGTTGAAAGGGCATTGGATCTGGCCGATAAGCAAGCAGCGTCTTCATCAAAAAGGTTAGGCGCAGAAGAAGTTTTCACTGCCGCAAGAAAGGCAGTGAATGGATAACTACAAGCTTTCCTTCCTCCCTCAATTTTCTGAGGATCTGAACCAGGCCGTCGAGTATATTTCGAATGTACTCATGAATCCCGTTGCTGCATACAATCTGATTGACGATGTTGAAGCTGCCATTAACGAACGACTGAATCACTCACCGGAAGCCTTTGAACAGTATCCATCAAAAAAACAAAGGCTATATCCGTATTACAGAATCTATATCAAAGACTACACTGTCTATTATGTTGTGATCCATACCAAGGAAGGCCCTGTGATGGAAGTCAGGCGATTGTTAAACAATCGTCAGAATCGCGAGAATATCCTATAATACTTTTAAAGACATGGCCTCCCGGCGGTCTGT
>CACXDM010000206.1 GCA_902766435.1 uncultured Erysipelotrichaceae bacterium | reverse complement strand
GGGGAGGTTCACTGTGCCGGGAAATATGAATAAGGAAGCAGATATCCTGCGGCTGAAAAAAGCCCTCGAAGAAGCGGATGCAGTCGTCATCGGAGCAGGAGCAGGGCTTTCAACATCAGCCGGATATATCTATACCGGTGAACGGTTTGCAAAGTATTTCTCTGATTTTGCGGAAAAATACGGGTTTCAGGATATGTATTCAGGAGGTTTCTATCCCTTTTCTTCAAAGGGAGAATACTGGGCATACTGGAGCAGATATATCTGGATCAACCGTTACATGCCGGTCCCGAATGATACTTATGACATTCTGCATGACCTGGTGAAGGACAAAGATTATTTCGTGATTACAACGAATGTGGATCATTGTTTCCAGCGGGCAGGTTTCGATAAACACAGATTATTCTATACACAGGGAGACTATGGATTATTTCAGTGTTCTGCTCCCTGCCATAAAAACACATATGATAATGAAGAGATCATACGGAAGATGATATTGTCTCAGGGTTTTGAAATCAGTGAAGACAATGAACTGGTGATACCCGAGGGGACAGAGATCCGTATGTCTGTTCCGGAAGAACTGTTTCCTGTCTGTCCTGTATGCGGTGAAGCGATGACAATGAATCTGAGAGCGGATGAAACATTTGCGGAAGACAGAGGCTGGCATGAAGCGGCAGGAAGATATCAGGATTATCTCCGCCGTCATCAGAATATGAAGACTCTGTTTCTGGAACTGGGCGTCGGATTCAATACTCCAGTCATTATCAAAGTGCCGTTCATACAGATGACGGAAAGCCGGAAAGATGCAGTATATGCATGTCTGAATTACGATGAGGCATGTACAGCTGAAGTGATCAAAGACAAATCCATCTGTATTAACGGGGATATCCGTCAGATCCTGACAAGAATTTCAAATGTAAATGAATAAAGAACCGGAGCAATGAGACCATAACTGTTGATCTCTCTGCTCCGTTTTGTTTTATCCGTCCGAATGATTGTTTCCAGCCTCCGCTGTTCGGATCTCATTCTGGCTACAAAGCCTGCTTCACGTTTTTTTTTCATTTTTCTGCATGTCAGGAACACGTGCTATATTTCAGCCAGAGAGCCAAAGGATAAAAATCGGTCCAGAGAAATATGTATAACAAGGTGTTTCCAGGTTGGCAATTGGCTTTCTGTCTCTTTATCTTTGAAATTCAAAAAAATAATATTATCGCTGTACTGTGAAAGCTCCTCCCTGATCTGGGAAAGAACTATCGATTTTCCGCAGCGGCGGATTCCTGTGATTATTTTGATCAAATCACTTTTGTAAAATGGCCTGATCTGCTTTGGATATGCTTCCCGGATGATCATTGTTAAATACCTTCACACAGATAAAGTACTCCGAGATTTATCATTCTTTCTTCCTCTTCCATAATTGGCGCCATTACTTCCACCATTTTTGTTTGTTCTATTTAGTTCTCTCATCGAAGATATTTCTGGATGTTCTTTATCCAAAAAATCCGAGAAATAGTTTAGTCCCCTGATATCTGCCAAAACAGTAGAAACAGTTTTTGCAGTCAATCTATGAAAAACGTATGCTTTCAAAGCATTTTTTGAGCCAGTCTTGCTTAATCTTTTTGTAGCTGATTGTGTATCTAGGTCTTGAGGGCAAGGTGTGAAATGGAATCCCGAGATTTCTGATATCTATTCTGTTGAGTCTGATTTGTCTGAATGATAAAATACGTTCAGTTAGAATATTCTAATTGCGTTGAGGCAGGTGAGAATATGGCGGAGATCATTGAGACATCGGTAAAGAATGAGGGCTTTGAGGGAATACTTTATCCGGGAAGCGGAAGAAAAGACAAGGTGCTGATTGTGATGTCCGGCTCAAACGGCGGGATGAGTCTGACAAGACAGGAAGCTGAATTCTATCACCGGAACGGTATCCCGGCGCTTGCGCTTGCTTTGTTCAGAACAAAGCAGACACCGAAGGATCTTTCACGCGTACCGGTGGAATATGTTGAAAATGCATTGAAGTGGCTGAAATCACAGGGGTATGAAAAGACCGGAATTGACGGGACTTCAAAGGGCAGTGAAATGGCGCTTCTGGCAGCTTCGATGTTTCCTGATATTTCCTGTGTGATTGCCCGGGTGCCTTCTCATTTTGTCAGTGAGGGACTGACGGTGAAAGGAAAGTCAAAAGCACCTTCCGGAACCTCCTGCTGGAGTTACCGGGGAGAGGAACTGCCGTATGCGCCGTACCGTTCAAGAACATTTAATATGCTGAAGATGCTTTGGGAAGAGAAGGAACTGCATATTCTCACTTTCAACAAAGACAAGGATGTTTCAGAAGAAAACCTGATTCCGGTTGAAAAGATCAAGGCGCCGGTTCTTTTGCTGTCCTCCAAACATGATGAGGTCTGGCCGTCTTTTGAAAGCGCGTCGTATATTGAAAATAAACTGACGGAATCAGGCTTTACTTATCCGCATAAGCATATTGCCTATGAACACATGAGTCATGCGGCAATTACGGAACTGCCGGGAATATATAAAATGGCGTTCAAATCCGAACGCAGACATCCGGAAGAATGCAGGGCGGACAGAGAAGGCATGAAGAAGGAACTGCTGAAATGGGTGAATGAAGTCTGGCAGTGAATGAGAACGGAGGATACTGATGATACTTTCAGTCATAGAAGGAATTGTGCTCTGCTTTGTGCTGCTTCTTGTATGTGTGATTAACATACAGAACGGTCCTGTGGGTGGGGTACACTATTACGAAGAACCGGTGAAGCGGAGAGTGATTGAACTCGGCCTGATCACCAGAGAACAGATGAATAAAAACAGAGGGATATCCGGTATGGTATTGATGGCAGCGCTGCTGATCCTGGCGCCGCTGATGGCCTTCGGAGTAAACGGAGCGAAGAGCTTCGCTGAAGGTTTTTGGCAGCTGACTGTGATGTATATGGTATGCGGTGTGTTCGACCGTATATTTATTGACTGGTACTGGGTCGGCCATACAAAGGCATGGATCATTCCGGGGACAGAGGATCTTCTGCCGTATATCCATAAGGAAACCTGGATCAAAAAGATTGTTCTGACCATAGTGCTCTATCCGGCTTTGGCTGCTTTGTTATCCTGGGTCTGTACTTCATTTCTGATCTGAATGACTGCTGTCTGATGACGAGACGGCAGTTTTTTCGTGTCCGGTGATTTCTTCGCCATTTATGATGAATTGCAATATAATGAATGCAGTTAACTTAAACTAACAGGAGATAACGGAGAGAAAGATATGGGAAAAGCAGCGCGGATCATGAAAAAGAAGAAGTTCATTAAGGATGAGATGGACCGTCTTCTGGAAAAGGAAATCAGTGATGCAGTCTGGCTTGGGGCTGAAAGAAGACTGGATGCAATTCTGAAGGAATACAGCAGTCTGCCAAAGGGAGTCAGAACGCATACGGATACATTTATCTTTCCCGCTGCGGCGGTATATCTCAGCGTAAAGGATATCGCCGGACAGCAGACGGCATATCAGATCATCGAAAATGCCTCCGTCCGCAGCTGCGCCGGAATGAACAGCAGGCTGAAGAAAATGATGAAGCTTCCGGGTATGCCGGATCTCTTTGTCAGAATGTGGGATCCGATTACGAAGAAGATGTTCTCGGAAAACAGCGGTTTCAAAAACAGATTCTATCCGGAAAAGAAGGGTGAGTACCGGATGGATATTCTGGCCTGCCCGTACTGCCGTTATTTCAATGAACTTGGCTGTCCGGAACTGACAAAGATTTTCTGTGACAATGACGAAAGAACATACGGGAATCTTCCCGGATTGGAGTTCATCCGGACATCGACTCTGGGTAAGGGCGGTGAATGCTGTGATTTCCTGGTCAGGAGGGTATGAAAATGAAATTTACGGAAATGGGTAATCCGGAAGGAAAGACGCTGATGCTGCTGCCGGGAACGGCATGCACGTGGGAGATTAACTTCCATACGGTGATTGACCTTTTGAAAGAGCGGTATCATCTGATCTGTGTCAACTATGACGGATTCGATGACGAAAAGGCGGAAAAGCCGTTTACCGATATGCTTACGGTAACGGGGAAAATTGAGGACTATATTCTTCAGAATCACAGAGGCAGGGTAGACGGCGCCTACGGTTCCTCTCTTGGCGGCAGTTTTGTCGGACTTCT
>CACXDM010000205.1 GCA_902766435.1 uncultured Erysipelotrichaceae bacterium | reverse complement strand
AACAGAAGAAATGATAAGACACTACATTCAAAACCAGTAATGCGGCTAACCCCTCCTAAGCCATTCACCTACAGAAGGGGTATGCGCGCCCCGGCAGATCAAAACGCTTGAAGATACTCTGGAGATGCCGGAAGAAACAGAACAGGAAAAAACAGAAAAGCTGAATAAAGAGCTTATGGCGCTGATGATCTTCGGTGATGCGTCCTCATACTCCTATGACTCAGGCGCCTGGTCCTATTATTTATGCGGTCTGAAGGGTGAAGGCGTGTACAGCGCCGACTTCAGATGGATTTTGAAAGTCTTGAAACTGCCGGGTTATCCGAAAAGCTCGGCATCAGCGAAGAGGAAGAAGCAGACTTCCTGCGCCATTTTGTTCTTTCTGAAGAGCAGCGGAAAATATCCTCTTTTACACCCAGTCATTTTGAAGCGCTGGACAGTTGGGCAAAAACAACGGATAAAAACATCATCTTTATCGGCGGAAATCTGGATCCGAGGAGTTCCGTTTATATTGACGGCGGTGACAATCCCCATTTCCATACGTATATCCTTTCCGGCATTTCCCACCAGACAAAGATCGGGCAGTTTGACCGGGAAATACAGAACGAAATCATTGAAATCATGAAGTCATGGCTGCCATAAGTCAAAGCACCGGCAGCGGATACAAAAAGGGCTGCAGCGGCAGGTCCGGATTTTCCGTAAAATCCGCTTACCCGTTACAGTCCTTAATACTTCATGAAGAATTAAATCAGTTATGCGTTGTCTGATACAGACTTCCCGTATACGGCGCGGTCGGTGAGATCAGTACTCTTCCCGTTCCCCGGAATACATTCACAAGTCCTTCTCCGTTGACGGCAGAACCGATCAGCGATTTGGATGAGCGCTCCACCGTAAACTGCAGTGAAGTCGACCAGCATACCGCAAAGCTGCCGTCAAGCTTCAGAACATCATTTTCCAGATCAACCGTAATCAGCTCGGATGCCGGTACGTTGCTTTCCAGCGCGGCAATGCCGAGACCTTTCAGTGAGAGATTGAACAGCCCTTCCCCTCCCGCAACAGCGGAAGAAAGATTTGTCCTTGCGGCAATGGAGTGTTCGACTGTTCCGTCACAGGCAAGAAACATTCCGTCTTCGATTGTCATTCCTGCTCTGCCCCATTCACTGACATCCTGCAGAAGAATGTATTTATAGGTAGGCTCAAGAACGATTCTTCCCCTGCCCACATATTCCGGCTTGACCGCCGATTCCTTTGTGACGGCGCCTCTTACCATTTTTCCGAAGAGATCACCTACACCTTTAATCCCGGTTGTCGCATTGATGTCTCCGAACAGCCACTGCATGGCACCGGCCTGCGTCACAAGTGAATTGGATCCGTCAAGATCCACGACGAGCTGTCTTCTTCTGACGCCCATCTCCGACATGTAGTACTGTGTCACCGCATTATCCGGCGCGATGGACATATCACGGATATGTTCCAAAACACTGAAGTTGCCGAGACGCTCAATGATCTTCCGGTCGTCGTTTGTAAAGTTGCTGAGTTTAACTGACATTACGAATTACCCCCTTGTCCGTAATATCTTAATACATATTGCCGTTTTCATACACATGATTCAGTACCAGTCATGTTTTTCGTTATGGTCCAGCGCATTGATCTGATCCATCTCTTCTTCTGTCAGCTCAAAGCCGAAGAGATCCAGGTTTTCCTTAATGTGGTCCGGATTGGAGGAACCCGGGATCACGATGATGCTGCGCTGCAGATCCCACCTGAGAATCACCTGTGCTGCGGATACGCCATGGTTTTCCGCAATGGACATGATCGTTTCATCACCCAGCAGTTCAGCCGTATGACCTCTTCCGCCGAGGGGATACCAGCACTGTACGGCAATTCCCTTTCCCTGAATAAACGGAACAATGTCCTGTTCCTGATAATAGGGATGTATTTCATTCTGTACCAGAGCAGGTGTAATTGTTACCTGCGGCAGGAATTCTTTCAGTTCGTTAACATACCAGTTGGAAAGACCGAGTGAACGGATCTTACCTTCTTCAACGTACTTTTCCATTGCCTGGTATGCCTTTACATCATTTTCACCCGGGTGATGCAGAAGCATCATGTCAATGTATCCGATATCCAGTTTCTCCAGCGCCATGTCTATGGCTGCTTCAGGATCATCATATTGTGTCGGGTAAATCTTGGTGATGACAAAGATCTCCTCACGGGGTATGCCGTATTCCGCCATTCCCCTTCTTACACCTTCACCAACGGCATCTTCGTTGCCGTACATATAGGCCGTATCGATCAGTCTGCCGCCGTTTTCAAGCAGCGCCATGACCGAACTGACACAGGTATCGTAATCGAGAGAATACGTACCGAGTCCCGTAACAGGCATCGTATACCCGCTGTTCAGCAGTACTTCTTTGTCTTCCGGTCTGAAAACACCGGTTACCTGTTCTGTCTCAGACACCGGTTCTTCAGCGGCAGAGGAATCTTCTTTTGTACATGCGTTTAAAGAGAGCAGCAGAGAAACAGCCGTCAGACAACCGAGTATTCTTTGATTCATGTCTATTTTCTGATGGACCATATTACCCGAGTCTTGCTGAGAAGTCGGACATCACTTCGGAGATTCTGATCTGCTGCGGGCATACCTGCTCACAGCTTCTGCATCCGATACACGACTGGGGACGCTTGTCCTCAGGCAGAGCGGAAAGCGCCATCGGAGCGATAAATCCGCCTCCGGTATAGGCATGTTCGTTATAGAGCGAAATCAGCTCGGGAATATTCAGTGACTGCGGACAATGGCTGACACAATAGTGGCAGGCTGTACAGGGAACAGTCCCCGCAGCAGTCATCCGGTCTGCGATTCCAAGCAGTGCAGTCATTTCCTTTTCATCAAGTTTTCTGTCTTCCGCGAATGTTTTCAGATTATCGATCAGCTGTCTGTCATCGGACATGCCGGAAAGAATCATCGTTACGGAAGGAATGCTCTGCAGGAAGCGGAATGCCCAGGCCGGAATCTTCTCATCCGGACGCAGTCCCTTCAGTTCCTTCTCATATTCAGGAGACAGATGCGCCAGTTTTCCCCCGCGCAGAGGCTCCATGACCCATACCGGAATATTCCGTTCATCAAGCAGAGCAACCTTGTCCTTACCGTTCTGGAAATTCCAGTCCAGGTAGTTCAGCTGCAGCTGACAGAATTCCATGTCTTTCCCATAGGCATCGAGAAAGCGGCGGAGCACCGGCAGACTGCCATGGCACGAGAAACCGAGATGTCTGATTCTTCCGTTTTCCTTCTGCTTCATGAGATAACTGTAGATACCGTATTTCTCATCATCAAGATAAGCGTCAATATTCATTTCACATACATTGTGGAACAGGTAGAAATCAAAATAATCCACACCGAGCTTCTCCAGCTGGCGCTCAAAGATTTCCTCTGCCTTTCCCCAGTTGGACGCATCATAGCCGGGAAACTTCGTAGCGAGATAAAAAACTTCTCTCGGATATGCGGAAAGGGCCTTTCCCAGAACAAGTTCCGAGTTGCCGGAGTGATAACCCCAGGCAGTATCGTAGTAGTTGATGCCGTTCTTCATGGCCGTATCAACCATACGCAGAGCAGCCTCCTCATCAATTCTTCCGTCATCGCCGTCAAATACCGGCAGACGCATTGCACCGAAACCGAGCGCGGACAGTTTCATTCCCTGAAAATCTCTGTAAATCATGTTCTCCTCCTCTTATTTCATTCGTTTTTCCTGCATACGGATCAGATAATCCATGCGGTCAACCTTCCGCTGGCTTTCATGCATCTCCTCAATCCGTTCACACCGTTCTTTCTTCATCTGATGCAGCATCTCCTGATATCTCCCTGATTCATACAGGGAACAGATCAGTTTTCCTGCCTCCTTACTGCAGCCTGCATCAGACAGTCCCTGAATCATCTGTTCTCTTTCTGTCACTTCGGAATCTCTCCTTCGCTTTTGTTCAGGATTATTTTACCTGACTGGGTTTTCAACTGTTAATTGTTATAATGAATATCGTGATATTCGTTACAGGAATAACTATTAAGCAGGAGTAAAGATCATGGAGATACGTACGTTACGCTATTTCCTGGCAGCCGCCCGGGAAGAGAACATGACAAGAGCCGCAGAGATTCTGCACGTCACACAACCGACCCTTTCCAAAGCATTAAAGTCACTTGAAGATGAACTGGGTAAAAAACTGTTTACCCGTCACAGCTTCAGTATTTCCCTGACGGAGGAAGGCATTCTTCTTCGTGAAAGAGCGGAAGATCTGATTTCCATGGCAGACAGAATCGAAAAGGAATTTCTCTCACTGGATGATATTACCGGCGGTGAACTGTACTTCGGTCTTGCCGAGTCCTTTCAGATCCGGTATCTGGCCAGAGAACTGTGTATCCTGAAGGAACAGTATCCCGGGCTGAATTACCACATTACAAGCGGTGATACCGAACAGGTAACGGAGAAACTGGATAAAGGACTTCTCGACTTTGCGGTCATCTGCGACACACCGGACACAAAGAAATATGAATCCCTTCTGTTTCCGGAAACCGATATCTGGGGACTGATCATGCCGAAAGACAGTCCTCTTGCCGGAAAGAAGAGTAT
Source organism: uncultured Erysipelotrichaceae bacterium (assembly GCA_902766435.1). Lineage (GTDB taxonomy): Bacteria > Bacillota_I > Bacilli_A > Erysipelotrichales > Erysipelotrichaceae > Bulleidia. Next base: position 5,787 of record CACXDM010000205.1, on the reverse strand, counting down.
CCGGATTGATGATCTGGCCGGTCTTCCCATCTTCACTTCCGAGCAGGGCTGGAACGGCGATATCCGCAGCTGGGCGGGCGAACGGTTCAGCGAGCTTCACCTCGAAGGATCATTCCGCTTATCCTACAATGCCTCCATGTTTGTCCGGGAAGGACTCGGCTTTCAGCTGACATTCCGGAATCTCGTTGATGTTTCGCCTCAAAGCGGTCTGGTATTCCGCCCGCTCTATCCGGAACTCGAGTCAAAACTGTATCTGATCTGGAACAGGTATCAGACATTCACACCGATTGCGGAAAGACTCCTGAAACAGATCAAAGAGAGTTTCCGGAAAGACCGTGAAATCTGAGAAAACATACATATTCATTAATCAATTTAAAAAGATACTGTCAGCGCAGTATCTTTTCATCTTACAGCAGATCCGTATACTTAATCCGCTTCACCTTATGTTCATCCAGCCACTTTTCCATTTCCGGATCACACAGCATTGCGGTTTCCTTTGCCCGGTTCACGGTAAGTGATGAGTGATTCAGAAGATAGTCATCAAGATATCCGGGATGGAATACACCGACATTGGGCATATCTTCCCGTGCATGATTCAGAATACCGTCTTTCAGGCATTCATACGCATCATAATCCGGCATCATGGATCCCATCGGAAGAACATTGATCGGCTTTCCGTTAAAGTGTGTCGGTGATCCGTCAAAACTCATCTCCATCAAAGGAAGCCCGTACTTCCGGCTGACAATCTCAAGCGCCCTGAACAGATTGGTGCTGGCTACCGCATGCGCTTCAAAGTATGCCGGTTCCATTCCGGTCAGTTCTCTGAATTTCCGGTACTGCGCCTCAACTTCAATAACGGCCTCTTCAAGAACAACAAACTCATTCCCGTTTTTAAACGCTTCCCGGTATTCTCTGCTTGACTTCAGTTCCCCGTTTTCATCCACCATGGAAGAAATCAGGGAAGGATCAGCACACGGCTTTCCAAGACAGATATTGGTATGCTGGCCGATACAGACATCCAGTCCCTTCAGAAGATCCAAACCGTGCTTTGCGTAAGGCATATTCGGCATCAGTCCGGCGCTCCGCACCATACCATCCTTGACTGCCTTCTGTATTCTGTAATTCACTGCTTCACTGTAGCCGATATCATCCGCTCTGATAATCAGTTCAATCATACATACCATCTCCTTTTTTATTCAGTATATCCTATTTGAACCATGCAGTTCATTCTGTCCTTCCGCGTTTTCCGTTTCCAGAAATCGGAAATCACTTTGGATTTTCAGATGTTTTATCTAAACTGTGATCAGCGAGGTGATTAACATGAGTGAGAAAAAAGCAGCAGTACTTCTGGCAGACGGTTATGAAGAAGGTGAATCCCTGTTTGTCGTTGATATTATCAGAAGATGCGGTGTCGCAGCCGACACGGTTTCCATTGAAGGCGAAATGGTCAGAGGATGTCATGATATCTGTGTCAAGGCAGACAGACTGATTTCCGAAGATATCTTTGATGAATATGATATGGTTGTCATCCCCGGCGGGATGCCCGGCGCAGCCAACCTCAGAGCCTGCCCTCTTGTCATCAAGTGGGTAAAGAAGTTCGCGGAAGAAGATAAATATGTAGCGGCGATCTGTGCCGGTCCCATGGTCCTTAAGGAAGCCGGCATCAGTACCGGAAGAACACTGACATCTTATCCGGCAGACAAGTACCGTGAAATGTTCTCTGACGCAGACTACATTGACGACAACAGTAAGATGGATATGATGGTAGTTCAGGATGGAAAACTGATCACAAGCAGAGGTCCTGCCACAACATTCCCCTTTGCCTTCAAACTGGCTGAAGTACTCGGCGGAAACACCGAAGCAGTCAAGAACGGCATTCTCTGGAACGCACTGTGTGAGTCAATTAAAAACGCTTAATAAACACCCGGCCAGTTTAGACCGGGTCTGTTCTTTTACGGATTGCATACCCCGCAGGGGACATATCCTTCTTCAATCAGTTCGTCCCTTACGGCATTCACTGCCTGTTTGTTCTTTTCCTTCATGTCTTTGACACTGTCACAGTCGGGATAATGGAACCTTTTCGTATTTGTATTCAGAATATAATCCTGCGGCACAGCTGCAGGCATGTCTCGGGTTACTTCCCTCTCACTTGTGCCGTCACTGTAATTGATGATGACTCCCGGCTGTACGTTATAACAGAAAACACAGAACTCCAGACCTTTCCCGTTGTCTTCCGATGATTTTGCCTGAATCAAAACACCCCGGCATACCAGGTCATCCCCTTCAAATACCGGCAGAACATGATACTCGACATGATTCCCGGTATCCTCAACATAATCATAGACAAGAATCTCCCATGGCAGCATTCCCGTCACATTCAGATAGCGGGTGCCTGTGAAGAGATTTTCTTTTTCCGCGTTCAGACCGCTCAGCATATACGCAATCAGATGACACCGGTTATACAGATAATGATCTTCAATCAGATCATCATATCTCTGTGTCTGCCATCCGCTTGGCTTGACCATACCGATCAGTCCCCTGTCCTCCTGCGGCAGAAGATCCTTTCCGATGCAGGAAACAGCTTCCGTCACTCTTCCCAGATCATCGAGTTCACCGGGAGTAACCTCTGATACGGTCCTCGTTTCTTCAAAGAAGACATGATTGTCATTGATGATCACATATGGTTCACCACTGTATTCCGGTACATCTTCAAAGCGGAAGAATGTTTCCGGTCTGTTCTTCTGCGCGTAAAGAACACGGAGAAAAAGAATGGAGAGTACGATTGTCAGAACAAAAGCCGTGCTGTAAAGAACCGCTTTCCTGAATGTCTTCATTCTCTTTCACCCCCATTCTCTGATTATTCTTCCGTCTTCAGTCTTATACCCTCATTGTACAGCGTCTGAAGTAGTTTTCCGCTGTTTTCCCAGTCATCTGCGAATGAGAAACACCTGGATCCGTTTCTGTCATATACGGTATACAGAATACCCTCTTTTTCCGTTTTCTTCCGTTTCCGCATCCTGATTTCACCGATTTCACTGACCGGTGTCTTTGTTTTGAATAAGGAAAACCGGGTACTCAGGATATATCCGTCATAAACAGATACCGTATCAAAAGAAGAAAGCGCCAGTCCCGCTCCGACAAGACGGAGGGGAAGGAATGCGGCAGGACTCAGCCCGAATACTGCCGGCAGTGATGATAACAGAATCAGCGCGATACCGCTGATCAGCTGGATTCTCTGTGTTTGATCCGGTCTGGTCAGACGGAACCTGAATTTTGAATCTTCCATAATGCCACCATAATACAGTTTTACTATAATCCATTATGGCAGATATGACAGGCAAAGAAAAAGAACTGTCCGTTCCGCAAATGGGCGGGAACAGACAGATCATTGAGCTCACTGAGGTTTTTCGGGAGGAGTTCCGCCGGGACCGTGTCCTTCTTCACCATCCGGTCTTTCGGGAGGCTCGCCATCCGGCATACCGCCCATACCGCCTTCATGGCTTCCGGAAGATACCGTTACTTCAATCGCTTTTCCTTCAGAAGCAGTTCCTTCCCTGTATTCTTCACCATTGACATACAGTGTGTGACCGTTCAGATCAACTGCGTCAGCGTCACAGGTAAGACTTGTGATATAGGAGTCTTCACTCAGTGTCCATACCGCATCATCCGCGATCTCGACATACACTTCTCCTTCTTCACCATCCGGATTAACAGCACCGTTCAGTACGGAACCGTCATTCAGATACAGATTCAGGTTGGAAACTTCATCAACCAGCAGATTTCCGTTGATTGTCTGATTTGACGCAGTAAGTGTAACCTGTCCGCCGTTGGAGCCTTCTGATCCCCATCCGGCCGCGGCTGCTCTTAAGAATACACCTTCACCTTCATTGACAATCTCCGCTCCGTTCAGACTGATTTCGGCTACTGTATTGTTCACGAAGAAGATATCCCCGTTTTTATTGGTCAGTGTTCCGCCGTTCATCGTGAAGGACGCAAGTCCCTCCGCCGCATCACCGGACATTGACTGATAGATCATGACAGCCTGATAGTAATCGGACTTGTCGGAATTCTTTGTGTTGTTGTCTGCTGTCAGTGTAACGTTGTTCAGTGTGACGGAATTCTTTCCTTCAACGACTACCCCCTGGGAAGCGGTGGAGGTCATATCCGCATCACTGACGGTAATATCCGCTGTGGAATAGATTACCGGTGATCCTTTGCCGTCTGTCGTATAGCTGCCGCCGGTTACGTTTACCGTACCGCCGCCTCTGTCGGAACGGATCGCGGCAGAAGAGTTGCCGGTTGTATGAATCGTCAGGTTCGAAGCGTTCATCGTGCCCCCGCCTGTCGTCATCAGTCCGCCCGAACAATTGCCTGTCGTTTCAATGACCGAGTCGGAAATATTCACTGTCGTTCCTTCACCATAACTGAAGACACCGTTCGCATGTGTGCCGTCCGTCTGGACCAGGATGCCCTTCAGATTCAGTGTTCCGCTGTTTGATGCAAACAATGCGGCATTTTCACCATAGAAGTCTGCTTCATCCCCTTCCGAATCACCGCTCTTGACGACTTTGATATTCTCATATGAGGCTTCCGTGCCGTCTGCTTCTATGGCATGTTCACCGTCAGCCGTGTTTTCAATTGTTTCATTCACCGTGATATCATCCGCGGTCAGCGTATTCTTTGTGATGGATGTTTCTTCCGTAACTGTTTCAGTTGTTTCCGTTTCTTCAGCAGAAGAAACCGCTGATGAAGATACAGCTGATTCCTTTGCGGAACATCCGGCAAGAGACGCGCTCATTACAAGGCTTAATGCGGTAAGCCGGGTTTTTCTTACGTTCATGTCTGTTCTCCTTGTTGTTTACGGTGATATCTTATCCCTTAAATGTGAATGTCATCTGAACAAATTCTGTCCGATTTATGATAATCATGTATATTTTCCGCAAAGAATCGTTCCTATACACAAACCGCTTCAAAAGTCACTCATTTTATTCAACTGTGAAATTTGTTATCATTATCCCAATAATAGAAGAGGAGATATGAATATGGCATATGAAATGATGGAATTCCCGAATCCGAACGGCTCCATTAAACTGCGTGTTGCCAGAGGTCACTTCGCAACGAGCCACAGTCATATCAACTACTATGTTGATCTGACATTCACCAAACACAGACTGTCCGAGGCAAAAGAGGCAGCCCGAATTCTTACCCAGAAGTACAAGAACTCCATGATCATTGATACGATTCTGTGTCTAGACGGTACGGAAGTCGTCGGCGCATGTATGGCCAGTGATCTCACAAAGAGCGGATTCCACAGTATGAACCTTCATAATACGATCTATGTCGTCACCCCGGAACATACAACAGGAAGTCAGCTGATCTTCCGGGAAAACATTCTTCCCATGATCAAAGGAAAGCACGTTCTGATTCTTGCGGCTTCCATCACAACCGGTTACACCGTTCAGGGCGGTATTGAAGCAGTTGAATACTATGGCGGCACAACAGTAGGTGTCTGTTCGATCTTTGCTTCCGTAAAGGAATGTTCCGGCTTCCCTGTTTCCTCGGTATTTACAACCGACGGCATCATGGATGACTATGTGTCAAAGCCTTATCATGAGTGCCCTCTCTGCAAACAGGGCAGAAAGCTTGACGCGATTGTCAATACATACGGTATTTCCAGTTTCAAATAATCTCTTGGGATCTGCGGATCCCTTTTTTTCGGAATCTCCGTTTTTCTTACAATAGTATTGGCGGAGGTGAAAAACCAATGCCGAAACGTTACGAAGATTT
>CACXDM010000204.1 GCA_902766435.1 uncultured Erysipelotrichaceae bacterium | reverse complement strand
TGACATTCTGAGCGGTGATATGTCATTTGTCGGAACACGGCCTGAAGTTTCCAAATATGTGGACTGCTACAGTGATGAGATGATGGCGACGCTTCTTCTTCCTGCCGGCGTAACCAGTGAGGCGAGCATCCGGTTCAAGGATGAGGCGGAGATGCTGGAAGGTGTCAGTGATGGAATGGTTGACCGGGTATACGTGGAAAAACTGCTTCCGGCGAAAATGAAGTTCAATCTTGAATCACTCAGGAATTTCTCCTGCCGGGCGGATCTTGCGACGATGTTCCGTACCGTAAGGGCGGTTCTCGGCAAGGATTATGAATGATTAAACGGCAAATGCCGTTTTTTCTTTTCATGACATGGGAAAAATTCTGTTTCAATGGTAGAATGGTGAAGCGTTTAAGAGGTAAGAGACTATGCGGATTCCGGATGGGGAAAACAGATTTGTCATCAGTTTCTGTGTGATTGCATACAATGAGGACAAGAATATCGGCAGACTTCTCGAAAATCTGCTTCAGCAGACATATCCGCGTGAACTGACGGAAGTGGTCTTTGTGGACAGCTGTTCAAAGGACACAACGAAGCAGATCATGGAGAAATACCGGGAAGAACATATCAATGAATATGCCGGTATCCTGGTTCTGGATAATCCCGGTAAGATTCTCCCGTGCGGCTGGAATGTTGCGCTGGCCAATTACCATGGTGAGGCAATCGTCAGAGTCGACGCCCACGCCGAGATCGCGGAAGACTTCATTGAGAGAAATGTTGCCCATCTGAAGGAAGGAGACGCTGTCTGCGGCGGATACCGGCCGAATATCGTCGATGAAGATACACCCTGGAAAAGAACGCTTCTGGCAGCCGAGTCATCCATGTTCGGCAGCAGTGTGGCGGACTTCAGACGCAACGGGGAAGACAGGAAAGTGAAGTCGGTATTCCACGGCGCCTATAAACGCGAAGTATTTGATAAGGTTGGCGGGTTTAATGAAAACCTCGTACGGACGGAAGACAACGATATGAACTACCGGATCAGGGAAGCCGGTTTCGATATCTGGTTTCATCCGGATATCCTTTCCTACCAGCATACCCGTGAATCACTTGGAAAGATGCTCAGACAGAAGTATCTGAACGGATACTGGATCGGACGGACACTCGGGGTGACGCCGGGCTGTGTGTCTCTGTATTATCTTGTTCCGCTGGCGTTTCTGATTGCTGTAATCGTCACCACGGTGCTTGCGCTTCTGGGTTATCCTCTGCTGGGGAAAATCATGTGGTGTATGTACGGTGCCTTCGCTCTGTTCAGTACGGCCATGGCGGTAATCCATGACGAACACAGGTCAATTTTGTTTGTTTTTCTGCCGGTATTGTTCTTTTTACTGCATATCAGCTACGGAGCGGGAACTTTCTTTGGTATTATCCGTATGTTTATGATAAAGTTTAAACACTCCGGGGAATGATGTTTGCCGGATGTGTGTGATTTGAATGAAAATCAAGGAGGAAAACGGTATGAAGAAACTGATTAATGCAATTACTGCCGCAGGTATACTGGTGTCTGCTGTTCCTGCATACCAGATATATGCGGAGGAACCGGATTATTCGGAAGACTCTGTCCTTGTTGTTAAGGAGGGTGAAACAGAAACACTGACCTTCAGTGCGGAAGACGCTGTTTATAATGTTTCTGTCCCTGCCGGATCGGCAGAGTATATTTCTGCCGAATATGATGCAGATACATATACGGTCAGTGTGACCGGTATTTCGCCGTGTGATGAAACGGTTCTGATCGTCATGAAGAATCCTGATGCGGAAGCAGAGGAAGTGACGGTAAAGGTCAAAGTTGAAGCTGCACAGACAGAAGAAGCAGTCGTGGCAGAAGAAACACCTGCTGAGGAAGCTGTTGTTCCGGCGGAAGAGACAACGACCGAGGAAGTTGCGATTGCCGAAGAAACAGAAGAAGAAAAGCTTGCGGCCGGAGATGATCTGGTAAATGTCGCTGACGGCTTTTTAAACAAAGACGGCAAGAACTATTACTATAAGGACAATGTCGCTCTGACAGGTCTGCAGACAATTGAAGAAAAGCAGTATTACTTCGGTGAAGACGGAGCGATGCTTACGGGATATCAGTTCATAAAGGAAAAGAACAAGTCCTATTTCTTCA
>CACXDM010000203.1 GCA_902766435.1 uncultured Erysipelotrichaceae bacterium | reverse complement strand
ACACCCTTGCCTTCGGCTGGCGTTTCCCACTGTCAAGCACGCAACGGACTTTCACCGTCTAGCTGTCACCCATGCCGGGTACACCGCTAAAAAAAACGATTCCGGATTTCGGAATCATTTTTGTTTACAGTTCTCTCAGTTCCTGATACAGAGCGGCGTCTGTATTATTCTTATACGGAAATACCCAGAAGACACCGGCAACACCGGCTGTAACAGCGGCCAGCAGAAACCATCCGAGGAACGATAAATCCAGCAGGAAGGCCTTCATTCTGTGTCCGTTCATCATTCTCTCTGACATTGCCAGAACTTCTGACGGCTCAAGATCAGGTTCTTCCGAAATAATATACGGCACCATCCGGTATGAATATGCTTTCATGAATCCCGGAATGATGAGAAGAAGTGACCAGAGAAGAACGAAGAGATCTCTGAAAAACAGTGTTTTGAATGTTTTCATGTAATCGCGGAATCCCTGCATCACCTCATCCAGCTGTGCATTGCCGCTCAGGACGTTCTCTTTAAAGAATGCGTATCCGCCAACCTGAAGCGGATTATAAATGAATATCTTGATCACTATCCCGATGATAACCGCAACCAGGGAAGCACCCACAGCAGCTATCACCACTTCTTTCGGCACGTTGGAAATGTTATATGTCATATCCGTTGATGATGTATGTGAATGGGACGATACATAGCCTCCCGTTCCGCCAAGTACGGCGGACAGAATCAGTGATACGACTACACACGCCCAGTAATTGCTTAAAAATGCTTTTTTACCAATATCCTTTACCGTGGCAATATCCCACATAATTAACCTCCTGTATTCACATGATGAATATCGATGAAGAATATATCACGGTTTCTGATACTGTCAACGGAATTCAGTTCCCCGGTTTTTCAGAGAGAAACCCCGTTCATAAAGATAATCTGTTTCAAAGACAGTCTCTCCAACGTTTATTGTGACCTGCGGGATATTGACCGGCTGAGCGAATGCCGTACATAATGCGGCACTGATAATCCACTGTCTGAAAAAACAGATCTCCAGCAATTACTGAAGATCTGCAGAATGATTCTTTCTTTACATCATCGGAGCGAAAATACGCAGTACGGAAAGAAGGAATTCGGCGATAATCCCGTTGCGGCTTTCTTCCCAGGACATTTCATGACACTTTTCACAGGTTTCCAGGAAATCCTGTCGGATCTCTTTAACCTTTTCCGATCCGTATAGGTATGTTCCGTTTTCAAAGTGGAGATACAGACTGCGGTAATCCAGGTTAACCGTACCTACTGTAGCGACTCTGTCGTCTGAAACAAACACTTTTGAATGAACGAAACCCGGTGAGTATTCATAGATTTTTACGCCGCCTTCAATCAGCTGCCGGTAATACGATCTCGTGATCCACCATACAATCTTCTTGTCCGGAATACCCGGAGTGATAATTCTGACATCATTCCCCTGCTGGGCAGCCAGAATCAGTCCGTTGATCAGCTCTGTATCAATGATCAGATACGGTGTCATGATATAACAGTACTCTGCCGTTTCATTCAGGATACCCATATAGATATTCTGTGCCGTAATATCGGCATCAAGCGGTGTATCTCCGTATGCGGCAATATATCCGTCTTTCTTTCCGGGTTCGGCTTCCGCCCTGAATACAGTGAAGTCCTCATCTGTTTTACGCAGGGCATTCCAGTGTGTCAGAAACATGACAGTATAGGACCAGACTGCTTCACCCTTGATCCGGATAATGTTGTCTTTCCAGTGACCATGGATCTTCTTGACATTGATGTATTCATCCGCCAGATTCGCTCCGCCGGAGAATGCGGTCTTGCCGTCAATGACCATGATCTTTCTGTGATCACGGTGATTCATGATCGCGCCGAGAATCGGATTGATCCGGTTAAACGGAATACACTTGATTCCTTTCTCTTCCAATGTTCTGGCATACTTGTAAGACAATGTCATAAATGAACCGATATCGTCATACATTACCCGTACATCAAGTCCTTCTTTCACCTTCTGTTCAAGAATTTCCAGCATGCCGTTCCACATGATGCCGGGTTCGATAATGAAGTATTCAAGGAAGATAAATTTCTCCGCTTTTTTCATTTCCTCAAGCATGACAGGATAGCCTTCATCTGCCAGCTTGTAGTAAGAGAAATCCGTATTCTCATAGAACGGGAATCCCGCATATTTGGAAATATAGCGGAATTGTCCGCAGATATCCGGAGCTTCTTTCTTCATGTTTTCCAATACGGCAGGATCCTGCTGATAATACTTCTTCGCACCGGATGTGGAAACGATAATATTCCGGAATGTTCTGCTGAGAAACAGATCCGCGCCGATCAGCAGATAGATTGCCGAGCCGGCAACCGGAAACAATACAATCAAAACCAGCCACATCATATCTGAAGACAGATGTCTGCTGTTCTTGATGATCCACAGAATAATCAGTAAGCTGATGATTCTGAGAACAATATCAATCCATTCCGCCTGTTCGCCGAAAAAGATAAATATGCTGGTAATGACTGAGATCTCAATGATTACCATGAGAACCATGAAGGCTGCTCTGCTGAACAATGCTTTGATTATTTTCATTACCCACCTCTGATTAGCTTGTGTACTTTCTAATATTCCAGTATACACGATTCACGATTATCCGATATTTAATGCCGGGGCTGAAAACTGAAAAATTTCAGCAAACCTCAACAGTCAGGCTGATTTGTCCTGTTTTCAGTCTTCTGTTTCGATTTCAAGATCCTTGAAAAATGCCTCTGTGCCGATCTCTGAGAAAAAGCCTACAGACCCATGGGCGTCACTGCCGTGCTTCATTCCGTTTACGGTCAGTACCGGTTCTTCTTCGTCATTCAGATAGAACCATGCTTTATCTTCTTTGATTACCGCCTTCAGCTGAACCCATTCATCCAGTCCGTTATGGATCGGCGCTTCATAATCGGTAATACCGAATTCCCGGAAATACGCGAATGTATATCCCGGATAAGAGAAATACTGACATCCGTGCGACTTACGTACAGGATCATCTGTCATACCGTTTGTAGGCCGGATATAGAAGGATTCAAACTCACTGTTGTTATCGTTTACCCTGTAAACAATACCGATAAACCCTCTGGCAAAATCAGGCGCATCCGGAAGCAGCCGGCTCAGCATTTTGACTTTGATCGTTCCGTTATGAAAATCACAGTTCTTCAATTTAACGATCGTATTCTCATCAAACTGCATGATTTTATCTGCTTTGACAACACGGATCACATCTTCACCATCCATTACTTCTTTGGATATGGAAGTATAAATACTTTCAAAGTTTTCAATATCTGCGGAAATTCTGTTGAACATAGTTTTCTCTCCTTTGAATTCATTTTAAGGCAGATT
>CACXDM010000202.1 GCA_902766435.1 uncultured Erysipelotrichaceae bacterium | reverse complement strand
TTCGGCTGTTCTGATCGGTCTCAGTATGACAAAGGCCGGACAGGATATATTTGAGAGCACAGAGGGACAGTTTGAAAAGGACAGGGGACCCGGCAGATGGTTTTACAGAGGCATTTTTATTTCTTTTGCGGCGGTATTCTTCTGGAATCTGATTTACTCATTTGCACAGACGGAATATCATCCGGAACAGGCGGACTCAATCAGAATGCGTTCAATCCTGATTTCGGTTATCGCAGGAGTCGGAATCCTGATGTTTATCCGCAATGAGATATCTGCTTACCGGCTGCGTAAGATGATTCATGAAAAACGGTACAGACATAATCTGACCGGTACCAGACGGTTTGAGGGACTCTGCACCGGCAGAAGTGATTACGGCATCAGTACGCTTCTTAACGGAAGGATGTGTGTGGGAGACCCGGTGATCGTCACTACTCCTGAAGGAAAAGAAGAAACCGACCGGATTACTTCCGTCACTGTCCGTGGCAAAGAACGGAAAGCCGCAGCCGATACACAGATCAGCATCACACTTGAAAAACATAAAGAACTGCCGAAGTATGCGTCTGTTTCAACAACCCGGACATTCGCGGACAGGGAAAGCGGTGAAGCGGAGAATCCGTATCTGAATGCACTGATGGAAAACTTTCAGAAATTGTTGAATGATCAGGACTATATGACATACCTGATTACGTCTCTGGCAAAGGCTTCGTTTCTCGTGCCGGCATTTGACCGCAAAGATGAAGAGGGCATCACCCATACCGCATATCCGACTGTCGGATCGGCAATGCTTAAGGAAAACCGGGTGCTTCCCGTCTTTACCGATTGGGATTCACTGGCAAGATACCGTACGGCATGCCGTAATCCTGAAATGTATGCAAAGGTAATGACATATGAGGAATGTCTGAACCTGAAGGAAGAACACTATGAAAGCCTGGTTGTCAATCCCTTCGGCAAGGCGGCATTCTATCTTTCGCCGCAGACCATCATGAATATGCGTAAGCTGGAGAATGAGCTGAATGACCGGGACGGACAGCCGGAAAAAGCCGATTAATAAAGGTTTTTATTGCCTTTCACAAATAAAACTGGTATTATTTTCGGGCGAGTGGAAAATAATCCGCTCCTTGCCAGAAATGGCCGTTAGACCAGAAGGAGGTGTACGAGGATGAAGAAGTATGAAGTCATGTACATCATCAAGGAATCTGTCGATGCTGAAAAGAGAGGCGAACTGATCGAATCTCTTCTGAAGATCATCACAGATAACGGAGGAAACGTTATCAAGACAGATGAATGGGGAATGCGCGATTTCGCATACCGCATTGATGATATGTACAAAGGTTACTATGCAGTAACAACCTTTGAAGCTGACAATGCTTGTGTCAAGGAATTCGACCGTCTGATGCGTATCAATCAGAATGTTGTCCGCTTCATGATCACACGTGACGAAGCTCCGGCTCGGGAGGCTAAAAAATGATCAACCGCGTTGTGCTGGTCGGCAGACTGACTAAAGATGTTGAAGTCAGAAAAACGACTACCGGCTTATCCGTAGCTTCATTCACAGTCGCATGTGACAGAAGGGGTTCAAGAAACCAGGATGCCGGCAGTAATCAGCCGTCAGCTGATTTCATTAACTGCGTGGCTTGGAGACAGACAGCCGAGTTCCTCGGTTCCTATGCAAGAAAAGGAGCCATGGTGGGAGTCGACGGAAGGATTCAGACAAGAAATTACGACGGTTCCGACGGACGTAAGGTCTACGTTACGGAAGTCGTAGCTGACAGTGTTCAGCTGCTTGAATCAAGAAGCCAGTCTCAGGCAAGAGCGCAGAGCGGTTATCAGGACAGTTATCAGCAGCCGTCCTACCAGCAGCCTCAGAGCAATTACGGTTACTCCGACAACAGTTATAACAACAATAACGGTTTCGGCGGCAGCAGTAATAATGGTGGTGGTATGGATGACGGCTTCGGCGGAGCCGGACTGGATATCTCCAGTGATGATCTGCCGTTCTAAGGAAAAAGGAGAACAGACATGGCATTCAGAAAACAGAGAATGGGCCGCAGAAAAGTCTGCTACTTCACAAAGAATAACATCAAGTATATTGACTATAAAGATGTTGAGCTCCTGAAGAAGTTCATCAGTGCGAACGGAAAAATCACACCGCGCCGTGTAACGGGAACTCGTGCGAAGTATCAGCGTCAGCTGGCAGTTGCAATCAAGCGTGCACGTCAGATGGCTCTGCTTCCCTATGTACAGGACTAACTGAGAACAAAGACTGTTGTAAAAGACAGTCTTTTGTTTGTGTGCCGGGCATGGCACATATCTCGGAGGTTGAAACGTACCTCCAGCCAAGGGCGGCAACCCCTAAGGCTTAGCCGAATTCAAGGGTGTCCATCGCGAGGTGGAATCTGAAGGAAGAAAGAGGCAAACTGTGGGTCCGAGGGTCACGAACCTCAATTGAGGCCGGTCACGTGGATAAGTGTACAAACCAACGTGAAGTCCGAATAGTTGCTGGATGTGGCAGGTAAATGAGGCGGATAGATGACAGGAAAGAGATGTGTCTTACCCCGGGAGGTCTCATCAGCGAAAGAAATGAGGTGGAGAAAGC
>CACXDM010000201.1 GCA_902766435.1 uncultured Erysipelotrichaceae bacterium | reverse complement strand
CCACTGATGACTCGGTAGCTCAGGTGGTAGAGCAACTGACTTTTAATCAGTGGGTCGAGAGTTCGAGTCTCTTCCGAGTCACCACTTATATGCGCGTGTAGTTCAATGGTAGAACGTCAGCCTTCCAAGCTGAATACGGGAGTCCGATTCTCCTCACGCGCTCTTTTTTTTTATTTAATCAACGAAGCACTGCCCTGTACGGGTTTGTCTTATATCATCTGTTTTCGGGAGAGTGAAGAAATGGGCATTCTGAATAATATCATGGATATTCTGGAAAACATCAGAGGTACTCTTCCTCTGTTCTGTATCTGCTGGGGAGCTTTGATCCTCTCCGGGATCTTCCGGCCGCAGAGTCTTTTCAACAGTTTCCTTCTGCTCATCACACTGCTTGTCTCCTTAACAACCGTAATCAGTGCTTTCGGCAGCGGCAGCGGAACTGCATTAACCGTCTTTATGTTGTTAACATTTCTGGTACTGCTGTGTGTGCCGATTCTGCTGATCTGGAACGGAATTGTGATGCTGAGGAGGGAAAGCTTCTCAGCTGCGAATCTGCTTTCATTGGTTCTGGGTATTCTGATTTTTCTCGGTGAAGCTTCCTTTTTCTATATGGCATTAATGTCTTCATCCTACCACAGCAGCCTGACACTGAACATACTGTCTCTTTTCACCTTCTCATCAGTATTCTATTTTTCCGTTCTGATTCTCGCGTTTGTTCTCTATTCCATCTTCATTCAGTATATTCCGAAGACCGTTAAATTCGATTACATCATTATTCACGGCGGAGGGCTGATCAACGGAAACAAAGTACCTCCCCTGCTTGCTTCAAGGATTGATAAAGCCATACAGATCTTTCATAAAAGCAAAGATCAGGCAATGATTATCCCAAGCGGCGGTAAGGGCCCGGATGAAACGATTTCTGAAGCTGCTGCGATGAAACAATATCTGCTGGATAAAGGAATACCTGAAGATAAAATCCTTCCCGAAGATCAAAGCACGACAACCCGTGAAAATCTGATCTTTTCCAAGAAAATCATCGACAGCCGCCCCGGCGGAAAAAGAACCGCTCTTGTCACAAGCAACTATCATGTCTACCGCTGTCTTGTTCTGGCAAAGAGCCTGAAAATAAAATGTATCGGTATCGGCGCGCATGTAGCCCCGTATTACTGGCCGAGTGCCGTACTGAGAGAATTTGCGGCTGTATATCTGAATAAAAAGAATCTCATTATCACGCTGATCGGCTATTTCTTCTTCGTCATCATTCCCGTGCTTTCAATCATGTAGTCTGATACAGAATACGGAAGTCTGACAAACATATAAACCCGGACACTGAACGGTCTGACTGACCGCCCTCTGTCCGGATTTTATTTGATAGGATTTTCAGGAATGATATCGATAATGCCGATTTCCGGATTGTTGTAAAGCCTGGGGAGGTTCGGATGCCCTGAGGCAAGACCTCTGCTGACAAACATCAGTTTCCCGTTCATTTCATGAAGACCATGTGTATGTGAGGGAAAAAATCCCTCGTGAGGAACGTATATTCCCTTTTTGGTAAAAGGCAGACACCATTGTCCGCCATGATAATGTCCGCTGATAATCAGATCACATCGGCATGAGCGGTACAGATCATAATAATGCGGCCTGTGTGAGATCAGAATCCGGAAGAGATTTGTCTGAAACAGAGCTGACACTTCTGTCGGTGATTTTACAGGTCTTTCCCCCATATCCGTCATCCCCGCAATCTCAGCCTCATGGAAAACCTCACTGCGGTCTTCAAGAACATATACACCCTCGTGTTCCAGACGACGGCGCAGCCGGCCGAGATCATCCGAAAGAAACATTTCGTGATTGCCGGAGGAAAAGTATACCGGATACCCTTTCAGTCCGCGGATCAGCTCAAACGAAACTTCATAGTCCCTTTCATAATCAAAAAGATCCCCCGGGATCACAATGATATCCGGCTTTTCTTCTTTTACCCTGTCCAGGATCCTGTTCTGGTTTTTGCCGAATCTTCGGCAGTGGAGATCCGCCAGAACCATAATTCTCATGGGATTTTTCACTTTATCCGTCTTAACCTGTACTTTTGTCACGTCGATCTTCCAGGGAAGCGCTGCCGCAAGAAGAAACAGGAAGACTGCACCTAAATATAAATACATGGTAATATCCTATCATTAACAAATGTTCTAAAATAGTCTCATGAAAAACATATATATAGCCGAAGGCGCAAAACTGATCGATGACGTAACCCTTTCAAAGGGATGCTCTGTCTGGTACAACGCGGTGATACGGGCCGATGACGGACCGGTATTCCTCGGAGAAAACACGAATATTCAGGATCTTGTCATGATCCATTCGGCTGCCGGTTTTCCCGTAACAACGGGAAAGAACGTTTCCGTCGGACACGGAGCAATTCTTCACGGATGTACGATCGGCAGCAATGTCCTGATCGGAATGGGTGCCATTGTGATGGACGGAGCCGTCATCAATGACAACTCTGTTGTCGGAGCAGGCGCACTGGTCACACAGGGAAAAGAATTCCCTGCCGGAAGTCTGATCATCGGATCCCCCGCCAGGGCTGTCCGTCAGCTGAAGGAAGAAGATATCGAAAAGATCCGGGAAAATGCACTTCACTATGTCAGAAAAGCGGAAAGAGCGCTTCAGGCCGGAAACCGTTAAGCGAGTTTCGCCAGCCAGCGCTCTCTTTTCAGTCTGATCAGGAAGACAATTCCCCGGAAACAGAGTTCTGAGGCCATTGCGATCCACATGCCGCGCAGTCCCATTCTGCCTGTCAGAATCAGAGCAAGTGTGATTCTCACTCCCCAGATACTGACAAGATTCAGTATACCCGGCATCAGTGTATCTCCTGCTCCCCTGAGTGCCCCTGCTGCCACAATGGATGCCGCAAACAGCGGTTCCGCCAGCAGTTCAATCCGCAGAACCTCAACGCCAAGCTGACGCACCTCCTCAGAAGGAGTCAGCAGCATGAATACCCATGGACAGATAAAATACATCAGAAAGCCTGTAACCGTCATAACAGCCATGCCGGAAAATGTCGTCAGCCAGGCAAAGCTTCTTGCCAGGTCTTTTCTTTCTGCGCCGACAGACTGACCGACGAGTGTCGTTGCCGCACTTCCGATCCCGTATCCGGGCATATAGCAGATTGACTCCGCCGTAACCGCAAAGGAATTGGCCGCAATCGCAACCGTTCCAAGCGGAGCGACAATCCTGGTGGAAACAACCTGTGCCATACACAGAGCGGATTCCTCCATCGCCATAGGAGCACCGATCTGCCATGCCTTCTTCAGTACGGATGATTCGGCTATCCATTTTCCCTTAACATTTTTCAAAGAAAGCAGTTCTGATTTAAATACCGCATGATACAGAATACCGATCATGCATACAAGTGCAGCGAGTGAAGTTCCCAGCTGCGCCCCCGCCACGCCGAGTCCCGCGCCGTACATCGGAATCTCCATTCCGAACAGGTTAATCATCCGGGACGGAAAAATCAGAAAAAAGTTGAATACGACATCAAGAAAGCACATCAGCGTCGCAAAGAAGCTCGGTGTTTTCATATCACCGGAACACTGCAGCATCTGCATCCCCAGCCAGTTAAGCTGTCTTACCGGGATGAATATACAGAAGATCAGAAAGTACATGGCAGCATTATGCTGAATCGAAACATCCGCTCCCAGCCATGCCGGCAGACGGAAGCTGATCAGCACACCGATGAGCGCAAGAACGGAGGAAAACAGGAAGGATGTCAGAAGAGACTGTTTGAAGATCTCTTTTGTCCGTATTTTATTCCCTGCCCCTGTCGCATGGGCAACCTGTACGGCAAAACCGGCAGAAGCCGCCCGCATCATTCCGCCGAACAGCCAGGTGCTTGAAGCAACCAGACCGATTGAGGCCGAAGCCGCAGCGCCAAGCGTACCTGCCATGGCGGCATCGATATACTGCATGATGATCTCAGCAATCTGTGCCAGAATACCCGGCAGACTCAGCCGGTATACGATACCGAGCTTCTCGCCGAGTGACAGTTCTGTATTTTCACGCATCAGTTCCGATACATCTCTGTTTTTCGTCATGACTGTTATTTTACACGAAACGCGTTTTTAAATATACCCCGATCATCCCGGAAAAAGTGTCTTATGCATTCCTGCCGATGATCTGGAAAATATAGAATTTCAGATAAGAAGTATCTTTGGCTGTCCAGAGAATCGGATGATCACCATTCTGCTGGGTAACGGAAATCTGCTTCAGGTATACACCTGCTTCCTGTGCCGCATCTCTCAGCATCTGCTCAAACAGCTCTGTTTCCATATACCTGCTGCAGCTGCATGTCGCAAGATACCCTTCATCCTTCAGCAATTTCATTGCGTTAAGATTGATCCTCTTATATCCCTGATAGGCATGATCAACTGTTCTGCGTGATTTGGTAAACGCCGGCGGATCCAGAATGATCAGATCAAACTCACCCTCTCTGCATTCCTGCAGATAATCAAAAACATCTGCCTGAATAAACTCCATTCTGTCTTCCAGTCCGTTCAGCTCAGCGTTCTCCTTCGCCTGCGCGAGAGCTGACGCGGAAACATCAACCGCTTTTACCGACTGCGCATTTCCCATTGCCGCATTCAGGGCAAAACCGCCCGTATGAGTGAAACAGTCCAGTACCTTTTTTCCTTCAGCCAGTTTCCTGATCAGCATCCTGTTTGACTTCTGATCGAGGAAATACCCTGTTTTCTGTCCGTTGACATAGTCAACATTCAGCTTCAGTCCGTTCTCACTGATGACTGTCTTTCCCGAAGCGCCGCACTCCTTCCAGAATCCCTTATAAAGAGGAAGTCCTTCTTTTTTTCTTGCCTGCAGATCATTCCTCTCGTATATACCGGTTATATTCTGTCCGTCACTGTTCAGTACTTCCAGAAGTGTTTCATAAATAACGTCCTTGATCATTTCCATACCGGCAGAAGTAATCTGAACGGAAAGAATTTCATTGTAGCGGTCAACCGTTAATCCGCTGAGAAGATCCGATTCACCGAAAATCAGCCGGCAGTTATCAATATTCTCCCGTTCCGTTGTTTTCCGGAAACGCCAGGCACTTTCAATTCTCTGCCGGAAAAAGGAACTGTCCAGCAGCTGATCCGGGTCACGGGTAAGAATACGCACGGTGATATGGCTTTTCATGGAAAGAAAGCCGGTACCGATGTATGTACCGTCTTCCGCTATGACACGAACCGGTCTGCCGTTTTCCGCCCCCTGTTCCATTTCCTTCAGGTTATTTCTGTACATCCATGACTGTCCTCCAAGGAGGAATGCTTTTCCTTCATCTGTTACCGTAACAGCAGGATAAACTGAACTTTTCATCATATCTTCACCCTTCATTTCTCAACTCCCGACTATTATACAAAAATGCGAATGTGATTGAATATCTCTTTCATTTCGAATATAATAAGTAAGCTGAAAGCCGCCGGTATAGCTCAGCTGGCAGAGCAACTCATTCGTAATGAGTAGGTCCGTGGTTCGAATCCGCGTACCGGCACTTCAAAAAGCTGAAAAAATTCAGCTTTTTTTAATTCTCTGGTTTTTCTTAGATACCCAATTTCCGGAAATGATGACAATTTGGTATCCGAATCAAAAAAACAGACCATTAAGATCTGCTCAGAAGTATTTGTATAAACCGTGGTAAAGCGCGTGGATTGTTTTCTCATAATCGTCTTCGCCGACACCGATAATGATATTCAGCTCACTGCATCCGGCATCGATCATTCTGACATTGATTCCCGCATCAGCGATACTCTGCAGCACACTTGCCGCAACACCGACATTTGCCGAAATACCTTCACCCACCACCGCCACGAGAGCCATGCCGTCCTGGATGAATATCCTGTCAGGATGAACCGCTTCATCGATTTCCGTAATGATCTCATTGCGGTGGGCTTCCAGATAGGCGGTTTCCGCAATCACGGAAATAATATCAATGGAAGTCGGTGTATGTTCATAGGAGATTCCATGGGAGGCAATAATATTAAGCACCCTGGCTCCAAAGCCGATCTCGGCATTCATCATGGCCTTTTCAATCTGCAGATTGGAAAAGCCTTTTTTGCCGGCAATACCGGTAACCGGATGGCTCATGCGGTCAACCGGATATTTTGCCATGATATACGTCCCTTCCGCCTCCGGATTCATCGTACTGCATACCCGGATCGGAATTCCCGTATTCTTCAGGGGAAAAACCGCATCTTCATGGAGAACAGACGCTCCCATATAGGAAAGCTCTCTGAGTTCTCTGTAGCTGATATACTTCACCGGACGGGGATGATCAATAATCCGGGGATCGGCGCTCATGATGCCTTCCACATCCGTCCAGTTCTCATAAAGATCAGCTTTTACCGCTCTTGCGGTAATCGAACCGGTAACGTCAGATCCGCCGCGGCTGAATGTCATGATTCCACCGTCCTCTGCCCTGCCGTAGAAGCCCGGTATGACTCCTTCCGCAAAGCCGAAGAGGACTTCTCTTGAAATCCGGTACGTTTCCGCTTCGTTCAGAAAATGATTTTCATTAAAGACGATCAGGTCCGCCGCATCAATAAACGGTCTGTCCGTCAAAAGAGCAAAAATCTTCGCGCTCAGGTATTCACCCCTGCTTGCAAGATACGAAGAACCGGATTGTTTTTTCATCTGCTGCTGTATAATTTCGAACTCGGATTCTATATCAAGCGGGACATTCAGCTGTTCCGTCAGTTCAAGAAACCTCTGCTTCACACATGAAAGCGTTCCGGAAGGATCTTTACCGCTTCGGTATTCCGCATCTGCCTGCAGAAGCATATCGGTAATCTTGATATCTTCCGCAAAACGTTTTCCCGGCGCAGATACAACCGCAAACCGTCTTTCAGGATCCTCTTTCAGTATATCCGCAGCTCTTCTCATCATGCCGGCATCCGCCAGTGAAGACCCGCCGAATTTCACCACTTTCATAAATGACCACTTCCGTTCTCTGATACTGCGCGGAAATCATATCACCCGTATTCCTGCCATGTCAAACCAACGAAAAAGGCCACCCACAGGTGACCTTCCGGTTTCAGATATAGGGATTATTTGCACTCAGCAGCGCCGAGATCAACACCCTGGTTGAAGTTACGCGCGTTTTCAAGAGTAACAGCCGCGATTGCCTGCAGAGCTTCTCTTGTGAAGAATGCCTGGTGAGATGTCAGAACAACGTTCGGGAACATCAGCAGTCTTGCCGTGATATCGTTTACGAGATAGTCATCGGAATGGTCTGTGTAAACGTTGGCATCTTCGCCTTCATATACGTCGAGACCTACTGCATGGAACTTGCCCTGCTTCAGCGCATCGATCAGAGCTTCTGTATCAATCAGACCGCCGCGTGCCGTATTAACGAGCATTGCGGTGTTCTTCATCTTGGCGATTGCATCAGCATCGATCATATGGTATGTTCCGCCGGGACCCATGATCAGCGGTGCATGCAGAGAGATCAGGTCAGCCTTCTGGAGCAGTTCATCCTTCTCAACATATGTCAGCAGTCCTTCATCAACGAGGCTCTGGTTCGGGAAAGCATCCCAACCGATAACCGTCATGCCGAAGCCCTTGCAGATTCTGGCCATACACTGACCGATCTTGCCTGTACCCATGATGCCGGCAACTTTGTTGTGGAGGTCAACACCAAGCAGTCCGCTCAGAGCGAAGTTATTGTCCTTAACCTTGTTAACTGCCTTATGCATACGGCGGTTGCAGGTCATAATCAGTGTCATTGCATGTTCAGCTACTGCATAAGGAGAGTATGCCGGAACACGTGCAACCTTAATGCCGCATTCCTTGGCAGCCTGCAGGTCAACGTTATTGAATCCAGCGCAGCGCAGCAGAATCAGCTTAATGCCGCATTCATGCAGTTTTTCAACA
This sequence comes from uncultured Erysipelotrichaceae bacterium, assembly GCA_902766435.1. Taxonomy (GTDB): domain Bacteria; phylum Bacillota_I; class Bacilli_A; order Erysipelotrichales; family Erysipelotrichaceae; genus Bulleidia. The sequence continues at coordinate 3,252 of CACXDM010000201.1, read as the reverse complement.
GCACTTCTCGGGCACTCGTCATTAACAAAGATACATACTGCATCATAACCCTTGGCCAGACCGGCTGTTTCAGGTGTCAGACGGGAGTTGAAGTATTTGATGTCACAGTTGTAAGCACCTTCACCGATGTCTCTTGCGAGTTCGCTGAAGAAGATTCTGTCATAGTCCTTGGCACCGAAGAATGCGATCTTCAGAACAGGTGCTTCGGAATAACGCTTCAGTCTCTGATCGAGTTCTTTCTTGATTGCTTCAAGAGCAGCATCTTCATCGCCGCCTTCAGCTGTAATCTCAAGAACGGAACCCTTCTGTGCATCCAGCGCGAGGATCTGCAGAACGTTGTCACCGTTGGCTGTTCTGTCATTGCACTTGATGACGATCTGTGAAGGAAGACTTACACAAGTCTGCGCAACGAAAGCAGCAGGACGAGCATGCATTCCCAGAGGGCTGGTAATTTCGTATGTAATCTTTTTCATTTTTTCCTCCTGTTATTACTTACGATAATGATGTGAAGAATGAATATTTTCACTAAAATCATACTACAAAAAAGAAAGAATTGAACGGATTATATTCAGAAATGTAAGCGTTTTTACTTCTGTCACTTATTTTGCCTGCATCCTTTGCCATATCCTGCCTGAAAGTCTCACTTCTGTCATTAATGCACTGCGTTTCATCGTCTACAGAACAGATAAAAAGAGCACTGTCCGCACTCTCTTAACTCTCCCTGATACTTCCGTCATGGTAGATCGAAGCCAGTCCGCCATGGGATGTTTCCCGGTATTTCTCATTCATGTCCTTCCCTGTTCTGTACATCGTTGCGGTCACATCATCAAATGATATCCGTCTTGTCTCATACAGAAAACGCGAAAGATTGACAGCACTTACGGCACGCATTGCCGCAACCGCATGCCGCTCAATGCAGGGGATCTGAACCAGCCCCATAACCGGATCACAGGTCAGTCCGAGATTATGTTCCATGGCAATCTCAGCCGCATACTCGATCTGATCCGTATTCAGCCTGAAAAGATATGCCAGAGCTGCAGCAGCCATCGAACAGGCGCTTCCGATCTCCGCCTGACAGCCGCATTCCGCGCCGGAAATACTTGCGTTGGTACGGATGATATTGCCGAACAGCCCGCCGACCGCAAGCGCGTCAATGATCTCGTTTTCAGGGAAACCGCGTTCCCGGTACATATAGTAAAGAACAGCAGGCATTACACCGCAGCTGCCGCATGTCGGAGCTGTAACAACAAGATTTCCGTCAGCGTTTTCTTCGCTGACCGCATATGCATAAGCCGCAATCATCCGGTTCATTGTCACATCCGCCGGTTCATTGTAGCAGCGCTTTGCCAGCAGAATTCCGGCTTTGCGCGAAAGATGCAGTCCGCCGGGAAGTGTTCCCTCTGCTTCCAGACCGCGCTTCACGGAATTCTTCATCGCCTGCCAGACCTTCTCAAGGTATCCGTCCAGACCGCTTTCTTCCCGCATACGGATAAATTCCCGAAGATCAATCCCCTTCTCACGGCATACCCCGGATATTTCCGTGAAATTTCTTTCAGGGTAGATTTCCTTTTCCTCTTCGGATACTTCATTTTCGATTCTGACTGATCCGCCGCCGACACTGAAGATCCGGCAGGTTCCAATAATTTCTCCGTTTTGAAACGCTTCAAAAAGCATTGTGTTCGGATGGGGAAGATCACCCGTCAGGCGGTCGAAGATCACGTCGGCTTCCGGAATTGCGGTAAGCACCGCTTTTCTGGTGCCATGCCCTTCACCGGTAAAAGCCAGTGATCCGAACAAAGTGACACGGTACCGGTCGGCATCGGGATATCTTTCACGGAATAAAGAAGCGGCGTGATACGGGCCGACAGTATGGGAACTGGAAGGACCGTTGACGATTTTGTAGACACTGCTGATACTTTTCATCATTTTTACCTTCAGCTTCAGTATAACAGCAGCAATAAAAAAAAAAAAAAAAAAAAAAAAAAAAAACAGTTCTCCGACATGGAAAACCGTTCCTTCATCTGATATATAATGCGCCGTCGTAATCAATCAGCCCCGTCTCTTCATCAAGAGCCACACAGGCAAGCGCGCCCTCATTTTCACCGAGAGCACAGCCGCAGTCAAGGTCGACATACCTGCATCCGTTGGCAAAATCCGCCGTTACAATGTCATCGTCCTGCGAACCGAGATATCTGCGTGTGACGATATGCCCGGTCAGAAAGGTTGTCGGACAGAGCTGTTCGGGAAAGGAACTGATCTGATCAAGTCCGTACGGATGCATGCCCCATACCATCTTCTGCAGCATATAGACATCTGTACCGTCAATAAAGCCTGCCTGCAGATCTTCCTCACTCCTGATGATGCCGATATGCGAAAGACTGTATCTTCTGCCGCATACCTCCAGATTCTTCAGAATATATGCTTCATTCAGATAGGTCAGCACTGCTCTTTTATCATCATCGGACAGATATCTGAATTTCTCCAGTGTGACTTTTCCTCCGTTGCAGTCGAGCATCCATGCATTCTTGTCATATCCGAACAGATACATCAGCATCATATGCTCATGGTTTCCCATAAACGGCACAATATTCGGATGTTTCATCATATCAAGCAGGATCTCAATCCCGTCAGGTCCGCGGTCGATCATATCGCCGAGAACATACAGTGTGTCCTGTTCTCTGAGTCTGATGGTATCCAGCAGCCTGCTGTAACGGCCGTAAAGACCATGGATATCCGAACAGATATAAATCATACTTCCTCCCGTATGTTATCTCTCCGTACACTGCAGCCGTATTTCCGGCAGAGTGACAAGCACCATCTTATCACAGTTTTCCCGCTGTATGGAAAGAACATACTCCGTCTCATGCGTTCTGCTGCGCCTGAACAACAGTGAGCGCTGCTGTTTTGACAATATCGTCAACCGAACATCCGCGGGAAAGATCATTGCACGGACGCGCCAGTCCCTGCAGTACGGCTATCGCTTCCGCTCCGCCGATCCGCTGTGTCAGCTTATAACCGATATTGCCTGCCTGCAGATCAGGGAAGACAAGAACATTGGCTCTTCCTTCAACCGGACTTCCCTTTGCCTTTGATGCCGCAATCTCCGGCACAAGCGCCGCATCAAGCTGCAGTTCCCCGTCAAGAATCAGATCCGGTGCGAGTTCATGGGCAATCTGCGCTGCCTGCTGTACCTTGGAAACCAGTTCATGTCTGGCACTTCCCTTAGTCGAAAATGAAAGAAGTGCAACTCTG
>CACXDM010000200.1 GCA_902766435.1 uncultured Erysipelotrichaceae bacterium | reverse complement strand
TAATGGTCGATTGTTTCCTTGTTGAACGGCGGATTTCCCCGGTCCATTTCCTCAATCAGATCTTCCATCTGGTGTTCAACGATCTTCTTGATGATTTCCGGATAATTCATCTTATCGGCGTGGTCGGCGTATTCATTCTCATCCAGGATCTGATAACCGCCGTCCGGATACAGTTTCACATCAAGATCATAATCAATATTCTTGATTGCTTCTCCGTCATATATGCTCGGGGATGCCAGATTGCAGTAGTAGTAAATACCGCTGTGCCGGATCATGGAAATGATGTTGTACCATTTCTTTGTGTAATAGAAACAGACTGCCGGCTCTCGTGTCAGCCATTTACGGTCATCCGCTTCAATCACCCATGCCCGGTCAGTAACAGCTACAATTCTGTCCTCATCCGCTTCCAGCACAAATCCTTTGCACCATGTGCGGTGCAGACTTCCGTCATGCTTGAAGCTCTGAATGTATACTGTCTTTCCTACTTCCGGCAACATATCTCACCCTCCGGCTTTTTATTTTACTCCTGCCTTCTGTAATTACAATGATTCATTGAAAAAACCGGTTTCCCGGTTTCATCTGTATAATTCGTATACTGTGCTTTTTTCCAGATATTTCGTTGCTTCATCGATCGCTGCCGAAGCGGAGAAATACTGCATATGACAGCCGCCGAGCGTTCCCTCGCGGATCATATTCTTCCGCTGCATGATCTTCTGTACTTTCAGGAATACACTGCTGTCAATATCAAGATCCAGATACTTCTTCCATTCGGGACCGTCACTGCCCTTCACGCTTGCCCCCTGAATCACGATCTTCCGGCAGTCACACCGGTACTCCGCAAGATGCAGACACGTACATGTATCAAAATCCGTACCGAGAAGAAGAACATTGCCCTTCAGTTCGTAAAGACGCGCGCAGGGTGATTCTTCCGCCAAAGGAAAATGAAGAGACTGTCTGTTGCAGAGAAGCTTGGCATATCTGCCCCATGCCGCATAGGATACCGACGGATGTCCGGAAACCACTACTCCCTCACGGTGACGGAAATTCTCGGCAATCCTTCCCATATTGGGAATATCACTGGAATAACTGTCATAGGCCGGCATGGATTCTCTTGCCTCCCGGTAAAAGGAGGCCGCGATCGGTGGATTTGTCCATCCGCTCGGCTCGGTGTTGTCGCTTGACTGAATCGGCATCAGTATTGTTCCGCCGTCGGATGCGATTTCCATCAGGGCGTCCACAACCGTTCTGGCGCCGCCCAGAACATAATCAAAAGACGAAAGCCGGGAATGAACTTCGATAATCTGATTCGATGTAACTCCCAGTTTTCTGAATCCTTCGATCAATGACTGTTTTGTGACCGGTTCTGCAACCGTCTTCCTGGTTTCCGACATAATTCCTACCTGCAGTATTCTTTCGCAATTTCCGTACCGACTGCCGCATTATTGAACACAAGTCTGATGTTTGCGGCAAGTGATTTACCTTCCGTGATTTCCGCCACTTTCGCCAGCAGAAACGGTGTGCATTCCTTTCCTTTGATTCCCTTTTCATCCATTTCCTTCAAAGCTTCTTCAATAACCTTATTGATTGCCTCCGGATCCATGGAATACTCTTCGGGAATCGGATTTGTAATCAGAATTCCGCCGTCAAGTCCGAATTCTCGTTTAGCTTTGACAACAGCTGCTGCCTCAGCCGCATCCCTTACCATGGTATCAACTTTCAGACCGGATGTTCTGGTATAGAAAGCGGGAAGTTCCTCTGTCTGATATCCCAATACCGGAACACCTTTTGTTTCCAGCACTTCCAGAGTCTTGGGCAGATCAAGTATCGCTTTCGCTCCGGCACAGATAACCGTCACATTTGTACGCGCCAGTTCCTCGAGATCCGCGGATACATCAAATGAGAGTTCCGCTCCGCGGTGCACGCCGCCGATGCCTCCCGTCACAAAGAATTCAACACCTGCTTTTGCGGCAAGGATCATTGTTGTCGCCACGGTTGTGGCGCCCCAGGACTTCTTCGCAAATATCACCGGCAGATCCCTGCGCGATACCTTCGGAATGGACATGCCGCGTCTGCCGAATTCCTCAATTTCCTCTTCGCTCATGCCGACTACGCCGACACCGTCAATGATGCCGATTGTTACCGGTACGCCGCCATGGTCACGTACGATCTTCTCCACTGCCAGAGCCGTCTCCACATTCTGGGGATAAGGCATCCCGTGGGATATGATCGTTGATTCCAGCGCAACGACAGGCCTTCCTTCCTTCAGCGCCTTTGCGGCTTCTTCTTTGATTCTGATATTCATAGTTCCTGCTCCTCTATACACATGCTGCCGATACTGTTTCTGACAGCATTCAAATCAAGACTTCTCCGGCTGACCGCATCTTCTTCAATCGCCGTTACTGCGCAGCTGATGCCCAGCCGCATGCTCTGCTTTGGCAAAAGCCCTTCAAGCCGGCCGGCAATATACGCCCCAAGAAGACAGTCGCCTCCTCCCGTGGCGTTTTCCAGACGGATGATCCGGTGACGGAAGTAGGTTGTCCTTCCTTCTGCCGCAAGCACAATCCCCTGATCGGCCATACTGATAATCACCTCACGCACACCCCGGGATACAAACCATTCAGCGCTTTCACGCGCCTTTTCCGGACTGTCGATTCTGATGCCGCTGAGTTCCTCTGCCTCAAAGCGGTTCGGCTTGAAAATGGATATATACTTCAGATAATCCTTCAGCCGCAGTGCCTTGCTTGCGCTGACCGGATCTGCCGCCACACGGCACGGAGCGCTGCGGAGAATATAGCTGATACATTCCATGTCAAGATTTGCATCGATAATAATAATATCATCACTGCCCAGTTTTTTCAGCACACCATCCAGGACTTCCGGACTCATACTGCGCAGAATACGCATATCACTCATTGCCATACGCATATCATTGTCAGCGTCAAGAATTGCCAGATACATGGAACTGGGCAGACCCTTTACCGTGATGCAGTCCGAAACATCCATTCCCAGCGCAGCACAGTCTTCCTTCATCATTCTTCCGTAGCTGTCATCGGAAAAACATGTCACAAATGAAGTCGGAATACCGAGCAGTGCACAGACCTGCGCAATATTCCTTCCCACGCCGCCGAAGCTGATACTGATTTTCCCGGGATTGGAATCATAGTCTCTGAGCGGTTCCAGACTTGCGCCGCAGATATCGATATTTGCTCCGCCGATCACACATACCCTGTTCATATCAGTCCGTCCTCTTCCAAAGCGGCAGCCAGAAGAATACCGCAGTGTTTCAGATCATCAGCGCTGCTTTCACTGTCATTCAGCGCCGCAAAAGCCGTCATCACCGCCTGTGCCGTCTTCTGTGATATCTGTTTCTGATCCAGTGTCTCACAGTATTTCAGAAGCCGGATCAGCCCGGTCCTTTCTCTGAAATACCGGTGTTCTTCCATTGTCTCACCGATTAATGTCCGAAGTGTCCACTGTCTGTTTGTTTCCGTTTCGCTGACCAGAATCCCGTCAAATCCATAGCCTTCATTTCGCAGCCGGGAAACAAAAGCCCCGATCTCATCATTCTGCCAGCCGCTGAAAATCAGAAATTCCGTATCTGCCTGTTCAGGCACATTCTCCGTCTGATGATCCAGAAGATCTCCGACAGTCCGCTCAGGATCATTCCCTGCCGTCTTCAGCAGCACATCAGGGAAAAGATTACGGAGTATCTGCCAATGTTCTTCACCGATTCCGTATGTCAGTACTTTCCTCATGTTTTTTCCGTTCATTCAACTTTTATTTTATTATATTTCATTTTACAATAATTAAGAATAACGAAAGGAAGTACCACCCAATGGCAATGCAGATCTATGAATCAGCTGAAGATTATCTCGAGGCTATTTTAATCTTACAGGAGAAGAAAGGAACCGTTCACTCCGTAGACATTGCGGACCATCTTCACTTCTCCAAGGCAAGTGTCAGTGTTGCGATGAAAAAACTGCGTGAAAACGGATATATTTCCATGGCAAAAGACGGTGAGCTCAAACTGCTGGCGCCCGGGCGTGAGATCGCAGAAAGAATCTATGAAAGACACCGTGTTCTGACCGGCCTGTTTGTCAGACTCGGAGTTGATGAAGAAACCGCCGCAAAAGATGCATGCAAAGTCGAACATGATCTGAGTGAGATCACTTTTGCAAAACTCAAGGAAGAATACGAAAAGACCAATGCATCCTGATTCCCCGCAGCACGTATACCGGCATCAATCAAATACATGACCCCGTTTCAGAACCGGCTGAGGCGGGTTTTTTACCGGGAAATGATATTTAAATCCGGATGATCAGTTTTTCTTTGTTCTTGTCTGCTACGGCCTCTGTTCCCGGCAGTATTTCCCCGTCTGAACCTTCGTACTTTACGATTCTGCCGTAGAAACGGTCTTCATCTTCAGCGAACAGCTTCATCAAAGCCATGCCTGTGTATCCTTTGAGCTCTGCCCGGATTACATCGGGATGACTCTTCAGTCTGTACTGATCAAGCCAGCCGTATCTGCGCCATCCCTTTCTCCCCTTCTTCGTCTTTCTTTTTGCCATAAAAGCATCTGCTTCCGCATACAGTTCCCTGAGCAGTTTATCACTGCACGGAAAATGAAAAAGCACCGGATCATCCTTAACCGTCTGATAACCTGCGATTACCGGAATGTCCGCCCTGTGAAAGATGAACTGATCCTGGTCCGCCGTACCGAGCACATAAAAAGAACTTCCTCTTTCATCGTCGATAAAACCATAGGCAATACAGTAATCCGTATCGGGATTTCCCCCGTACCGGCGAATCAGGGCAGAGTTCTTTAATGCCACAATACTGTCATCATAAACTCTGAAAATGATATCCTTAACCGTTATCATGTTGTCGTGACCCCCATCTGTCAATTTCATTGTCGGAACAAATCCGAAAAAATCAACAGATTTCTGTACGAACAGTATTCAGAATGTGTTTTTCCGGCATAAAAACAGTGAATCATCTGTCTTCTGCAGAAAAAAAGAGAACTTTCGTCCTCTTTGAATATGCTTTTACTCTGCCGGCGCTTCTTCTTCCGGAGCCGGTTCAATGATCTCGTAAGCAAGCCAGAGCGGTTCGCCCTTCAGCAGCTTTTCAACCTGTTTCAGATCGGCTGTAAGGAAGTCTGTTCCTGCTTCAACGAGTTCCTGTGTCTTCTTCTTATTGGCCAGATAACCGATGATAAACGCACCGGCTGTTCTTGCGGCAAGAATATTCGTTGTGCTGCAGCTGACAAATACACAGTATTTGGATTTCAGCAGTCTGCATGCCATCAGAATATCCTTCAGATCCTGCTGTCCCTTGCCGCTGTCATACTGACCGATCACAACATCCGCATACTGCATCATTCCCGCACTCTGCAGAAGTTCAACCAGCGATGTACGCTCTCTTGCGGAAATAACGCCTACCGGATAGCCCTCTTTCTTGAGCCATTTCAGGAGATCAAGCGCACCCTTTCTCGGCTGGATCAGATCGCGGAGATGATACCGCTGATAGGAACGGAATTCATCAATTGTTTCCCGCAGAGACTCTTCCGGAAAGTCCTTGCTGAGAATTTCTTCTGCTGTATAGTCCAGAACATTTGACCAGTCTGCCTGCTCGAATACGTCTGCTTTTCCGTATTTCGCATAAACATGTCTGTAGGATGCCATGACTGCCGGTTCAGAGTCCATCAGTGTACCGTCAAAATCAAAAAGCACTGCCGGTTTACCTGCTTTTTTTGCAAGCTTTTTCAATTTCTTATCTGTTTTTTCCATTATTATTATCCTCTGTCAGATCTCTGTCTTTAATGTATCACACATTTGAACCTCAGGAACATCAAAAACTGATTCTAACGAAAAAAACAGCCGCAATTTCTGCAGCTGTTTTCGTATACCATTCAGATCAGTCGTTGAATCCTTCTCTTGCCGCATAAGTTGTATGCAGAAGTTCATGAGCCTTGTGAGAATTCGGTTCACCGAGATACTTGTCATAGAGCTCGATGATCTGCGGATTGTTGTGTGACTGACGGATAACCTGTCTTTCATCCTCGGAATACAGAGCCTTTGCTCTCTTTTCCTTGTATGTATCGAGGATATTGTCATCCTCATTCGGCAGGAAGCAGTTTCTGACATACGGCTGTCCGCCGCCGTTGATGCATCCGCCCGGGCATCCCATGATCTCAATAAACTGATACTTGGATTTGCCTTCACGGATCTCATCCAGGAGAATCTTTGCGGACTTCATACCGGAGGCAATAGCCACACTGACTGTTGTTCCGTCGATGTCAATAGATGCTTCACGGATACCCGCATCATGTCCGCGGACTTCCTCAAAGACGATCTTTCCGTATTCCTTGCCTGTCAGCTTGAAGTAAACGGTACGCAGGGCAGCTTCCATGACACCGCCGGTAACGCCGAAGATAACGCCGGCACCGGAGTAGTCACCCATGATGTCCTGATCCCATTCTTCATCAGGCAGACGGTTGAACATGATACCGGCACGCTTGATCATTCTTGCCAGTTCACGTGTTGTGATGACAGCGTCAACATCATCAAGACCGTTGACCTTCAGCTGTTCTCTCTGTCTTTCGAACTTCTTGGCAACGCAGGGCATGACGGAAACAACGAATACGTCTTCCGGTGCGTAACCCATCTGCTTTGCCCAGTAGGACTTGATGACAGCACCCTGCATCTGGTGCGGGGACTTGCAGCTGGACAGATGATCAAGAAGATCACCATAGTTATATTCCGCATAGTTGACCCAGCCCGGTGAGCAGGAAGTGATCATCGGCAGAACACCGCCGTCACTCAGACGGTGCAGCAGTTCTGTTCCTTCTTCCATGATTGTCAGGTCAGCGCCGAAGTTTACGTCATAAACTCTTTCGAAGCCGAGTCTTCTCATGGCAGCGATCATCTTGCCTGTAACAGGTGTTCCGACAGGATATCCGAACTCTTCACCGAGAGCCGCACGGACAGCCGGAGCAGCCTGAATGACGACATGCTTGCCTGCCTTGACAGCAGCGTCAACCTTATCGATTTCACTGTGTTCCATCAACGCGCCGGTCGGACATACATTGACACACTGACCACACTGGATACACGGTGAATCCGCAAAGCTTCTGTTCTCTGCCGGTGAAACGAATGTCCGGAAACCTCTGTTTTCAAAACCGAGGATACCCATACCGTGGGCATTGGAACATCTCGCAATGCATCTGCCGCAGAGGATACACTTCGATGTATCTCTGACAAGACCCGGCGCAAGCAGGTCCAGATGTGTTTCGGAATGAACACCGGCAAAAGCACCTTCACGGGCGCCTGTCAGAGTAGCGACATGGAGCAGTTCACACTTGCCGTTCTTGTCACACTGCTGACAGTTCTGGTTATGGTTGGAAAGAAGCAGTTCAACACTTCTTCTTCTGGCTTCCGTAGCTTTGGGCGTCGAAATATGAATATCCATTCCCTCGTTTACGGGATAGACACAGCTTGCGACAAGACCTCTGGCACCGGTCACTTCAACAAGACATACACGGCAGGATCCCTGATTGCACTCACCGTGATTAAAAGCGCACAGCGAAGGGATATCATACCCGCATGCCCGGGCAGCTTCCAGAATCGTCAGGCCTTCTTCAACCTGGTAGGAAACGCCCTCAATCTTAATATTTACCAAAGACATGAATATCCTCCTCTTATCTCTTTTCGATCGCGCCGAACTTACATGTTGAAATACATGTACCGCACTTCACACACTTCTGCGTGTCAATGGCCATCGAAGCAAGCTTATGGTTCGGAGCAATGTAATCCGTTCTTGTGATGCAGCTTGCCGGGCAGGCTCTTGCACACATACCGCAGCCGATACACTTATCGGGATCGATATGATATTCCATCAGCTTCTTACATACATGGGCAGGACACTTCTTATCGACGATATGGGCAATATATTCGTCTCTGAAATGCTTGATTGTGGAGTCGATCGGGTTGGATGCCGTCTGACCGAGAGCACAGAGTGAATTGGATTTGACTGTCTGGCTGAGTTCTTCGAGCTCATCCAGATCTTCCATCGTTCCTTTGCCATCCGTGATCTTTGTCAGGATTTCCAGCATTCTCTTTGTACCGATACGGCACGGTGTACACTTGCCGCAGGACTCATCACAGATGAATTCCATATAGAACTTGGCAACGTCCACCATACAGTTGTCTTCGTCCATGACGATCGCGCCGCCGGAACCCATCATGGATCCCTTGGCTACGAGGTTGTCAAAGTCGATCGGCTCATCGAGGAATTCTTCTGTCAGACATCCGCCGGACGGACCGCCGGTCTGGATTGCCTTGAACTTCTTGCCGTTGGGAATACCGCCGCCGATGTCATAGATCAGTTCGCGGAGTGTTGTGCCCATCGGTACTTCAACAAGACCTACATTGTTGACCTTGCCGCCGAGCGCGAATACCTTCGTACCCTTGGACTTCTCTGTTCCGACTTTGGCGAATTCCTCCCAGCCGTTTCTGAGAATATAAGGAACACATGCGAGTGTTTCAACGTTGTTTACACAGGTCGGCTTACCCCAAAGACCCTTGACTGCCGGGAACGGGGGTCTGGGACGGGGCATACCGCGCTTGCCTTCGATGGAATTCAGCAGAGCTGTTTCCTCACCGCAGACGAAAGCACCGGCACCGAGTCTCAGATGACAGTGGAAACTGAAATCCGTTCCGAGAATATGATCGCCGAGCAGACCGACTTCCTCTGCCTGCTTAATGGCATTTCTCAGACGGTTAACCGCGATCGGATATTCCGCACGGACATAGAAATAACCTTCGGTTGCGCCATATGCATATCCGGCAATAACCATGCCTTCAATAACCGCAAAAGGATTGCCTTCGAGGATGGAACGGTCCATGAACGCACCAGGGTCACCTTCGTCACCATTACATACAACATACTTCTGATCTGCATCAACGTTGTAGGCGAACTGCCATTTGCGTCCTGTCGGGAAACCGCCGCCGCCTCTGCCGCGCAGACCTGAATTTGTCACTTCATCGATAACTTCCTGCGGGGTCATTGTCAAAGCACGTCTGATTCCCTGGAAGCCGCCCATGCCGAGAGCCTCATTGATGTCTTCGGGATTGATAACACCGCAGCCGTACAGCGCAACACGGCGCTGCTTCTTATAGAAGTTGATGTCGTCCTGCTTGGAAACCTTTTCCTTTGTGACAGGATCAACATAAAGCAGTCTTTCAACGATTGTGTTGTTCAGGATATCGGATTCAACGATTTCCTCAACATCCGTAATCTTAACCAGACGATACAGTGTATCTTCCGGATAGATCTTGACGAACGGACCCTGTGAACAGAATCCGAAGCAGCCGACGATATTGACCGTAGCGAGATCGGAAGCACCCTTTTCAGCAAGGACTTCTTCAAATCTTGCTTTGATTTCATCGGAATGGGAACTCAGACATCCTGTACCGCCGCACAGAACGATATGTCTCTTCCCGTCAGTGCCCTTGATCTTGTCATCAAGACACTTTGTACATGCTGTAGTTTTTTCAGCAAACGCTTCATATGACTGAATCATGCCTGAGCCTCCCTGCTGCGGTATTCATTGATGATCTTGGGAACCTGGTCCACACTCATCTTGGGATATACCGTTCCGCTGATGCTTACTGCCGGCGCAATTCCGCAGGCACCGATGCAGCGCAGAGCATCAAGTGTGAACAGACCATCCTTGGTCGTCTCACCCGGCTTGATTTCAAGAATTTCAGAAAATTTGTCGATAACCTGCTGGGCGCCTTTGACATAGCAAGCCGTTCCCAGGCAGCATCCGATCACATACTTCCCTTTGGGCGTTAAAGAGAAGAACGAATAAAAGGTTACAACACCGTAAATCTCAGCAACTGAAATACCCGTCCGGCGGGAAACCAGTTCCTGAACTTCAAGGGGAATGTAACCGTACTCGTTCTGAATATCGCTGAGGATCATCATTAAAGGCGTGGGCTCATCCTTATAACGATCACAGATTTCTTCGATTTTCAGAACACTGCTGTTACTAAGTTTAATCATACTTAATTCCTTTCTTCCTATTCCTCTTAGAAGACACTCCTTTGGAGAAATCATAACCGATTTTAACAAAGATTACTATCCGCTTTCAATCGTTTGTTAAACGTTTAGCAAAATTGTTACAGGAATCATATCAACGTTGTCAGAATACTCTTCTTCCGAACGCCTGGAGGGCATTCAATGCATGCATGCTTTTGTCAAAAAAACCGTGTAATGATCATTTGATGAACAGATTCATCTGACCGGTTACACAGTTCATTTCAGATTCTAAATCAGCGTCAGCAGAAGATAAGTCATGACGGAACACAGCCAGGCAATCCCGCACTGCAGCAATACAATCATGAACGCCCATCCGCCGCCCATTTCCCTTTTGACAGCGGATACCGCAGCCACACAGGGCGTATACAGCAGACAGAAGATCAGCAGACTGAAGGCAGCCGCCGTACTCAATGCGGCCTGCAGATTTGCCGTATTGCCGAACAGAACCGTCAGCGTCATGACAACACTTTCCTTTGCCATGAAACCGGAGATCAGCGCGGTTGCCACCCGCCAGTCACCGAATCCTGCCGGCTTAAATACCGGAGCGATCCAGCCTGACAGCAG
>CACXDM010000199.1 GCA_902766435.1 uncultured Erysipelotrichaceae bacterium | reverse complement strand
TGAGTTCAATCAGTTTTCCTTCATACAGGATATCATACGCTGAAACATCTGTTTCAAATCGTATTCTGCTTTCCAGCCGAGTTCTTTCAGTCTTGTCACATCCAGGTTCATATGGAGGACAGGGGCATACCCGAGGCTTGCCGTATCCGTCAGTTCAATACGGACATTTACCGGATGATCACCGCAGTTTTCAGAAACATATTCAGCCATTTCCAGAATCGTACAGTATGTATCTTCATTGGCCGCGTTGTATGCTTTCCCGTTTTCTCCCTTTAAGAGTACCAGGAGAACAGCGGCGGCAGCGTCTGCGGTATAGAGATACATTCTTTTTGTTTCGCCTTTGGAGTGAAGGATAATATCTTTTCCTTCAATGGCGCACCTGGCAAACTGGGCAAATACTCTTCCGTCATTGTAAGCAACGCCCGGTCCGAATGTCTGGGTCAGCCGCAGTACCTTTGCGGGGACATTGTATTCCCTGTGGTAAGCAGCGCACAGCGTTTCAGAAAGACGTTTGCTTTCGGGATAACTGGAACGGACTTCCATCGGATCGATATCCGTGCCGTCAGTTTCCTTGATCAATGTATCATCCTGAGGGGCACCGTAGACTTCCATTGTGGAGAGATACGCAAATCCCTTTACCCCACACTGTACGGAAAGATCCAGAAGGTTTCTGGTACCTTCAACTGTTGTCAGGATTGTTTCGACAGGCTGATTGATAAACGAGAGACTGGATGTCTCGCTTGCGGCGTGGATGATATAGTCCGGCTTGATGGAACTGCCGTGGTAATCACGGATATCGGATACTTCCAGACGGAAGTACGGCTGACCGATGTATTCCCGGAATACATTCAGTGCTTTATCCCTGCTGCGGACAAGAGCAGTAATCCTTGGCGGATTGGATACTCTTTGGGCATAGGTGAGAAGGGTAAAGCAGAGTGTCTTGCCAATCAGTCCGGTGGCGCCGGTAATCAGGATATCCATGCCGTCAAACGCAGAGAAATCGATATAAGGTCTGCTTAATATGTTTTCGATATCTTCACGGATGATCTGATTCATAGTGTGTCTTCCTGACTGTCAATGCCGTAAAGCTGTTCGTTTTCACGGGATTCCATGATGGCACGCATCAGATAGAAGTCTTCCGGGGTTGTAATCTTGATATTCTGACTCGGTCCGTCGGTCAGAAAGAGATCATGTCCGTAGTAGTTCATCATCGTGCAGCTGTCAATGAAGTTGGTAAAGCCTTCCGCCATTGCCTTGCGGTGAACGCCGATAATATCTTTGAGAAAGAAGCTCTGCGGCGCCTTGGCTACGCGGGAATCTTTTCTTCTCGGAACGGTTGTGATACGGCTGAGTTCATCCACGGTAATGATTGTTTCCGTTACTTTTCCGGTGGTGATGGCTGATCCGTGTTTCATGACACAGCGGATATTCTCGGAAAGAAGCTTACCGGTGATAAACGGTCTTACGCCGTCATGGATCAGTACAATTGCGTTTTCATCGGCGATTTCTTCCGCCGCTTCAAGTCCTCTGAATATGGACAGCTGTCCGGTACTGTCACCGCTGACAATCTTTCTTACCTTGGTAATATGATATTTTTCCGCGAGTTCTGTCATGTGGGGGATCCAGTCACTGAGACAGGAAATGACAATGGCGTCAATATCCTGACATTCCTCGAATTTCTCCAGTGTATGGATGATGACCGGTTTGCCGAATATTTCCAGAAACTGTTTCGGTTTGTCTTTGCTGTGCATCCTGCTGCCGGTTCCGCCGGCAAATATGATTCCTATATTCATATGACCCCCATAAAGGTGATTTTTATTCTTTACAACATCATTATTCTAAAGGAAACACGTATTTTTTAAAAGCGTGACAGTATATCAGCATCACCAGAAAGGAGGCAATATGCTAGAATCTAAGGGACTGACGGGAGTTTGTGTATGAAAGCAGCATTGGTTTATCTGAAGGTATCCAATTTCGGGGACCTGGTTATCTATGATACGGCACGGTATCTGACGGAAAGAATCTTCGCTGAAAACGGTATTGAAGCGGAGATTGTGACTGTTGATATGGGTTCTTATCAGCCCCGTCTGATCGCAAAGCAGAATAAGTCCAAGGGCGGCAAACTGAAGCTGCAGAAAAAACTCTGGCATCTCTGGAAGAAGTCGGGGCTGTATTCCCTGACACCGGATCTTTCGGAGAAACTGGTAAGAAAAGCATGGCACCGTACGGTTCACTACAAGTACTTCAGGGAACACGAACAGAAGAAGCTGGAAGAGGCGGATGTGATTATCTTCTGCGGCGGAGGTCTGATTAAATATCACCAGCAGAATTTCCATTTCTATCTGGATGAAATCACAAAGATCGCTGAAGAGAGAAACATACCTGTCATCATGAACGCTGTCGGTATTGAAGGATACAGTGAAAGAAATCCGGAGTGCAGACTGCTGAAGAAAGCGATTAACCGGGATTGTATGGTATCCATTACCGTCAGGGATGATATTGATCTTCTGGAAAACAAATACATTACCAACCATGACATCATGACGGAACGGGTATGT
>CACXDM010000198.1 GCA_902766435.1 uncultured Erysipelotrichaceae bacterium | reverse complement strand
GTTTGACATGATTGAAAATCTCCACTTTGAAATCGATGAAGAAGGAAATCCCTGGTATGTCGGTTCCGTCATCGATCATACGATCGGGCTCTTCGGCGGAAAGACCGTAACGGGAGCGGTTGTCATCAATCCTCTTACCGGAGAAACCGCAAAATACAGCATCAGTGAAGTACCCGCCTGGGTAGATGTGGTATTCGATGGGGATCTGATTTGTGAGAAGTACAATGACTATGCCCAGCTGAAGCACGGTTTTCTGAACAGTCTGTTTGCCCAGACCGACTGCCGTCAGGTGACGACAATCAAAAAGGAAGACGAAGACGGAGATACGGAAATTTATCCTGACTACGGCTATATTGCCAAGGACAATGACATCTGGATCTATACCGGCGTCACTTCCGTCAACGGCGACAGCTCCAACCTCGGCTTTATTCTTGCCAATGAGAGAACGGCCGAAACAAGATATATCCCCTGCGCCGGCGCCGATGAATTCTCCGGCATGAAGAGCGCTGAAGGGGAAGTACAGGAGAAAGGCTATACTGCCTCCTTCCCTTCTTTGATCAATGTCGACAATACCCCGACATACATCATGGTTCTTAAGGACAACAACAATCTGGTCAAGATGTACGCTGCCGTCAATGTCGAGCAGTACAACATCGTCTCCACTGCCGTCACCCAGAAAGAATGCATCGAAAAGTATAAGATGCTTTTAACCGGAGATATCTCCTCCAACAGTGAAGATGTACAGATTGTCGATCCCGATACATTTACGGCAAAGACGATCACCATTGCCAAAATCCGCACCATCGATCAGAACGGCAACACCTATATCTACATCGTGGATGAGAATCAGAATATCTACAGTGCGAAGTACGCGGATGTTCTGGGAATGCTGCTGGTCGAGGAAGGCGATACGATTACAATCCTGACAGACGGAAGCAGCTTCCTGCTCCCTCAGGAATAAACCGCACAACTGTTTTCAGATTCATTCTGAAGACAGTTTTTTTCATGCATTGCAGGCAAAACACGCTGTCTGTATAATGGAAACGGAAAATATTCCAAACAGGAGGTCCGTTTATGAACTTTATGGAAAACATTCAGCTGAAGCGGAATACACTGACCAAAAACGAGGCGAAAGCCTGCGATATGATCTGCGAAGACCTGAAACTGGTCCAGCACTGTTCCATCCAGGAACTGTCCGAAAAGATCGGCATCACAAAGACAACAATCATGCGTTTTACCCAGAAGATGGGATACAGCGGCTACTCCGAATTCAAATACGCAGTGATCAATTACGTCAACAGTTCGGAAAACATCCGGAACACCGAAGAAGACCGGATTACCTATGCTGAAAACATATACGCCGATACAATCCGGCTGATCCATCACACATGCGGTGACAGTGAAATGAAGAAACTGGCGGAAAAGATCATCAAGGCAAAAAATGTCTACCTTGCAGGTATGATCAATTCCGAGATAAGCGCCCTGCAGATGTATTACTCCCTGCTGATGTTCGGCATCCGCGCCACCGTTCTCAATTCCTCAGAGGCAGTCAAATCCGTTGACCTCTGTGTCGGTAAAGATGATCTGATCATTCTCTACAGTGTTTCCGGAAAGTCGGTTATCGTTAAACCGCTTGCGGATCTGAAGGAAGCTTCCGGATGTGAAGTGGTCCTGATTACTTCCGGCAATGTCAGCACCGCCGCGGATGAAGTCATCACACTCCCTTCCCTTTCCGTACCACGGGGGTCATTACTGGAAATTGTTCCTGTCTATTCTGTATTCAACGCCATACTGGTTGACTACATTTCACAGCAGAAAACGGCAAATATTCCGAGAAATTAAAATTTTCGGAATATTTTTCATTTTTATGTTGACACGCCGCAGCCCAAAGCATATATTATGGTCAAGGAGGAAAATATTCCAAATAAATCAATTAGATCGGAATATTTACTGGAAAGAAATGGATAAACTCAATTCACTCGTAGAAAAAATACTGCTTCCGTTCTCTGCCTGGGTAAACAACAACAAATCCCTGCAGGCGGTCTCAAAAGGATTTATGTCAATCCTTCCTGTCACAATCATCAGTTCACTGTTCTATCTGATCGCGAACTTCCCGATCACCGCCTGGACGGATTATCTCGCTGCCAGCGGTCTGGACAAATTCCTGCTGATTCCCTACAACGTCACAATGAGCCTGTTCGCAATCTATGCCGCATTCGCTATCGGCTATGCATACGCAAAAAGTGAAAACGAAGACGGACTCTCATCAGGCATTCTCTCACTGATCAACTTCCTGATCGTCACACCCTATATCATCGATGAAGCAGGTGAGCTGACTTACAGCTTCAGCTGGCTCGGATGCAAGGGCCTGTTCGTTGCCATGATCATTTCTGTCATCACAGCCAAGGTATTCGTCCTCTTCCAGAAAAAGGGATGGGTCATCAAGATGCCCGAAGGCGTTCCGCCCTTTGTCGGAAAGTCCTTCGCTTCCCTGATTCCGGGCTTCATTCTCGCTCTGGTATTCATGTTTGTTGCCATCATCTTCGCCAACACTTCCTTCGGCAGTGTTCACGAACTGATCTATACATATCTGCAGATCCCTCTGACAAATGTCGGCGGTTCCCTGCCCGGCTATCTCTTCATCCAGGTATTCATTCAGTTCCTGTGGTGGTTCGGAATTCACGGCTTCAACGTATGCGCCGGTATCTTCATGCCGATCTTCCTGTCCATTGACGCTGCGCGTCTGGCAGGAGAGACAACCAATCCGATCGGTATGTCCCTGATGACTGTTGTCGGTCAGTCAACTGTCGCCGTATGTCTGGTCATGCTGTTATTCTGTAAGTCAAAACAGCTCAAGGAAATCGGCAAGGTTGCCATGCCCGCTGCCATCTTCAATATCGGTGAACCGGTAGTATTCGGTGTACCGAACGTACTGAATCCCTATATGTTCCTGCCGTCCGTACTGATCGTACCGATCGTCACCAACCTGTTCTTCTATCTCGGCTTCGTTTCCGGCATCGTTACACCGCTGTCCGGCGCCCAGGTATCCATGCAGGTTCCGGTTGTTCTCTATGGTCTTGTTCAGGGCAACTGGATGGTCGCTCTCTGGCAGCTGCTCGCTATCCCTCTGGCAATGGTTCTCTATCTGCCGTTCTACAAGATGTACGACAAGAAACTTCTTGCCGAAGAGGAAGAAAGAGAAGCCGCACAGGCTTAATCAAAATATAAAGTGCTGTCCCCACCCCTTTCGACAGCACTTTGACAGTTACGGAGGCAACGATGGAATTATTCAAAACAGAAAACATAACAGATCATCTCACCCGCATCAAAACCCCCTTCAGCGTCAGTATGTTTCTTGTTCAGGGAACTGAAAAAGCGCTGCTGATCGATACCGGAATGGGTATCGGTGATCTGAAATCCTATATCGGATCAATCGTAAAGACACCGTATGAAGTCGCTTTGACACACGGCCACTGCGATCACGCCGGCGGTGCAGTTCAGTTTGAAACCGTATATCTGAATCCGGAAGACTTCTCTCTTGAAAAATGGCATGCCACACGGGAACACCGAATCAGTGATGTCTTCACCGGACCCTTCCCGGTGCCTGAAGGAATCAGTGAAGCGGACTTCGTACCGCAGAGAACTGAACCCTATACAGAACTTGATCCCTCAAATGTATTTGAACTGGGTGAATGCACTGTCCGCTTCATCCCGGTTCCCGGTCATACACAGGGCTGTCTTGTTCCGCTTGTTGATCCGGACGGTGTCATGATCATCGGTGATGCATTAGGTGAAAATACATTGATGCATTTCCGTGAAAGCACAAGTGTTGAAACCT
>CACXDM010000197.1 GCA_902766435.1 uncultured Erysipelotrichaceae bacterium | reverse complement strand
TTAAGTTGGGAACCGCCGTATACCGAACGGTACGTACGGTGGTGTGGGAGGACGGAAGTTTTACCAAAACTTCCTCCTACCCGATTGCCCGATATTTGTACAGTAACATCGTTCAAGAGTATAATATGAAATGAAAAACGTATACTTTCGGGGTGCATCATGAAAGAGAAAATAAAGAAACTGTTAAAGAGTACGGGTTTTAATATATTCCTGATCGTTTTATTTACCTGTATCGTATTATATGTTTCCCTCAGCAAGAGAGGGGATGAGATCATTCCCATCCTGAAGAATACCAGCATAATCGGTCTGATCGGTATTATCTGTCTGATGATTATTGACAAGATGCTTCTGGGATACGGCCTGATGCTTGAGTGCAAGCAGTCTCATCCCAAATACACCTGGTGGCAGGGTTTTGTGAATGCCTATGTTGCAGGTCTTTTCAACAACATCACACCGGGCGCTTCAGGCGGACAGGTGGCACAGGGGTATATTTTCAAGAAGCAGGGAATCCCGGTATCCCATTCCGTCGGTATCCTCTGGCTTGATTTTATCGTTTACCAGTCGACAATGACGATTTATGTCCTGATTCTTCTGATCCTGCGCTTCAATTATTTTTATTCCAATTATTCCGAATTCTTTCTGGTTGTTCTGCTCGGCTTCGCAGTCAGTTCCGGAATCATTGTCTTCCTCTGGCTCCTTGCCAAATCACCGCGTTTCTATAACTGGCTGACAACAACGGGTATTAATATCGGCGTGAAGCTTCATCTCATCAGGGACAGGGAAAAGACCATTGAAAATCTGAATCAGCAGCTTGAAGCATTCTCACATGAAATCGTCGTTCTGACTCTGCATAAGAAGATGATTGTTTCTCTTGTGATCATTACGGTGATCCGGCTTACGATTTATTACAGTATTCCGTTCTTCTGCGCAAAAGCGCTTCATATTGAAGTCGCTTCTTCGCAGCTCCTTAACATCATTGCCTTAAGTGCGTTTGTCTCAATGATTAATGCCTTTCTGCCGATGCCGGGAAGCAGCGGCGGTACGGAAGCAGTCTTTGTTCTGATGTTTTCAACAATATTCGATGTCGTAGATGCTGCGTCAATTATGATATTATGGAGGTCGGTAACTTTTTACCTGACCCTGATTATCGGAACTGTTGTATTCCTCTATGCGAAAACGAGACCGGATATCGAAGGCGATACATCCATTCCGAGAACATATGAAACCGAGGTATTGATAGAGGAGGGGATTGAAAAATGAGAATCGGGATTTTTACTGATACCTTTCCGCCGCAGATCAACGGTGTAGCGAACAGTACAAACATTCTTTTCGAAGAACTGAAAAAAAACAATCATGATGTTTACGTCATTACCACATATAAAGGAATCGGAGAACATAAATGGAACAAGGATCATACGATCCTCCGTCTTGCCGGTATGGAACTGAAGTTTCTGTACGGATATGTTATGACATCTCCGATTCATCTTCTTGCTTTGGATGAAATCGGCAAACTGAATCTGGATGTGATCCATGCCCAGACGGAATTCGGTGTGGGTATTTTTGCGCGGATCTGTGCGAGAAAATTCGATATTCCGCTGGTAAGCACTTATCACACAACATATGAAGACTATACACACTATGTTAACTTTACACATCTGAAAGCCGTGGATAATCTTTCGAAAAAAGGCGTTGCCTCCCTGTCCAGAATGTACGGTGACAGTTCGGAAGAGGTGATTGCGCCCAGTCATAAGACAAAGGAAATGCTGGAACATTACAACGTCCACAGACAGATCAACGTCATTCCTACAGGACTGCAGCTGGAGAAGTTTTCTCCTGTTCTGAAAGATGAAAAGAAACGTTCGGAGATTCGCCGGGAAGCCGGTTTCGGTGATCAGGATATCATGATTATCTATGTTGGCAGACTTGCCAAGGAAAAATCCATGGATGTCGTCGTTGACGGCTTTGAAAAAGCTTCTGCGCTCGGCATCAATGTCAAACTGATGATTGTCGGCGGCGGACCTGATCTTGAACCGCTGAAGACAATGGTTAAGAAAAAGAATCTCGGTGACATGATCGTACTGACCGGGCCTAAGCCTTCATCGGAAGTACCGGACTATTACCGTTCGGCGGATGCGTTTATTTCCGCCAGTCTTTCCGAGACACAGGGTATGACATTCATTGAAGCAATGGCTGCGGGTATTCCTCTTTTTGCCAGAAGGGATGAAGTTCTTGAAGATCTGATCGATGAAGGGAAAACAGGCTGGTTCTTCCGGGATTCTGATGATCTGGCGGTTAAACTCGGAAGCTTTGTCAAAATGACGGAGGAAGAAAGAAAAGCAGTCAGTGAGAACTGTCTGGTAAAGGTGAGACCCTACAGCAGCGCCGTCTTTGGTGAACGGGTTATGGAAGTCTATGAACGGGTTGTCGAAGAGTACGGCAGACGAAGCACCGTAAAATCGGCGGAAGTAAAGAATACGGGTATTCTGATCACACTGACGCAGGCTGACGGAAAAACCACCGAGATTACTGTTTCACCTGAGGATTACCATGAATTCAATATCAGGGTCGGACAGAAACTTACACACGAAACACTCGATCTTCTGATCGGCCGTGAAGCTGGCAGATCCGCATTTGAAAAATGCCTGAGAAGACTTTCCTATAAAGACAGAACGGAAAAGGAAATGACGGATTTCCTGAAGGAAAACACCGACTGCAGTGAAGAACAGATTATCAACGTTATTGATAAGCTGAAGAGCAATGATCTGATCAATGATGAAAAATACTGCCGTGATATGATCGAACGGATGCAGGCCGGCCTGAAAGGCAGAAAGAGAATTCTGACTGCTCTTGTCATGAAGGGAATTCCGGAGTCCATGGCGGAAAGAATTCTTGATGAGATGACGGGAGATGAGAAGGAAAGCGCGGTGCGTTATGCGGAAAAGCTGATGCATTCAGACCGTGAGGATTCTGTCAGAAAGAGAAAATCAAGAATCTATGCAAGGCTGGTTCAGCAGGGCTACAGCGGTGAAACCGCTTCAGAAGCACTGGCATTCCTTGACTTTACGGATGCGGAAAATGCCGAGGCGGAACATCTCGATAAATGTTTCAAAAAGGCTAAGAAGAGATATGCCGCAAAGTATAAGGGTGAAGAACTGAAGAGACACATTTATCAGTACTGCCTGGGACAGGGTTTCCGGAGCAGTGATATTAAGAAAAAACTGGAGGAACTGACAGATGAGGAAAAAGATCAATGAGATGAAGGAAAATGACCGGCTGACACAGCCTCTGCTGGTCAAGGACTGCCGCAATGGAACAACATCCAAGGGATCTCCTTATCTGAATCTTGTTCTGCAGGACAGCAGCGGAACGATAGACGCGAAATTCTGGGATGTCAAACCGGAAGCCAGAAAGATGATTCATACCGGTGCAATATGTACGTTTACATTTGAAGTCATCCTTTACAACAAAAACCTTCAGCTGCGGATCAACCGTGTTTCGCAGACTGATCCTGCAGGTGTTTCCCTGGATGAATTCGTGATCTCATCGGGTGAGTCCGAGGAAGTCAGAAGAAACAAGGCAGAACAGTTTATCGCTTCAATTCAGAATGACAATTACCGGATGCTGGTGGAAGGCATGCTGGAAAAAGTGGGACTGCGCTATTTCTCCTATCCGGCAGCTTCCCGCATTCATCACGGGTATCTCGGAGGGCTGTCCGAGCATTCACTGAGTATGGCGGAGATCGCAGACGGAATCTGCAGGCATTATCCTTTCCTTGACCGTGATCTTCTCATAGCCGGCGCTTTGATTCACGATGTTGGCAAGACGGCTGAAATGAGCGGTCCGGTCACGACGGAATATACACTTGAAGGCAGACTGGAGGGACATATTTCCCTTGCGAACGGCTGGCTTACAGAAGTTTCCGAAAAACTCGGTCTGGAGGAAACAGAAGAATCTGTTCTTCTGCATCATATGATTCTCAGCCATCACGGTCATTATGAATACGGTTCTCCGGTGCTGCCGATGCTGGCGGAAGCGGAAGCCCTCAGTACGATCGACAATCTGGATGCCAGGATGAATACACTCAAGAACGCATTTGATACAACTGCGCCCGGCACATGGACAGAGCGGATGTTTTCGATGGAAAACCGGCAGTTCTACCGGCCGAAGAAGAACGGAGGCAAATGATGGATCTCCGTCTGAAAATCGTACAGTGGGCGCATGCCGTATTAAGCAAAGCCGGCAGAGGCGGATCCTTCCCGGGAGAGCTTGCCGTACGGCTGGACAAACACTTTATCGAAAAGTTTAAAATGCCGAAGATCGTTGTGATCGTTACCGGCACAAACGGCAAGACGACAACATCAAACCTGATTGCCGAGTCTCTGCGGGCGTGCGGATACAAGGTCATCAATAACCGCCGGGGAGACAATCTGAATGTCGGCATAGCCACACTTCTGGCAGTCAATTCAGACAACAATTTCAATATCAAAGCAGACGCTGCGGTAATTGAAGTGGATGAACTGACCGTTTACAGACAGTTCAGAAATCTGAAGCCGACGCATCTCGTGGTGACCAATTTCTTCCGTGATCAGCTTGATCGGGCAGGGGAAATGGAGACGATTATCCGTAAGATCCAGGATGTGACGGATGATTTTACAGGTCATATCATACTGAACGGAGATGATCCCAATGTCCTGCGGATTGCCGACACGGCAAAAAAAGCGCAGATTCACTTTTTCTCGGTTGACCGCAACAGCATCAGTCAGAAAACTACCGATGAGGCCTCAGAGGGAAAATTCTGTCCCAGATGCGGTAAGCCCCTGAAATATGAATATTATCAGTATTCCCATATCGGAAGATTTATCTGTCCGGATGACGGATTCGGGAAAATCACACCCTATATCCGGGTAACGGATATTGATTATGAGAATGAGACGTTTACCTGTGAGGGACAGAAATTCCATTCCTTTATCAATACGATTTACGCCGTATATAACTGTTCATCCGTACTGGCAGTTCTGAAGACACTGAATCAGAATCTGATGAATGCCGATCAGGTATTCAGAAACTTTGTGCTGAAAGAGGGAAGAAACGAAGTATTTGAGCTCTCTCAGCCATGTATCATCAATCTGGTCAAAAATCCGACAGGCGCCAACGAAGTCATGAAATATATCGTTTCCCAGCATTATGACAAGAATCTCTGTATCTTCCTGAATGACAATGATCAGGACGGTCATGATGTCAGCTGGATCTGGGATGCCCATTTTGAACGTTTGAATCAGGACGATATCAAGACGATCGTATGTTCCGGCAGAAGGGCATACGATATGGCGCTCAGGCTGAAATATGAAGGTCTGGAGGACAGAATCAGGGTGATTGAAGACAGTAAGGAAGCCATACACTGGCTGAACGTGCAGAATATGCCGAGTCATGTCATTGCGACATATACGGCTCTGCACCCTGTCAGGGCGATTCTCAGGAAGGAGGCGGAAAGATGAATCTGAAGATTCTCTGGATGTATCATGATCTGATGGATCTTTACGGAGACAAGGGAAATACCGCAGTTCTGAAAGTGAGAGCCGAAAAGCGGGGAATCAGTTGCATTGTTGATACATGTTCAATCGGTGAAGAAAAGAACATCTGTGATTATGATCTGTTCTTTCTCGGCGGCGGCGCTGACAGGGAACAGTCGCTGATCTTTGAGGATCTGATCGCAAGAAAGGAACAGATCAGGAAGGCCATGGATGAAAACACGGCATTTCTGCTGATCTGCGGCGGTTATCAGCTGTTTGGAAAATACTATAAGGATCAGGACGGCAATGTGATCGACGGTCTCGGTTTCTTTGATTACTATACCGAAAGCACGGACCGTGACCACCGCTGCATCGGCAATATTGCGGTACAGACAACAATGGATGGGGAGACATTTAAAGCTGTCGGATTTGAAAACCACGGCGGCCAGACAAAAAACGTTTCCACACCGTTCGGGAAAGTGCTCTATGGACACGGCAATACATTCGATGACGGATCGGAAGGCTTCATGAACGATCAGGTTCTTGCGACATATATGCACGGACCTCTGCTTCCGAAGAATCCGAAAATTGCCGATCATATCATTCAGCGCGCGCTGAAAAAGCGGTATGGACACGTGGAACTCACACCGCTCGACGATACAATTGAAAATAAGGCAAGAGAGGTCATGTTAAAAAGACTGAATGCCGCAGACTGAAAATGAAGACCATGCCGGTCTTCATTTTTATCAGATACTTTATTCTCCTCTGACGGTTTTCAGGACTTTATCAAGATCCTGTTTTTCGGATTCACCGAACTTGATGACAATGGAGTCATTGTCCGAATAGCGGGGGATAATATGGAAGTGAAGGTGATTGACTGTCTGTCCGGCAGCTTCACCGCAGTTATTCAGTATGTTGCATCCGGCAGCTCCGGTATTGGCAGTAATCTGCGCAGCAAGTTTCTTTGCGGCAGAGATACAGTTTTTCACGGTCTCTTCATCTGCCTGAATGATATTATCGGCGTGCTTCTTCGGCATGACGAGAGTATGTCCGAAGGTGACCTGGGAAATGTCGAGAATGGCGAGAACATTTTCATCCTCATATACTTTTTTTGACGGGATCTCACCGGCAATGATTTTACAGAAAATACACATAGAAAGTAACCTCCGCAGACTATTATATCACCAAAAAAGAGCCCGCAGGCTCTTCGTGGTTATTCGGTCGGTTCTGTTGTTTCTGCCGTTTCTTCTGTTTCTTCTGTTTCCGGACTTCCATCCTGAATGAGATATTCGGGATGTTCGTTCTTGATTGCGTTGTAGGCAGTGATGTCATATACATGGAAGCTGTATTTTTCCAGCCAGTATCTGGTGGAAGCTGTGCTGACATCGGCCAGTGTTCTCAGTGTGGAAACTGCATCGTCATGGAACTTTTCCGGATCGGTCTCTTCAATCTTGACGATTGAGAAGGAACTGCCGTCGCTAGCCGGGATCATTGTCCAGCCGTCATCGGCTGTCATGCCGTTCAGCATTGTTGTTCTGACAAGAGAATCAACAGAAGAGGATTCCGTTGTATAGACCATAGCTGTGCCGGAACTGGAGGAGTTGTGGGTGGAAGCGACATCCGCCGGATCAGAACCGTTCTTCAGCTCCTCGAGCGCCGCGTCCGCATCTGCCTGTTCCGTAAAGTCGATCAGAATTGCCTTAACGGGTTTGTATGTTTCAGCAAGTGAAGCAAAATTCTCATTGACATATTTTTCCGAAAGCTGTTCCACCTGGATGGAGGGGATCAGACTTTCATTCAGATAATCCTCAGTGGTCATTCCCAGCTGCTCGAGATAGGAAGTAAAGGAATCACCATAGTATTCGACATACATGTCCAGTGTTTCCTGGGCATCTTTTTTGATGTCATCGGTAATTTCGATTTCCTTTGCGGCGATCTTTTTCTGAACGCTGTTCATGATTGTATCGGACGCTGCCGAATTCATCAGCATGTCATATACAGTTCCTTTTGTGACGGTTGTCTCACCGACTTTGAAGAGGACCGTGTCCTTGTCGTTCAGGTCGGCTGATGCGTCCTTGCATCCCGTAAGCAGGCAGAGAAGGACAGCAGATGTCATGATTGCATTTGTCTTTTTCATCTTTATTCCCCCTCAGTTTCCTTTTCCGCAAAAGCGGAAGTGATCAGTTTTTCGATTTCTTCATTCCCGTTGTAGTCAATACCGATTTCCTGTGCTTTTTCC
The DNA here is from genome assembly GCA_902766435.1 of uncultured Erysipelotrichaceae bacterium. Lineage (GTDB taxonomy): Bacteria > Bacillota_I > Bacilli_A > Erysipelotrichales > Erysipelotrichaceae > Bulleidia. Next base: position 27,319 of record CACXDM010000197.1, on the reverse strand, counting down.
CAGACTGCCTTATTTCCGAGTGTGTTGTCATAGGAATTGATCAGTGAGGTGTAAGGATCTGTGTCAGTGTTGTTTGCCTCCAGTGTTTCCGGTGTGGCTGCCGTACACATGATACGGAAGTAGCCGAAGCTGGAAGAGTATACCCAGTCACTGATTTCACCCTCAGCGAGTTCCAGGGACTTTGTCAGGAATGCGTTGTCAAGTGAGGTTGTGTTGGCATCGATGACACCGAGTACGCCGCCGTTGGAAGCAGTTGAGCTGTCTTCACTGAACTGCGCGGCAACCTCCGCAAATTCTTTTCCTTCCGCAAATGCCGCATCTACGGCATCCATACGGGCCTGTTCGTCAGCAGTCGGTGTTTCCGAAGCATTTGCCGGATCTTCAAACTGAATGAGAATGTAGGAGATCTGTCTGATCTTCAGTTCGTCAAAGTGTGCCTTGGCGTAATCACCGATCAGAGAAGAGATCTTCTGAGAAGTGATCAGGTAGGATTCAAGATCGGGTGAACCGATGGAAGCCAGATCTGCATTCAGATGCTTCTCATAATCGGAACCGTAATTGGAACGGTAGCTTGAGATGATGGATTCAGCCTGCTGTGAAGCGATTTCCTTCATTTCGTCTGTTGTTTCAACACTTGCGTCAGCTACTGCTTTCTGAAAGAGTGTGAGAACCGTGTCGGAACCGCCGCTTTCAAACAGCTCATCGTAGAACTGTGATGAAGTGACGTTCTCATCACCGACAGAATAGATCACATCTTCGCCGCCTTCGGTTTTACCCTTAAGTTTTCCTTTGTTTGTATCGTAAATTACATAAATACTGATGAAGGTGAATATGCATATCACCAGTGCAATAAACCAGTTCTTTTTCAGGAATGTTCCCATATTGCCTCCCATAAAAAATGCTTATCCATTATAGGATAAGCGGTTTGGTTTTGCAATTTGAGTGTATGAATCTTTTCTGAACTCTGTATGAATTCTGTGAGATCATACAAGTCTCTCTGACAAAACCGCGTCTTTTTCGGGAATAACCTCAAACTGTCCGGCCGGAATGCCGCATTCGTTTTTCAGATATTCACCGATCTGTGCCGCCGTCAGGCTGCTCCTTCCGATGTAGATCCTGCCGGATCTTCTTTCCCAGCATCCGATTCTGCTGAGAAGGGCAAAGGGATTCTTCTCAAGAGGCAGGGTTTCGGCAAACTGGATATAAAAATCCGGGGTAGGTTTTTTACGGTTTTCCATAATGATATTTTCCCGTCCGTATCTGTTGTGAACAGTATATCATTTACGGCGTCTTTGAGATAGTAAAATAACACGAATCATAGGAATGATGGTATAATCCTCAGCGGAATGAAGGTGATAGTGTGAAAACATTGGATATCAGAAATCTCCACGTATCGGTGGAAGGAAAAGAAATACTTAAAGGACTGAACCTTACGGTAAACGAAAATGAGATACATGCATTGATGGGTCCGAACGGAAACGGCAAATCAACGCTTCTTGCGGCAATTATGGGAAATCCCAAATATGTCGTTACCGAAGGTTCCATCACATATGACGGAAAGAATCTGCTTGAAATGCCGGTCAATGAAAGAAGTATTGCCGGACTGTTTCTTGCCATGCAGTATCCGCAGGAAATTCCCGGTGTGACCAACAGCGACTTTCTGCGGGCAGCGATGAATGTCAGAAATGAACGGCCTGTCTCTCTGTTTACGTTTATCCGGGCAATGGAGAAGACGATTAAGGATCTGGAGATGAAGGAAGATCTGGCGCACAGATTCCTGAATGAAGGTTTCTCGGGCGGCGAGAAGAAGAGAAATGAGATCGTGCAGATGGAAATGCTGAAACCCTCTCTTTCGATGCTTGATGAAGTGGACAGCGGTCTTGACGTTGACGCGCTTAAGATCGTTGCGGCTGCTTTGAACCGCATGCATGAAGAAACCGGCATGTCGATGATCATCGTATCCCATTATGAGCGCTTCTATGAGCTTGTTAAACCGCAGTTCACACACGTCCTGATCAACGGCAGAATTGTTCTTGACGGGGATGCTTCCCTTGTCGACAGAATTGACAAGGAAGGCTATGACTGGATCTATCAGGAATACGGTCTGGAACATGAAGAAGAGCAGACACCGGCAAGAAGAGTGACTTCAATCGGTGCATGCGCCGTCAGAGAATCCGTGAAAGGAATGGAAAACAAATGATTCCCGTCCGAGTAAATGAAAATCTTCGTCTGAGCGGCGGTTATCAGGAATATGAGATTGATTCCGAAAGGGATCTTGAACTGACGTTTACCGCTGAAGAGGACTGTGATGTTTTTGTCAGAATCAAAAATGACGTAAATCTGCGGGTGCGGTGGTTTATCGCGCATGATGTCAAGGCATCGGTTCTGTTCTGGAATGTTTCAGGTCAGCCCGTGAAAATGGATCAGTCGGCGGATGTGATGAGAAACAGTGATCTGACAATGGCTTTCGGTGAATGCGGCGCTGCGCAGACGGATATCAATGCATATGTCGCTCTGCGTGAGGAAGGGGCACAGTCGCTTCTTTCGACTGCTTCACTTGTTTCCACACATAAGAACTATCATCTGCAGACGGTGAATTTTGCGCCCCATACATACGGGGATATGAAAAACTATGCGGTAGTTCTGAATAAGGGTGTTCTGATGATCGATGCGGTCGGCAGTATTGTCAAAGGTGCCTACCGTTCGGAAAGCCATCAGACATCAAGAGCGCTCAGCTTTGAGGAAGGACAGAAATCAACGATTCTTCCCGAGCTTCTGATTGATGAAAATGACGTACAGGCTTCCCATGCGATGTCAATCGGCAGAATGGATGAGGATCAGCTTTACTATATGATGTCCAGAGGTCTTTCGGTTCAGCAGTGCACGAGTCTGATCAGCACCGGTTATCTGATGCCGGTTACGGAAGTTCTGAAGAATGAATCTCTCCGTCAGAAACTGAAGGAAGAGATGGAAAGGAAGATCGGCGAGATATGTTCGATGTAAATGAAATCAGAAAAGATTTTCCGATGATTCAGAACAGACCGGATCTGATCTATTTTGACAACGGGGCAACGACATACAAACCTCAGCCTGTGATTGATGCGGTTCTCGGATTCTATAACGGATATACGTCAAACGTGGAACGGGGGGATTATGAAACTGCCGTAAAGGCTGACAAGGCATATGCGGATACAAGGAAAATCATTGCCCGCTTTATCAACTGTGATCCGAAGGAAGTTGTCTTTACCGCCAACATTACCGCATCTCTGAATCAGATTGCCTGGGGTCTTGGCAGGAGCTTTCTTCATGAAGGTGATATCGTTCTGACTACCGAAGCCGAACACGCAAGCAATCTTCTGCCGTGGTTCCGGCTGGAAAAAGATCTCGGCATTAAGATTGAATATATACCGGTTGACCATCAGGGTGTATGTCATATCGAAGATGTGAGAAAAGCGCTGAATGAGAAGGTCAAAGTCGTTGCGATGGCGCATGTGACAAATGTCCTCGGTTCCGTGCAGCCCATCAGGGAGATTGCCGAAGCAGCGCATGAATACGGTGCCTATGTTGTGATGGACGGAGCGCAGAGTGTTCCCCACCGCAGAACGGATGTCCGTGAACTCGGCGTGGACTTCATGGGCTTTTCGAGTCATAAGATGTGCGGACCTGACGGAGTCGGTGTACTTTACGGCAGATACGAACTGCTGCAGAAAATGGAACCTGTGTTCCTCGGCGGCGGGATGAACGCAAGATTCTCCTCTGATTTCAATATCATCCTGAAGGATGCGCCGGAGAAGTTTGAGGCCGGAACACCGAATATTGAAGGTGTAATCGGTCTTGGCGCGGCGGCGGAATATCTGATGTCGCTGGGAATGGACAATATTCAGCAGTATGAAAAAGAGCTGCGTGCTTACTTTGCGGCAAAGATCAGTCAGCTCGATAATATCGAATTCTATAATCCGGATAATCTGAGCGGTCCGATTACCTTCAACGGCAAAGGTGTATTTGCCCAGGATGCGGCGGGTTATCTCGGCAGTAAGAACATCTGTGTCAGATCCGGGAATCACTGTGCGAAGATTCTGCATGAAGTGATCGGAACGGATCAGACAATCAGGGCATCCCTGTATTTTTACAACACAAAAGAGGAAGTAGACCGGTTTATTGAAGCTGCGGCGCAGATTTCACTTGAAAATGCGGTCAGCATCTTCTTCTAGGAGGAAATATGAGTCAGACTTCAAGTTTATTGAATGATCCGATGATTCTGCGTGAACTGATCATGGATCATTATCAGTATCCGCATAATCATAAGCTGGTGGAGGATGAGCGGTACCGGTCTGTCCATATGGCTTCAGACAGCTGTATTGACGATATAACGGTACAGTCAAGAATCAGCGGGGGAATGATTGAGGATGTCAGATTTGACGGTGTTGCGTGTACGATCAGTACCGCATCCACTTCAATGATGACCGATCTTCTCAAGGGCAGATCCACGGATGAAGCGAAGATGATTATCGGACAGTATTTCAACATGATTGAAAATAAGGAATATGATCCTGATGTTCTGGAAGAGGCGGTTGCTTTTCAGAATGTGTACAAACAGGCAAACAGAATCAAATGCGCGACGATCGGCTGGAAGGCAATGCAGCAGATGATTGATGAAAGTGAGGCATCCGAATGAGTGATTCCAATCTGAAAAATGAGGCTGTGTTTTCCCAGGATGACTATAAGTACGGTTTCCATGACCGTGACATTTCGATCATCGATACCGGAAAGGGTCTGAATGAGGAGATTGTCCGGAAGATATCGGAATACAAGAATGAACCCGAATGGATGACGGAATTCAGAGTGAAGTCCTTCCATACGTTTGAATCAATGCCGATGCCGAAATGGGGGCCGGATCTTTCCGAGATCGATTTCCAGGATTTTACCTATTATAAAAAGGTTTCCCAGGAAGCGGAAAAGAGCTGGGATGACGTTCCCGATGAAGTCAAGCAGACATTTGAAAAGCTCGGTATTCCGGAAGCGGAAAGAAAGTATCTTGCCGGTGTTACGACGCAGTATGAGTCGGAAGCCGTATACCATAACATGCTGGAGGAAGTTCAGTCCAAAGGCGTAATCTTCCTGGATATTGACAGCGCACTGAAGGAGTATCCCGATATATTCCGCAAATACTTCGGAACGATCGTTCCTGCTTCCGACAATAAGCTGGCAGCGCTCAACAGCGCCGTATGGTCGGGCGGAAGCTTTATCTATGTGCCGAAGAATGTCAGGCTGGACAAACCGCTGCAGTCATACTTCCGGATCAATTCCGAATCAATGGGGCAGTTTGAACGGTCAATCATCATCGTTGATGACGGCGCCGACTGTTCCTATGTTGAAGGCTGTACGGCACCCCAGTATTCCAAGGACTCCATGCATGCGGCAGTTGTCGAGGTGTTTGTCGGCAAGGGCGCCCGCTGCCGTTATTCCAGTGTACAGAACTGGTCGAACAACATTCTCAACCTGGTTACCAAGCGCGCCTGGGTGGATGAACAGGGCGTCATGGAATGGATCGACGGAAACATCGGCTCCCGTATTTCCATGAAATATCCGGCATGCATTCTTGCCGGGGAATATGCCCACGGCATGTGTATATCCATTGCGGTAGGATCCAGAGGACAGTTCCAGGATACCGGAGCGAAGATGATTCATCTGGCGCCCCATACATCCTCGTCGATTGTTTCCAAATCCGTTTCCCGCGCCGGCGGTGTCACGAATTTCCGTGACTGGATCCGTTTCGGCAGAAAAGCGGATCATGCCAAGGCAAAGATCGAATGCGATACACTGATCCTCGACAAGTATTCGAAGTCCGATACGATCCCGCTGAATATCAATGAGAACGCTTCTTCCGTCATTGAACATGAGGCTAAAGTATCCAATATCTCGGAAGACGAACTCTTTTATCTGATGTCCCGCGGTCTTTCCGAAGCACAGGCTACCGAAATGATCGTCATGGGATTCCTCGAACCCTTCACCAGAGAGCTCCCTATGGAATACGCAGTGGAGCTGAATCAGCTGATGAAGATCGATATGAGTGATTCCATTGGATAAGAAAGAGGCAAGAAAACGCGGTCTTTACCGCCGTTCGCTGATTCCTGAAGAGGAACGGATCAGACGGTCCGGAATGATCTTTGAAAAGATCCGTCCTCTGCTGGATCAATATCAGGTGATCGGCTGCTATGTTTCGATGCGGGATGAAGCCGATACAAAACAGATTCTTCAGTATTGTTTTGACAAGGGAAAGACAGCGGCCGTACCGGAAACAACAGACAGTACCCTCAGGTTTCATGTGATTCATTCATTTGATGATCTCACGCCGGGAAAATTCGGGGTAATGGAACCGGTGGACTGTCCGGTGATTCCCACTGACCGGATTGAACTGATGATTGTGCCGCTCAGTTCGTTTGACGCATACAATCATAGAACAGGCTATGGCAGGGGATATTACGACAGTGTGCTTCTGCCGGAACATCTTAAAGCCGGTATAGCCTTCAGTGAACAGTTCGTTGATCATATCAATGCGGATCCGTGGGATATCCCGCTGGATCTGATTGTGCAGGCCTAGCCTGCTTTTTCTTTCCGCGTTTTTCAGTTATGTCTGGTAAACTGGAATCAGATAAACCGGACAGGCAAGGAGAAAATCATGAAATGGTGGCAGAAAACAGCAGCGTTTGAACTCTATCCGAAGAGTTTTCTTGATACGACGGGAAGCGGTACAGGTGATCTGAAGGGAATCATCCGTAAGCTTGACTATCTGGCATCCCTCGGAATCGGCATAGTATGGATCACACCCGTGTTCCGTTCGCCGATGGTCGACAACGGTTATGATGTGGCAGACTATTACAGCATCGATCCCTCATACGGGACAATGGAGGATATGGATGAACTGTTTGCGGAAGCAAAGAAAAGAAATATCCGGATTGTTCTTGATCTTGTATACAACCATACATCCGAACAGAATGCGTGGTTCATTGAATCCCGCAGAGACAGAACCAATCCCAAGGCGGACTGGTATATCTGGCGGGATGCGAAGGAGGACGGCAGCGCGCCGACAAACTGGCGGGGAATCTTCGGCGGTTCTGCCTGGACGTGGTGTGAAGAGAGAAAGCAGTATTATCTTCATACATTTGCCGAACAGCAGCCTGATCTCAACTGGGCAAATCCGGAAGTCAGACAGGAACTTTACCGGATCGCAAACTTCTGGATTGATAAAGGTGCCGGCGGCTTCCGTGTGGATGCCATCTCCTATGTCAGAAAGCCGGATGTATTCAAAGACGGTGAACCGGATGGTGAGGACGGCATGGTTTCGGTACATGATATGACGGCCAATACACCGGGAATTCTTGAATACCTGTATGAATTCAGACAAAACGTCTCGGAAGGAAAGGATATCTTCACCGTTTCCGAAGCCAATGGCGTAAAGGCAAATGAACTGAAGTACTGGGTCGGTGAACATGGCGCGTTTGACATGCTGTTTGAATTCAGCCATGTCAATCTGGAATTCAAGGGCGTCGAGACCTGGTGCAAACCGGATCCCTGGAAGCTTGCCGATCTGAAAAAAGCGCTGCGTGACTCTCAGGAAGCGACGAAGGACAACGGCTGGTATCCGATCTTCTTTGAGAACCATGACAAGCCGCGAAGCATATCCCATTATTTTCCCGAAGATGCAGATAAGAACGCCGCTGCCAAAGTGATCGGTACGGTATTGTATACGCTGCGCGGGACGCCGTTTCTGTATCAGGGACAGGAACTCGGATATGACAATTTCAAGTGGGATTCCATTGACTGCTACAACGATATTTCCTCATACGGGCAGTATGAATTCGCTCTGCAGGAAGGATTGAGTGAAGAAGAAGCGATGGCCTGTGTTCACCGGTTCAGCCGTGACAACAGCCGTACGCCGATGCAGTGGGATGATTCCCCAAACGCCGGATTCACCTCCGGAACACCATGGCTTCCGGTTCATGAAGGATACCGTACGGAAAACGCCGAAGCGGAAGAAAAGGATCCCTCTTCCGTTCTGAACTGGTACAGGGCTCTGGCTTCTCTTCGGGCAGAGGAAACCGTTCTGACAGACGGCAGCTTCACGGAACTGTTCGAAGATGATCCGTATCTTTATGCATTCAGACGGAAGAACGGTGATGCCGAATTGATTACAATCGTCAATTTCTCCGGGAATACCGTGAAGTATGGTCTTGCGGAAGAGAGTGACTGTGATGTGCTGCTTTCATCATTCCCGCATGAAACCGGCGTAATGAAGCCGTATGAATCCTGTGTGATAAAGAAGCGGTAAAAGAAAAAAGTGAACAGATTCTGACAAATGTGTTAGAATCTATTCGCACGGAGCTTTAGCTCAGCTGGGAGAGCGCGCCCTTCACAGGGGTGATGTCGCAGGTTCAAGTCCTGTAAGCTCCACTTTCAAAAGGAATCACGTATTCCTTTTTTCTTTTTCCTCAGCGGATTTTCATTTCATGGTAAAAAAGCGGAAAACAGGATATCGTATAAGTATCGGATACAATCGTTGATCGGTCCGAATTTTGCTTTGGAGTATTTATGAAGGAAAAAACGTATACCACCCGCTGCGGGGATATCCGCTACTGGACTGGAAATGATGAAGCTTTCTCTGATGAGGCGCTTGTGTTTCTTCCAGGTCTTACCGCTGATCACCGGCTGTTTGAAAAGCAGACTTCATACTTTGAACACAAATACCGTATTCTCGTATGGGACGCGCCTGAACACGCTGCTTCCTGTCCTTTTTCCTCTTCTTTTGATCTTCGTGACAAGGCAGAGTGGCTTGATGGGATTCTGCAGCAGGAAAAGATCGGAAGACCTGTCATCATCGGCCAGTCCATGGGCGGCTATGTCGGTCAGATGTATGCCGAACTGTATCCGGAAAAGCTTAAGGGTTTTATCGCTATTGACTCAGCTCCGCTGCAGAGGGAATACGTTACGGCAGCTGAAATCCATCTGCTGAAGAAAATGGAGCCGGTTTACCGTTATTTTCCGTGGAAGCTTCTGCTGATTACCGGCACAAAAGGGGTATCTGAAACGGAATACGGCAGAAAGCTGATGTATGACATGATGATGGTCTATGACGGAGATCAGGAATGTTATGCCCGTATCTCAGGCCATGGTTTCCGGATGCTGGCAGAGGCAATGGAAGCGGATCTTCCGTATAAGCTGTGCTGTCCCGCGCTTCTGATCTGTGGAGAAAAGGATCATGCCGGCTCCTGTATCCGCTACGCGAAAGCATGGCACCGCAGAACGGGTATCCCCCTCAGATGGATAAAAAACGCCGGACATAATTCCAATACGGATGCGCCGGAAGAAGTGAACAGACTGATTGAGGAATTTATGGAAGGTCTGCAGAAAGCAGGATGAATCATGCCGGAAAACAAAGACATCAGTACAGTAAAAAAGATCACGGATATTCACTGCCCGGAATGCGGCGCGCCGGCAAGGTTTGATATTGTCTCACAGCAGTATGTCTGTCCTTACTGCGGAGGAAAAACAGAGATTGGTGAAGCTGTGAGGCAGGCTAAGGGATTCCGTAAAATTCAAAGGAAGAAAATGAAAGGATCACTGCCGCATTTTTCTCTTGCGTCGGCTTCCTGTACGGGATGCGGAGCGGAAGTTGTCTTTGAAGAAAACGAAGCGCTGTCAGGCTGTCCGTTCTGCGGCAGAAGCCTTGTCCGCAGGGAATATCTGAACATTGAGGATATTCCGGAAAATGTGATCCCTTTTGCGGTAACGATCGATGAGGCAAAGCAAAGGGCACGTGAGTGGTGTGAGGCAAATAAAGGGAAGAAGGAAGCGCGTCTTTTCAAAGAGACGCTCACGGAACTGTCCGGTTTCTATCTTCCCTATGAAATGATCAGAGGTCCGGTTCATATGAAAGCGGCGCGGATGGACAGAGGTTCTTCATACCGCTGTGAAGGATTTATCAATGATGAGTTTGTGAACCGCTCCGGACAGCTGGACAATCAGCTGCTGGACGGCATGGAGCCATATGACACAGAGTCTCTGACGGATTTTGAATTTTCATATATCGCCGGACACCGTGTTAAAGTTCCCGATATTGCGGAGGATGAGCTGGAAAAGAGAGTGAAAAAGGAAACAGAATCACTGTACCGACCGTATATCCGCAGAACACTTGAGACAAAAGCGGTGGATGTTGAGGCTGATGTCAGCTCTGCTGTAAGACTTCCCGTGCTTCTTCCTGTATATTACATCTGCCGGGATGGTCTGATGGCTGCCGTAAACGGACAGACCGGAAAGGTCAGCGTCAGGGCGATGAAGGATTCCCATTACTATTTCCTTCCCTGGTGGCTGAAGGCTGTCATTGCCGCATCGGTGATTACCCTGACGGTTTTCGGCGGATTATGTCTGTTCGGCATGGCGGTATCGGAGGCGATGATGATCTGCGGAATGCTCGCTGTTGTTCTGCTGATCATTACACTGTGTCTTTACAGTGATACGCCCGGAAACAGTTTTTCTGTTTCTTCCGGCAGAGAGATATTCACATCAGGAGAACGCACCTACCGCCGTGAGAATGGGGAGCTTGTGCCGGATGAAAAGTATCTGGAAAGAAAGCTCTGTGAGCCTGTATTCTTTTACAGTATTGACGGAAAGACACAGCCGGTCATTCTGCGTTTTACCACGCCGTTAAGAGTGCTGAAAATCATACTGACGAGTCTTGGCGTGTTGTTTCTGCCGGTCATCATTGCGCTGTTTCTGAACGGCTTTGACTTTGCCCGGCTGGAACTTGGCGGTTCTGCCGTCTGGTTCTGCATCATGATTCCCGTCATCCCGGTTTATATTCTGCAGTACGGAATCGTTCAGCTCTACGATCATCCGCTTGTTTATACACTGGATGAAAATGGAAAACGTCATCTGTACCGCCGGAAAACAGAGTTTAAAGTTGATAAGAGCGTTGTTTCTGACATACTCCGGGCATTGGTTGTGCCGCCGGTTTCTCTTGCGGTATGGTTTGCCATACTGTCGTTTGCGGTGATGTGCTGGCTGACTGCTTTCGGATTCTGAATGATCAGGGAATCTGTGTAACAGGAAAAGAGGTTTGATGGATATGACCGATGAAATCATTTTGGTAAAACCCTCATCCGAAAATGAAGACGAGATCAGGGATTACCGTGATGCTTTTCTGATGGAAGATAAAAAGTATTCATATATTGCGGACAGAATCCCGGGACTGAATCTTCTTGAGGAGTTTGATGAAATCAGTGACTGGATTTCCTTCTGCGATTCCGTATCGGACAAAATCTCATGGTATATGGGAGTGCGGAAAGCAGACGGGAAGGTGATCGGTTTTTCCTGCTTCCGCCACAGACTGAAATATGACGATGATGATCCGGAGTTTGCCTCCCATATCGGATATTCCGTCCGTCCTGATGAACGGGGAAAGGGATATGCAAAGGCAATCCTGCGTCTGACCCTTCAGAAAGCTGCAGAGCTGGGAAAGAAAAAGGTAAGACTGATCTGCATCGATACAAACACTGCCAGCAGCCAAGTGATCAAAGCCTGCGGCGGGATACTGATTGACTCGGTTTACGGCGGGGAATCCGGTGTGACGGTAAACCGGTATGATATTCCGCTCAAAGAGGATACACCACATTAAGACAGAGTACAGACGGATAAAAACCGGGAGGTAAGAATCATGAGATATCAGGATATTAATGCCATGACAATTGACCGCTGGGTTGAAGAAGGCTGGGAGTGGGGGAAGCCGCTCAGTCATGAGGAATATCTGAATGCCGTATCAGGTGAATGAGATGTTGTTCTGACGCCGCACAGAAAAGTACCCCATGAATGGCTGGGGGATCTGAAGGGGAAAAAGATACTCGGACTTGCCTGCGGGGGAGGTCAGCAGATGCCGGTCTTTGCGGCATGCGGGGCAGAGTGCACCGTACTGGATTACTCGGAAAAACAGCTGGACAGTGAAAGGGCTGCAGCCGAAAGAGAAGGTTACTCCATACGGATCATCCGCGCTGATATGACACAGCCTCTGCCGTTTGCGGATGAAGAATTTGATCTGATCTTTCATCCTGTTTCAAACTGTTATATCAGGGAAGTCATACCGGTGTGGCGTGAATGCTTCAGGGTTCTGAAACCGGGCGGAAGGCTGCTTTCAGGTGTGGATCTCTTCATTAATTATGTTGTGGATTCCGAAGAGAAAAGGATCGTCAATCATCTGCCGTTTGATCCGCTGAAGGATGAGGAACAGAGGAAACAGCTGGAGAAGGAAGATGCGGGAATGCAGTTCTCGCATACACTGGAGGAACAGATCAAAGGACAGCTGGATGCCGGATTCACACTGCTGGACCTGTATGAGGATACAAACGGTGAAGGCAGGCTTCATGAGCTGAACATCCCTTCATTTCTGGCAATGTGTTCTGTAAAGCAAAAGAAAACCGCGGCTGAATGAACCGCGGTTTTTGAAAACCTGTGTTTATCTGCCGATTTCACGTGCCCGCTGAATGCATTTCTCGTTAGCGTCATGGACGATTTCTTCCATGTTTCTTGCCTTCAGCTCGGTGATGGCCTCAATTGTCGTGCCGCCTTTGGAACAGACTTCCTTGATGAATGTGCTGATCGGAACATTTCTGTTTTCTGCCAGCAGTTTGCCGGCACCGATGAATGTCTGTACAAGCAGGTCACGGGCGCTGTATTCATCAATACCGCGGCTGACTGCATCCTTCAGAATACACTCGACAAAGTAATACATATATGCGGGTGTGCTGCCGTGAACGGCAATGACCTCATTCATCTTGTCTTCCGGGATTGTCCGTGTGACACCCATGGAATTGAAGAGCTGGAATACGAAGTCGTATTCGTCCGCCTTGCAGTTCTCTGACTTGCAGAGAGCGGTTGCGCCTTCGTTGATCTGCAGAGGTGTATTCGGCATGGCTCTGATAACAGGGGCGTTGTCGAGGGCATCCTGAATGTACTTGATGGAAACACCGGTAACGATGGAAAGAACGCAGTCAGGTGTTTCTCCCTTCAGGTTTTCCAGTACTTCATCAATGATCTGGGGTGTAACCGCCAGCATCACGATGTGCGCTTTTTTCGCTACTTCCTTTTCACTTTCAAGAACAGTGAATCCTTCTCTGATGCAGGCTGCGCGCACTTCCTCTGAGGGGTCATAGACACAGACCTGATAACGTTCGAGGTATTCTTTTCTGACAGCGCCTCTGGCAATTGCCATTCCCATATGACCGCAGCCGATCAGGCCCATATGAAACTGTTTGTATGTTCTCATCTGATTTCTCCTTTTCCTTCCAGCAGATATCTGTATGTTGTGAGTTCATTCAGTCCCATGGGACCTCTTGCATGAAGCTTCTGGGTACTGATGCCGATCTCCGCGCCAAGACCGAATTCGAAGCCGTCCGTAAAACGGGTTGACGCATTATGGTATGTGCATGCGCTGTCGACATTGTTCAGGAAGTAAACAGCGTTTTCATCATCTTCGGTGATAATGGCGTCACTGTGGTGAGTGCCGTATGTTTCAATATGGGAAACTGCCTCTTCAACGGAATCCACAGTCTTCACATTCATGATCAGATCATTGTATTCCGTATGCCAGCTCTGTTCGTCCGCTTTTTGATAAGAAGGGCAGACAGCGCAAGATTTTTCATCGCCGTAAATCTCCGTGACGCCGTTTTCCGCAAGCTTCGCTGTAATGCGGGGCAGGAAGGCAGCGGCAGCGTCCTTATGGACAAGCAGTGTTTCCATTGCGTTGCATACACTCGGCCGGCTGCACTTTGCATTGATGACGATCTTCTCTGCCATATCCTGGTCTGCCGAAGCGTCAACGAATACGTGACAGACACCTGCGCCGGTTTCAATCACCGGTACTTTGGCGTGGTCGACAACGGCGCGGATCAGTTTTTTTCCGCCGCGGGGGATCAGAAGATCAACATATTCGGTGCATTCCATGAACCGCTGTGTTTCTTCATGCGAAGGTCTTTCCGCCAGCGTGACCGCGTTTTCATCAATGCCGTTTTCCTTCAGGATCTCTTTGAGAACGTCAACGACAGCCAGACATGACCGGTAGGATTCCTTGCCGCCTTTCAGTACGCATGCACTTCCCGCTTTCAGACAGAGGGCTGCGCAGTCAGCTGTGACATTCGGACGGGACTCAAAGATAATGCCGATGACGCCGACAGCGGAAGTGATCTTTTTCAGATGGATGCCGCATCGGATGATACGGTCATCGAGAACCTTTCCGAGAGGATCTTCAAGATCAGCGATCTGCCGTATGCCTTCCGCCATTCCTTCAATCCGTCCGGCAGTCAGAGTCAGTCTGTCGATCATTGCCTCGGAAAGACCGTTTCTGCGGGCTTCTTCAATATCCTTGAGATTTTCACTGATAACGTGATCTGCCTGCTTCACCAGATTTTCGGCGAACTGAAGAAGGACGGTGTTTCTCTGTTCCAGGGTAAGCGTACGGGTCGTACGTGATGCAGTTTTGGCAAGACGTGCCTGTTCAATGATGTTCATACGTTAATCCTTTCCGGCCCGGAAATAGGTGCCGTGCGGTATTCCTTCCGCGATATCGTAGAGTATGGAGGGGTTTCTGCCGCCGGCAACGATTGTCGGGATTCCCGATCTGCGTGCGATTGCCGCCGCGTGAACCTTGGTGATCATTCCGCCGGTTCCCTGTGAGGAGCGGACTCCTCCGGCAAGGCTTTCCACATCATCCGGATCATCTACCGTCCGGATCAGCTGCGCATCGGGATTCAGCGAAGGATCAGAATCATAGAGACCCTCCGTATCTGTCAGCAGAATCAGTATATCCGCATCCGTAAACTGGGCAACAACAGCAGAAAGAGTGTCATTGTCTCCGTATACAATCTCTTCCGTTGCGACAGAGTCATTTTCGTTTACAATCGGAATGACATGCATGTTCAGCAGGGCTTCAAATGTTGCGATGACATTCTTTTTCTGTACTTTATCCTCGGTAATGCCTTTTGTCAGAAGAATCTGACCGGTAAGAGAACCGTAGTCCAGAAAGAAGCGGTCATAGATTCTCATCAGTTCACACTGACCGATTGAGGCAGCTGCCTGCCTGTCCGCGAGATTTTCAGGTCTGCTCTGCAGTCCCATCTTATTGACGCCTATGCCGATGGCGCCTGAAGTGACCAGAACGATTTCCATTCCCTGGTTCTTCAGGTCCGAGATTGTCCGGCACAGCATATCCAGCCGTTTCAGGTTCGGGGCACCGTTCGGATGACATACGGTGGATGTTCCGACCTTGACGACGATCCGTTTCCATTTATTCATTACGTCTCCTTTGTCTTTGTTATTATGTCACAAAAACAGATAGGGAATGCAATGAAATCACAAATATAATATGATTAGATGACCGAGGTGAAGATGTACATTACCGAATGCTGGATCGAACATCCGGTGCGAAAACTGGATACAACATTTACATATATTTCTAATGATGAGGTTTTTCCCGGTTGCCGGGTAAAGATCCCTTTTCATCACCGCACGGTGACAGGCTTTGTCGAAAAGGTTACGGAAACTTCCGAAACAAAGGAAGAAGCGGAAAAAAGGCTCGGTATGAAACTCAGCCCTGTAAGCGAAGTGATTGACCATGAAAGCCTGATCACTCCCGAACTGCATGATCTTGCGATGTGGATGAGGCGGGAGACTTTGTCCACGGCGATTTCCTGTTTTCAGACGATGCTGCCGGCAAAGCTGAAGCCGCGCTCCTCCCATCAGAAAGCAGTGACGGAAAGGTGGGTCAGAATATCCGATGAGGAAGTATCACTGACGCCGAAACAGATTGAGGCATGGGAATACGTGCGTGAAAACGGACCGATGCGTTACCGTGACCTCCGGAAGAAATATCCCAACCAGGCCGCTGCGCTGGTGTCTTCAGGCGCTCTTCTGAGTGAAGAAAGGGAGAGGGAAGCCGCATCCACAAGATCAAAGACACACAGCAGTCCTTTGGTGCTTACACCGCTGCAGAAACAGGCGATGGATGAAATACTCCATTCGGATGATCCTGTGTATCTGATCAGAGGCGTTACCGGTTCGGGAAAGACGGAAATCTATCTTCAGCTTGCGGCAGAGGCGCTTGAGCGGGGAAAGCAGGTTCTGATTCTTGTGCCTGAGATCGGTCTGACACCACAGATGATTACCCGTGTGTCCGAACGTTTCGGCGAGGAGCTTGCAATTTACCACAGCGGCCTGAATCCGCAGGAAAAATACGAACAGTACCGCAAGGTGAAAAGCGGCCGGGCGGCGGTTGTTGTCGGAACAAGAAGCGCTGTCTTTCTGCCGTTTGCCGATCTCGGTCTGATCGTCATGGACGAAGAACATGACAATTCCTATAAGCAGGACCAGCAGCCGTGCTATCACTGCCGGGATATTGCCGTATGGCGGGGAAGATATCATCACTGCCGTGTCATACTCGGCTCCGCAACGCCTTCTCTGGAAAGCTATGCCAGAAGTTCCCTCAGAAACATCTATCATCTGATCACGATGGATGAAAGAATCAATCAGACATTGCCGGAAGTGACGGTTGTGCCGATGAAGGAATGCCTGAAGCGGGGAGAGTCCTACATTCTTTCCGATCTGCTGAAGGAAAAGATCAGTGAACGACTGACTTCCGGCAGACAGATCATTCTGCTTCTGAACAGAAGAGGTTATAATACGCTTCTGCGGTGCCGTGAATGTCAGGAACCCGTGAAATGCCCCCACTGTGATCTCGCCATGAGCTATCACCGGGATATCGGCCGGATGAAATGTCATACCTGCGGTACGGAAATGCCGGTGCCGAAGGTTTGTTCTCACTGTAACAGCAAGGCAGGCTTCGCTGCTTTCGGTTTCGGAACGGAAAAACTGGAAGCGGAAATCAAAGAGACATTCCCTGCCGCGAAGGTACTGCGTATGGATGCCGATACCACCGGACGGAAAGACTCTCACGCTGACATACTGAACCGCTTCGGCAGAGGAGAGGCAGATATTCTTGTCGGCACCCAGATGATTGCCAAGGGACTGGATTATCCCAATGTAACGCTTGTCGGCATCATCAACGGTGATGACGGTCTGGCAAGGACCGATTACCGCAGCTGTGAAGTGACGTTTGATCTTTTGATGCAGGCGGCAGGCAGAAGCGGCAGGGGAGACTCTGCGGGAGATGTTATCCTTCAGGTGTACGAACCGGATCATTATGCCGTTCAGTGCGCCGTTCAGCAGGATTATCCGGCTTTCTTTGCCCATGAGATGCGTTTCCGTCATGCCGGTCAGTATCCTCCTTATGTCTATATGATTGCCCTGACATTCAGCGGCAGTACGCAGAAGGAAGCGGATGAAGCTGCGGCAGATATGAAACAGGCACTGACCGGATCGTTTAAGGTGATCGGTGTTGTCAGTCTTCTGCGGCTTAAGGACCGCTGCCGAAGCCGGATTGTCATGAAGGGGAAAGATCTGAAGGAGATGCAGGATGCGGTCAGAAACTACATTGATTCCGCCGGCAGTTCTCTGCGGGGGCTGCGGATCGATGTCAACCCGCTGTATCTTGACTGAGGAACAGAAGTATGAGTGAAAGAGAATACATACTGAATATACTTGTCCGGGTATTCCGTGACGGAGGCTATGCGAGTCTGCTGATGCGGAATGATGCCGGGGAAGACATGAATATGGCATTTGTGAGTGAAACAGTATACGGAACTATCAGAAACTATTCTTTTCTGGAAAGTCAGTGGCGGCACATGGCGAAAAAGGTCCGTCTGCGGACGGCTTTGCTGCTTGATATGACGGTATATCAGATGTTCTTCATGGATTCCGTACCCGATTATGCGGCGGTAAGCGAAGCAGCCTCCCTGGCGGCGAAAGCGGAAAAAGGATTTGTGAATGCCGTACTCAGAAGGGTGCAGAAAGAAGGACTGAAGGAAGCGGAAACAACAGCGCTGAAGACAAGTCATCCCGAATGGCTTCTGAAAATGTGGGAAGCGCATTACGGAAAGGAAAAGGCGGAGTCACTTGCGTTTTCCGATCAGAAGAAGGCTTTGGTATACGGCCGTCTCAATACCCTCAAGGCAGAGAAGGATTTTCCTGAGAAGCATCCTGAACTTCATTTTGTCAATGATCTCTGCTTCACTTCCGAAGATGTCATCCAGAAAAGCGTTGAGTTTGCGGCAGGGAAGGTTTTGATCCAGGATAAGAATTCCCAGGAAGTGGTGCGTATGCTGGATGTAAAGCCGGGGATGAAGGTACTTGATCTCTGCGCTGCTCCGGGTACCAAGACACAGCAGATCGCCATGATGATGAACAATACGGGTTCGGTTACGGCATGTGATCTCTATCCGGCAAGACTGGAACTGATCGGCCGTCTGAATGAGAGAACAGGCGTGACAAACGTAACGCTGAAGCAGAATGACGCCTCTTTGCCGGGGGCTTTTGCGGCAGAATCATTCGATCGGATACTGATGGACGTGCCGTGTTCGGGACTTGGCGATCTGAGACATAAGCCGGAGATCCGCTGGCATCTGAAACCGGAGAAGCTTGATGAGATTACATCTCTGCAGAAAATGATACTGGAGGCATCATGCGCGTATCTGAAACCGGGCGGAATCATGGTTTACAGCACCTGTACGCTGAACCGGAAGGAAGATGACAGGCAGGTATACTCATTTCTGAAAGTACATCCGGAATTCGAACTGCTGTGTGAAAAAACACTGTTTCCCGATGAAACGGATGCCGACGGGTTCTTTGCGGCGGCGCTCAGAAAAAAAGAAACGGCATAAAAGAAGTTGCTAGGAGATGTTCCGATTATGTTAGAATACCAAAGTATGGATACGATTTATGATCTGAATCTGAAGCAGACGGAACAGATGCTGGCGGAGTACGGCCAGAAATCCTACCGCGCAAAGCAGCTGTATTCCTGGCTTTACAGAAAAAGAGCGGACAGTTTTACTGTCATGAGCGATCTTCCTTCTTCGCTGACGGAAGAGCTCGGCAGAAGATATACACTTGAACCCGTGAAGGAGATTGACCGTCAGGTCGCAAAGGACGGAACGGTAAAATATCTTTTTGAAATGAATGACGGCGCTTCCGTGGAGGCTGTCCTGATGCATTTTCATTTTGGCGAGAGCCTGTGCGTTTCCAGCCAGATCGGCTGTAATATGGGATGTACATTCTGCGCTTCGGGTCTTCTGAAGAAACAGCGTGATCTGACGGCCGGAGAAATGGTCGGTGAAGTCATGTATGTTCAGAAGGAGCTTGACCGGGAAGAAAAGCGCATCAACAATATCGTGATTATGGGAACCGGTGAGCCGTTTGACAACTATGAGAATGTCATGCGTTTCTGTGAGATCATCAACAGTGATCATGGTCTTGCCATCGGCGCAAGACACATTACGATCTCGACCTGCGGCATTGTCCCGCGGATCAATGATTTTGCGGCAGGACACTATCAGTACAACCTGGCGGTTTCCCTGCATGCGCCGAATGATGAACTCCGCCGGAAACTCATGCCGGTGGACAGGGCATATCCGCTGGAAGAACTGATGGGTGCGCTCAAAGCATACAGTGTCGACAATCACAGACGGATTACGTTTGAATATATTCTTCTGCACGGAGTAAATGATACGGACAGTCATGCCCGTCAGCTGGCGGATCTGATCCGCGGCATGAATGCGTATGTCAATCTGATTCCCTACAATCAGGTGGACGAAAACGGATACCGGTCGGCCGATGACAGAAAAGCGCTTCATTTTTATGATATCCTGATGAAGAACGGGGTGAAGGCAACACTGCGTTCAAAACACGGTGAGGATATTGATGCCGCATGCGGTCAGCTGCGTGCGAAACATGAGAGGGATAAACAGACTTCATGAAATATTACGGGATCACGGACAAAGGTCTGATCAGAAAAAACAATCAGGACAGCTACGTCATCGCCAGTAATGAGGCGGATGATGTTTTTGCCATTGTTGCGGACGGGATCGGCGGAAATCTCGGCGGTGATATTGCCAGCCGGATGGCAGTCGGTCATTTTTCCCAGATGTTCAGTGAGACCGGTGCGTTTACCTCTGCTGAAGAGGTCAAGGAATGGATCCGTCAGCAGGTGGCATCTGCCAATGAGCAGATCTTCAGATACGGACAGTCTCATCTCGGAATGAAAGGGATGGGAACGACACTCTGCGGTGTCATGATGACATCAATCGGCAAGTTTGTTGTCAATATCGGGGACAGCCGGGCATACGCATGGTTTGACAGCGGCAGATTCAGTCAGCTGACAATGGATCATACCCTTGTCAATGACATGATCATGCATGGCCAGCTTACACGTGAGGAAGCGAAAAATTTCCCCCGCAAGAACGTTCTGACCAACGCGCTCGGTGTCTGGGAATCGGTAAGAAGCGATATCGATACCCATAACGAAAGAATGGCCGGTCTTCTGTTATGCAGTGACGGACTGCACGGATACGTGGAGGAAAAGGTGATCCGGGATATCGTTCTCGATAAGGAAATGGATCCCGCCTTAAGAGCGAGAAAGCTTCTGAGAGAAGCCCTTGCGGCAGGCGGCTACGATAATATCACGGTCATTCTGATCGACCTGGAAGGAGATGATATTCATGAGTAAGAAGAATGTCATAGCCAACCGTTATGAGGTAATCCAGCATATCGGTCAGGGCGGTATGGCGGATGTATTCCGCGCGGTAGATACGATCCTGAACAGGGAAGTTGCGATTAAGATTCTGCGCAGTGACCTGAGTACGGATGCGGTCAGTATCCTCCGCTTCGAACGGGAAGCGCAGGCCGCAACGGCACTGGCTCATCCGAATATCGTCGAAGTCTATGATGTCGGCGATTATAAAGGACACCATTATATCGTCATGGAGTATGTCAGAGGACAGACCCTCAAGCAGGTGATCCGCTCACGCGGTCCGCTTCTGACGGAAGAAGCGGTGGATATCATGAAGCAGCTTTCTTCAGCTGTGGCGGAAGCCCACAGCAGAGGAATCATTCACCGTGACATCAAACCGCAGAATGTGATTGTCATGGCCGACGGTTCGGTCAAGATCCTTGATTTCGGCATTGCGACCGCAAAGGGCAGCATGCAGCTGACACAGGCAAACAATGTCATGGGATCCGTGCATTATCTTGCGCCGGAACTGGCCAAGGGAGAATCCGCGTCACCGCAGTCCGATATCTATGCTCTGGGTATTGTGCTGTTTGAAATGCTTGCCGGAGATGTTCCTTTCAAGGCGGAACAGGCAGTTCAGGTAGCGCTCAAGCAGATGCGTGATCCGCTTCCCGATATCCGGGAAATCAATCCGATGGTTCCTCAGTCCGTAGCCAATATCATCAACCGCGCTGCTGCGAAGAACCCGCAGGACAGATACCGCAGTGCCGAGGAGATGATGGTGGATCTGAGTACGTGTCTGCGGCAGGAACGTCTCAATGAACCCGCTCTGGTTTTTGCCGGTCCGGAAAAGAAACCGAAGCCTGTTCAGCAGGAGCCGGAGAAGGCAAGACCCGACAATAAGGCCGCGGCGAGACGTATGACAACCGGAATCAATACGCAGCCTCCCGGCAGATCGAACAAACTGCTGAATGTTCTGCTGATTCTGACACTTGTATTCATTGCCGGAACGGCAATCTTCTATACACTTGCAATCACCGATGTCATCCACATCGGCGGCAGCACCGTGATCGTGCCTGAACTGACAGGTCTTACGATTGATCAGGCAAAAGATACGCTGCAGGAATATGATCTTACGCTCGACACAGCAGCCACGACATATGTACTGACGGAGGATACGGAAAGCGGACTGATTATTTCCGTTGAGCCGCAGGAAGAGTCGGAAGTGGAAAAGGGAACGGTTCTTACCGTAACGGTTTCCAGCGGAATCGGTGTCCGGGTTGAGGATTACACCGGTATGTCGATCGCCGAAGCTGAAGATGCGATCAAGAATGCGGTTGATGCGAAGGGTGAACCGGTATATGACAATCTCACACTGAACATCATTGCCGAAGAGAGTGAAGATGATGATCCGGGAACTGTGATCCGTCAGGAACAGCTTGAAGCGGGAACGCTGTTCAAGCCGAAATCTGCCGGTGAAATTACCCTGGTTTATTCTGAATATCCGACAGTGGAGATTCCGGATGACCTGTACGGAAAGCCGATCAATGACGCTGTTGCGGAACTTGAGGAAATGGGGCTTGTCGTGCGGACATCGAACCGTGATACGACACAGATGAGCCAGGAAGAACTGGATAATCTGGATGTCGGTGTTGTCGTTGATGTTGAGCCTGAGACAGGTTCGGAATACACACAGATGGAAGATAACTATGTCATATTGTATTACTACTGAGCAGGTGGATGAATGATCGGCAGAATCATGAAAATCGTCTCCCGGCAGTATACGCTGCTTGGTGAGAATGGTGAAAAACATGATGCGATCCTGATGGGAAAAGTCAGACGGCAGGATGTGCCGGCGGCAGGTGATCTGGCCGAGGCGGAATATGTCAACGGCAGATGGGTGATCCAGAAGATTCTTCCCCGCCGCAACAGGCTGATCAGACCGTCATGCGCGAATATCGACCAGGCTCTGATTGTCATGAGCGTGAAGGATCCGGATTTCAGTCCGGCGCTTGTTGACCGTATCAGCATGCTGATCATGAAGGCGGATATCACGCCTGTACTGATCATCACGAAGTGTGATCTCGGCATACCGGATGAAACGGAAGAAATGATCCGGGAATACGAAAACGGTCCGATGAAGGTGATCCGGACCGCCAAGGATGAAGCTTCCGATGAAGTTGCGGCGATTCTGGAAGGAAAGATTTCCGTACTGACAGGACAGAGCGGAGCGGGGAAAAGCACGCTGCTGAATACACTCGAACCGTCGTTTCATCTTGCGACGCAGGAAATATCAAAAGCCCTCGGCAGAGGAAAACATACAACCAGACACAATGAGCTGCACTCCGTGGCCGGCGGTCTGGTCGCCGATACTCCCGGTTTCAGTTCTCTTGACTTCAGTCATGTGAGTGCTTCCGAGCTCGGCAGCTGCGTTCCTGATTTCATCCCGTATCTGGGAAAGTGCAGATTCAATGACTGCATCCATCAGAATGAACCGGGATGTGCGGTAAAGGAAGCGGTTGAAAGCGGCAGTGTGCCGCAGAGAAGATACAGGAATTATCTTGGTGTGCTGGAGATCATCCAGAACAGAAAGGAAAAATATTTATGATTATTTCACCTTCAGTTCTTTCCCTTCATTATGAAGACATGAAAAACCAGACAGAACAGCTGAATGCATCCGGTGCGGAATGGATGCATTTTGATGTTATGGACGGTCACTTTGTGCCGAACCTGACGTTCGGACCCGATATACTGAAAGCCTTCTGCCGGATATCCGATTTATTCAAGGATGTTCATCTGATGGTGACGGACCCTGAATTCTTCGCGGATATCTTCATTGATGCCGGAGCGGACCTGATTACATTTCATCAGGAAGTACTTTCCGAAGAGAAGATTCACGGACTGATCCGTCATATCCATGAAAAAGGCGCAAAGGCCGGCATCAGCATCAAGCCGAAGACGGACACTGAAACACTTAGACCGTTTTTGAATGAGGCGGATCTGTTTCTGATCATGTCGGTTGAACCGGGTTTCGGCGGACAGAAATTCATCCCCGAAGCTGCGGAAAAGATTGCCTCTCTGAAGAAGATGCTGAAGGAAGCGGACTCCGGAGCGCTGATCCAGGTGGACGGCGGAATCAACGGGGAAACGGCGCAGACGGCAGCGGATGCCGGTGCGGATGTTCTCGTTGCCGGTTCATATGTCTTCCGTGATGATATCGGAAAGGCGGTGAAGTCACTTTGCATGATACAGCCGTCATCGCGCTGAAGCTGACGGATGAAGTACCCGGTCTGGAGGCGGATTATATCGGAGCCGACAAAGGGGCGCTGTTTCTTGCCGGACAGGGTATCAGAATGCGGTTTGCGGTCGGGGATTTTGACTCTGTTGAAGAAAAGGATCTTGCACTGATCAGAGAATATGCGGATGAAGTGATCCGGCTCAATCCCGTCAAGAATGATTCGGACAGTGAGTCGGCTGTCAGACACTGTCTTGCGTGCGGCTACCGGAAGATTATCGTCTGCGGACCGTTCGGCGGCAGAATCGATCATGCATATGTGAATCTCCGTCTGGCGTCTCTGTTTCCCGGAACAGTTGAACTGAGAGACAGCAGGAACAGAGTGATCTGCTGCGGGGAAGGAAAATGGGAATTCGGTTCTTCATACCGCTATATTTCATTCTTTGCGGATCCCGAGGCAGAGGTGACACTGAAAGGAATGAAGTATCCCCTGCAGCATACGCTGCTTACGGCAGATGATATCTATACACTGTCCAATGAGATTACCGGGGATAAAGGAGAGATCATCGTCCACCGCGGCAGAATCATTGTGATGCAGTGCAGGGACTGAAACAAAATAAAAGAGGATCCGGTCGGATCCTTTTTTATCGAAAAGTTAAACTGCCTTTTTTCCTGCCTTCAGTGACTTCATTGCGCGGGCCGAGATACGAACTGTCTGCGGCTTGCCATCAATGACCATATGAACTTTCTGCAGATTTACATTCCACTTACGGCGTGTAGCGCGAAGGGAATGGGAACGCCTGTTTCCTGATAAAGCTTTCTTTCCGGATACGGCACAAACTCTGGACATATACCATAACCTCCTTCATTCATAATTGCTTATTGACAATAACATAGATCAATTGCAATTGCAACTAAAAGATGATACTATCCTGAACGGGAAAAATCCCGGATTCATTCGGTCTTCCGAACTGTCATTCATTATTGAAGTATGGTAGAATACGGGTGTTCTCTGAAGGGAGGGATAACGTGGACGGAAAACAGATTTTTGCCGGTATTGAAGTGGCTGATCATGAGGTCAGACTGGTGATCGGCGAGTTCTTTAATACAAGATTCAATATTATTAAAGTTGAACGCGTTCCCTGTGACGGGATTACATATAATGAAGTGATTAATCCGGAGGCGGTAACTGCTGCGGTGGTTACGGCCGTCAGTGATGCAAAGAAGATGATCGGTGCGGATATCAGGAAGGTGATTCTTGCAATGCCTTCCTACCGCATGAAAAGATATTCGTTCAAGTCGACCGTTGATGTTGAAGGGCTTGACCAGACGGTTTCCATTCAGGATGTCAGAAATGCCATGGCCAAGGCGGAACAGATGGATATCGGCAAGAACTACGCGCTGATTCAGACTGTCTGTGTGAAATACACTGTCAACGGAATTACAAGCAGACGTATTCCGATCGGCGAGAGATGCTCTCAGCTGACGGTTAATATTGATCTTCTCTGTGCTGACAGAAAGTTCTCATATGATCTTGTCACATGTATTGAGAAGGCAGGACTCAGGATCATGGATCTGTTCCTTGATGTCTATGCTGTCGGCAAGGAAGCAGCGCTGTTCGAACAGGCGGTCAACCATCAGGTCATTATGCTTAAGATGGAAAGAGAGTCAACGACACTCGGTCTTTTAAAGAACGGCAGGCTCACAACTGCGGCAGTGCTTCCGATCGGTCTCGGTTCCATTGCGGCGCCCATCGTCGAGAATTACGGGATCAGACGTGAGACGGCAGTCGAGCTGCTGAAGTACAGCGCTCGTCTGAACAGCAGAGAGCTGTCAGCGAATCCTGTCCATATCTGGCAGCAGGACAGTGAAACACGCACAATCAACGAAAAGGAACTGGTTGAATGTGTCAATGACAGAGTAGAGGCATGGCTTGAAGCAATACAGAAAACATGCATCCCAATCTTGCAAGGCGGCGAAACTGCTGTTATGATTACGGGTGAAGGTGGCGAAACAGAAGGTCTCGACGATCTTTTGGAGAGACGCCTCGGAACAGAAACAAGAGTTTACATACCGGAGACACTTGGCGGCAGAAATGCCGGTCTTACTGCTTGTCTCGGGTTATTCTATGCATATCAGGACAAACTTCCCATTACCGGTTATACCGATGACAGCCTTGACATGGAGGAATTCATCAAATCAGTTTCCTACCGTGACAAGAAATCGGACGGCAGCAAGGAAGATACACTGACCAATAAACTGAAAGGCATATTCCTGGAAGGAAAGAAATAAAGCGAGAGGTAAATGAATATGGCAGACTTAACTTATAATCAGGTGGCGAAGATCAAGGTCTTCGGCGTAGGCGGCGCAGGCAGCAATGCAGTTAACCGAATGGTACAGGAAGGCGTACAGGGAGTTGAATTCTATGTCGCAAATACGGATTTGCAGGCACTGGATGTTTCTCCGGTCGCAAACAAAATCCAGCTCGGAAAAGAAGGTCTTGGTGCAGGCGGAAATCCTGACAACGGCAGAAAGGCGGCTGTTGAGAGTGAGGATGCCATCCGCAGATCCATGGAAGGCGCTGACATGATCTTCCTTACGGCAGGTCTTGGCGGCGGTACCGGTACAGGTGCTTCTCCGTTATTTGCGAAGATCGCCAAGGAGCTCGGCTGCCTGACAGTCGGAATCGTTACAAAGCCTTTCTCATTTGAGGGAAGAAAGAGAATGGTTCAGGCTGAACAGGGTCTTGAACAGCTGAAGGAATATGTTGATTCCCTGATTATCATCTCCAACAACAAGGTGCTTGAAGTCATCGGACACATTCCTTTTGAAGATGCATTTAAGGAAGCTGACAATATCCTCCGTCAGGGTGTTCAGACAATTACAGACCTGATCGCTGTTCCGGCAATGATTAACCTCGACTTTGCGGACATCAAGAGTGTCATGGAAGGTCAGGGTTCCGCTCTGTTCGGAATCGGTATGGCTGATGGAGAAGACAAGGCCAAGGAAGCTGCTGAAAGAGCAATCCAGTCACCTCTGCTTGAAGCACAGATTATCGGCGCAAAGAGCGCGATCATCAATGTCACCGGCGGAACAAGCATGTCTGCTTATGATGCAAGTGAAGCGGTTGATTATATCCGTGAAGCAGCCGGAAATGATATCGATATCATCTTCGGTGTTGCAATCAATGACAAGATTGGTGATTCCATTATTGTATCCGTCATCGCTACTGGTTTTGATCTGCCGAAACCCGAGATGATTGCGTCTGACGGTCCTGCCTCTCAGAACACCCCTGTATCCAAGCCGCAGCCGAACAGCGGTGTGATTACAGATGATGATGACGATATTTCCTTCGGAACTGACAGTGAGGATATTATTCCGGGTTTCTTCCGTAAATAATATTGATTTGTATGCCGTTTAAGCAT
>CACXDM010000196.1 GCA_902766435.1 uncultured Erysipelotrichaceae bacterium | reverse complement strand
GAGTTCGCCATAGCAGTTATCAACCATGATGATGACATCCTGATTGACTTCCCTGATCTTTCCGATCAGATGTCCGATGTCCGCAATGGGGATGGAACGGCGTGAAGAGTAGCCTCTTGAACGCTGTATTTCCACGAGTTTCACATCATTCTTACTCAGACGTTCAACGATCTTTTCTTCGTCAAAAGCGTCATCAATCAGATCAATCTGTTCATACTTCACACCATTTGCCTTCAGCGACTGACTCGAGTCACCGTAAAGACCAATCATTTCCTGCAGGGAGTCATATGGCGCACCGGAAAGGGAGATCATTGTATCCCCGTGTTTCAACATGGCCGAAAAGGCAAGCCACAGGGCATTGGTGCCGCTCATGATCTGAGGTCTTACCAGTGCGTCTTCACAGCCGAGAACCGAGGCGAAGATCTTTTCCAGTTTTTCTCTACCGGTATCGAAGTTGCCGTAGCCGTTGATATCCGCAAAGTCGGAATACGATACCTGATTCTCAATGAAGAGGGAGAGGATTCTGTCTGTATGATGGAGACAGACCCGGTCAAGCTCTTTGTATATGTCCGCAAGCTCATCATCCGACTGTGAGGCAAGCGCAAGTAAATCACTGTCAATCTGATCCAGTATCATGTTTTTCTCCTTATGTTCACAACAAGAAGTATTATAATCTTTTCCCGTGTAAATAGACAGGTGAGTTCATCTGCAGTATGTGGGAAGACTCCGTCTTCTTTACATCCGGCATCGTTTCATAATAGAATACGGAATCAGGTGAAAACAACAGACCTGATTCTGTTTTGATACAAAGGAGACTAACAATGGCATGGTTTGATGAAGCAGTGTTTTATCATATATATCCGCTGGGACTGACAGGCGCCCCGGCACAGAATGACTACGGTGAACCCGTACACAGACTGAATACATTGATTCCCTGGATCTCTCATCTCAAAGAGACGGGCTTTACCGGACTGTATATCGGTCCGCTGTTTGAATCCGTGGGACACGGGTATGAAACAACCGATTACCGTAAGCTTGACAGCAGACTCGGCACCAATGACGATCTGAAGAACTTTGTGGAAGAATGCCATAAAGCAGGAATCAAAGTCATTCTGGACGGTGTATTCAATCATACGGGAAGAGACTTCTTTGCCTTTAAGGATATACAGCAGCACAGGGAAAACAGCAGATATGTGAACTGGTACTGCAATGTAAACTTCTGGGGAAACAACGAATACAATGACGGATTCTTCTATGACAACTGGGGCGGATACAATCTTCTGGTGAAGCTGAACCTCCGCAATCCGGAAGTCAGGGATTATCTTCTTGATACAATCCGCTGGTGGGTATCGGAATTCGATATTGACGGTCTGCGTCTGGATACGGCGGATGTACTGGACTTTGACTTCATGCACAGCCTGAGAGGACTGGCGGATGAAGTGAAGGAAGACTTCTGGCTGATGGGTGAAGTCATTCACGGTGATTACTCAAGATGGGTGAATGAACATACACTTCACTCCGTAACAAACTACCACCTCCATAAGGCACTCTTCAGCGGCCACAACGATCACAACTACTTTGAGATCGCCCATACCGTCAGAAGACAGCTCGGCATGGGACTCGGTACGGATGTCAGACTGTACAGCTTCGTGGACAACCATGATGTCGAACGCATCATCTCCAAGCTGAACAACCGGGCACACTATCTTCCCGTTCATATTCTTCTCTATACGCTGCCGGGTATTCCCTCTGTTTACTACGGATCCGAATTCGGCGTGGAAGGAAAGAAGGAAAGATATTCCGACGCTTCAATCAGACCGGCACTTGATCTGGAGGAACTGAAAAAGCAGGATAACCCGTATGTTGAGATCATCAAGGCACTTGGCAGGATTCACTTGTCGGAAAAGGCGCTCTCCTATGGGGAATACAGGGAACTTGAATTAACGACAACCAAATACGCCTTTGCGAGAGGGGATGTCATCATCACGGTAAACAACAGTGACACTCCGGCTTCATTTGATCTTGATTTCGACGGTACATATACCGGTGCCCTCAGCGGAAAACCCATTGCGTCTGAGGGAAAACTGCACATTGAGATTGAAGGAAACAGCGGTGAGATCTGGCTTCCGGCGGAAGGTGTCAAAAAGATCTATAAACCGATCAAAAAAGTGATCGCAGAAGTAAAGAAGCAGGAAGAAAAGAAAATCCTGACCATGCCGAAGCGGGCAGAGACAGGGAAATCCTATGAAGAGATGACCGTCGAAGAACTGCAGGCAGAGATACTTGCGAAGATGGCAGCCAACGGTCCGGTAACCGACCGGATGAAGAAGGATGTCACGGATAATGTATACAGGGATTCCCTGCTGAACTGGGTGAAGAGCTTCAGGTAAAACAGTCAGGCTGCAGCGTATGGCTGCGGCCTTTTATACAGAAGCTGTAACAGACAATAAAATGAATGTTATACTTTCATTGGTTTCAGGCTGTAAATCATACGTGAGGGAAAGAGAAACAGACAGATGAATAACAGAATTGTTCTCATTGTCATACTGCTTATGGCGGGATTGGCTGCGGTATGCTGATCCTGAACAGAAACGTTCCCACAGAGACAGAAAAACCGGCAGAGACGTTTTCAACCGATCCGGATAAAGTTGTATATGAGGCTGTATTCCTGGATACATCAGAGATCAGTGAATTATTCCGTGAAGTCCGCGGTGATTAAGCGCCGTATGAGCATGTTCCGGAAAGTTTTCATGTTACGGTCAACTTCCTGCCGGAAAAGGATGTGAATCAGTTATACGGAAAAGAAGTTACGGTTCGCACGCTTTTCTACAAGGCGGGAAAAGTGCCTCTGTATGACGGAAGCTATATGGAAAACGAAGGTTTTCTGGTGGAGCTGATCACCGATGATCCGGAACTGGAACAGGTCTTTCAGAACGTTCAGAATCAGACGTTCCATATCTCCGGTTCCTATCAGGATAAACAGAAATATACAAACGAAATGGATTTCTCTGACGGTGAGCCGGTTTCATATACATTTACCGGTACTTTCGGCTCGTTCATGGCTGATGGAAAGATACTGCTTCATTCGAAAGATGCGGAACAGCATTCAGTGAATCCGGATCCCGTTTAAAGGGAACTTTTTCCAGACGGAGAAAAAGGCATTGTATAACAATAAGAGAAGACAGGTTTACAGAAGGCATATGAAGGAGGGAGATCATGGACGTATTTGAGGCGGTACTGAACAGACACAGCTACAGGGGAAAATACAAAGATATCCCCGTACCGAGGGAAGATCTTGTAAAAATCATGAAGGCATGTCTCAGCGCACCCTCCGGATGCAATAAACAGACAACATCCTTGATCGCGGTCGATGATCCGGCAGTGCTGGAAAGAATAAAAGAAGTTATTGATCCTCCCGCTGCTGAAACGGCTCCTGCCGCCATATGCGTTCTGACACAAAGAATCAATGCATACCGGGACAAATGCTTTGCCGTACAGGATTATTCTGCTGTTATCGAGAACATTCTTCTGGCAGTTACGGCTCTGGGATACCAAAGCTGCTGGTATGAAGGACATATTACGGATGATGACAGAATCTGTGACAGAATAGCTGAGATTCTGCAGGTACCGGAAGGATATGATCTTGTCTGCTTCCTGCCTGTCGGCATCGGGGAAGGCAGCGCTGCGGCACCGGTAAAGAAAGCATTCGGAGAAAGAGCATGGTTTAATTCATTCGGAAAGAACGAGTGAGAAAAGAGGAGTTATGGGTTTGTTTGACAAGTTTGGAAAAGAGAAGAAGAAAGAACAGCCGCCGTATCTGTATGATGAACCGGAAATCAGGGAACTGGACAGTTTCATCAATGATCAGTTCGGTCCCTTTACGCATGTTCTGCATGAAATCGTATCCCCCGATATACATCTGGATGTATGTCTTGTGCCGCCCTCAGAGGAAGAACCGTATTACAAACTGGTGACAATGGGAGCCGGTGCCTATACGATGAATCTTCCCGAAGAGTGGCGTGACTTCCGCCATGCGGAATATGTCATATATCTTCCCGCTGACTGGAATCTTTCAAGTTCTGCGGAAGAAGACTACTGGCCGGTCAGGACGCTGAAGGATACCGCAAGACTGCCTGT
>CACXDM010000195.1 GCA_902766435.1 uncultured Erysipelotrichaceae bacterium | reverse complement strand
TGGTGATGGTGCTCGTGCTCTTCTTCGTCATCATCGTGATGGTGATGATGCTCGTGTTCATCCTCGTCCTCGTCATCCTCATCGTAGGAAATCTCAGGGAAGCCGGAGGAAGAACCTTCCATTGCCTCGAAGATCGCTGTTCCGCTTAACTCATCCCACGGTGTTGTGATGACTCTGACATCACTGTTCAGCTCGCGGATGATGTCGAGATCCTTCTGCAGGGTTGCTTCATCGGTCATCTGCGTACGGGAGAGAATGACACAGGATGCTGTAGCGATCTGATCATCGAAGAACTCTTTGAAGTTCTTGTGATAGATCTGACATCTCTTGGCATCGACTACCGTACTGTAGCTGTTGAGTTCCAGTCCGTCCACGTCACGGATCGCCCGCAGGATATCGGAGAGTTTGCCGACACCGGACGGTTCGATAATGATATGGTCAGGCTGATATTCTTCGGAGACCTTTTTAAGAGCTGCTTCGAAGTCACCTTTCAGTGTGCAGCAGATACATCCGCTGTTGATCTCGGTAATTTCGATGCCTGCTTCCTGCAGGAAACCGCCGTCGATACCGATTTCGCCGAATTCATTTTCAACAAGTACGACTTTCTGACCGGCAAATACATCCTTGATCAGTTTCTGAATCAGAGTGGTCTTGCCGGCACCGAGAAAGCCGGAAATCACATCAACTTTTGTCATAATTGCTTATTACCTCTTTTCGCTTACTTATTATATATCAGCCGTCAAGTCTTCCAAGCTGAATGCCTGAGAGACATTTTTCCCATTTTTGTGAAATCGGGTATTGACGAAATGTAACCGCAAACATAAAATATGACTGTAAACGTTTCCAAAAACGTTTACGGAGGGTTTGGATATGACGACGATCAAAGACATTGCCAGACTTTCCGGATACTCCATCGGCACGGTTTCAAGAGTTATCAATCACCGGCAGGATGTCAGTGAAGAAGCCAGACAGATCATTGAAAAGGTTATCGAAGATGAGAACTTTCAGCCGAATTCGAATGCCAAGATGCTGAAACAGACAATCACATCCAACATTGCCGTACTTGTAAAGGGGACACAGAATGTTTTCCTTGAAGGCATACTGGAACGGATGCAGGAATATCTCCGTACGTTCGGGGAATATGTCTCGGTCAGCTTCCTGGATGAATTCACCAATGAGGTGGAAACAGCTGCGCAGATCTGCAGTGAGCGGAATCCGAAAGGGATTATCTTTCTCGGCGGGAATCTCCATTTCTTCGAAGAAGGCTTTTCCCGGATTACGGTTCCTTCCGTTCTGGTAACGGAGACGGCGGCCGGACTGGGATTTGACAATCTGTCCAGTTTCACAACGGATGATTCTGAAGCTGCGGGAATGGCGGTTGACTATCTGATCCGGCGCGGACATACGCATATCGGTATCATCGGCGGCAGCGCAAGCGGTGAAAAGGGTGAAGTCGGCACACGGAGACTGCAGGGTGCAGTTAAGCGTCTGAAGGAAAGCGGTATTCCGTTTGATCAGGATAAACAGTTCTGTTCCTGCCGCTTTGCGATGAAGGACGGTTATGACGCTGCAGTCAGGATGCTGAAAAAGGATCAGGAGATTACCGGTATCTTCGCCTTAAGCGATACGGTTGCGGTCGGCGTACTCAGAGCGCTTCGTGACCGGGACATCCGTATTCCGGAGGATATCTCCCTGATCGGCTATGACGGGATCGAACACGTGAAGTATACGATACCGCGTCTTGCGACGGTGAAGCAGGACAGGGACGCGCTGGCAAAGAAGGCAGTTGATGATCTGCTGCTGAGAATCAATTATTCCCGCAGTGCCGTCCATGGAACAGTTCCCTTCCGGGTGCTGGCAGGTGAAAGCATCGCTGATCTGAACAAACATTGAATACACATTCTGATTATGGAAAAAAGCAAACGCTCAGATAAAAATTACTGGAGGAAAGAGAAATGAAGAGCACAAGAATTATGTCTGCAGGAATCTCTGCCCTGATGGGACTTTCCCTTCTGGCAGGATGTTCATCCGCAACGAACACATCATCCGCAGCAGCTTCGGCTGCCAATGAAGGTCCGATTACACTGACTGTCTGGACACCGTCCGAAGATCAGTCTGCTGATCTCGGCAACTGGCTGGACAAGGAACTCGCTGCTTTCCAGGAAGCACATCCTGAATGGCAGATTGAATTCGTTAAGGAAGTATGCCCGGAAGGTGAAGTCAAGGACAAGCTGTCCAAGGACGCTGAGGCAGGCGCTGACGTATTTATTCTCGCAAACGATAATATCCCGACACTGATTCAGAACGGCGCGATCGCAAGACTCGGCGGAGCCACACTGGATCAGATCAATGAACAGAACTCTGCCACAACAATCAATACGGTTACTGTCGGTGACGGTGTATACGGTGTTCCGTGCGCTGCCAACACATGGTTCATGTTCTATGACAAGAGAGTCTTCTCGGCTGACGATGTCAAGAGCCTCGACACAATGCTGGAAAAGGGCAAGGTAGGCTTCCCGCTTTCCAACTCCTGGTATATCGCTTCCTTCTATGCGGCTAACGGATGCACACTGTTCGGCGCAGACGGACTCGATGAAACAGCAGGTATCGACTTCGGCGGAGACAAGGCTGTCGCTGTTACAAACTATCTCGTAGACCTGGCTGCCAACCCGAACTTCGTAGACTCAAACGGTCTTTCCGCCAGCGCACTTACAGAAGGCACAATCAACTGCCTGTTCTCCGGTGAATGGGACTATGCGGCTGTTGTTGAAGCAATCGGCGAAGAGAATGTCGGTGTTGCGTGCGCTCCCACATATACACTCAATGGTGAGGAAAAGCAGCTGAAGGCATTCGCCGGCTCCAAGGCAATCGGTGTCAACGCAACTTCCAAGAACCCGCAGGTGGCTGTAGCACTCGCTGCATTCCTCGGAAGCACTCAGGCTCAGCAGGACCGTTATGATCTGAGAAAGGTTTCTCCTGTTGACAAGACCATCAAGATCGCAGACAGCGAAATGGTTCAGGCAATTGCCGATACATATGACCACGCATCCATCGTTCAGCCTCTGAACAACACAATGGGACAGTACTGGGGTCCGGCTCAGTCCATGGGTGAAGAACTCGTCAACGGTACAGTCACACATGAGAATGCGGCTGAAAAGACGGAAGCAATGAACACAACAATGAATACAGCTGCAGTTGAATAATCATCAGAATCAGCACATAAAAGATACAGGGAGGATACGCATGTATTCTCCCTGCATTAACAGGAGATATATTTATGGTCAGTGAGAAAAATATAACGGTCGGCAGGGCTTTGACAGGCGGTGACATTTGGACGAAGCTTTCCGCGGTCATCATGGGAGCCGGGCTGTTCGGACACGGGCAGAGGATTAAGGGCATACTTGTATTCCTGCTCGAAATATCATTCATGTTCTTCATGGCTGCGGCCGGACTGCATAATCTGGTCATGCTGCCGAGTCTCGGTACGGTGGAAGCCGGTGAAGTATACAATGAGGCCAAAGGGATCTATGAATACACTCAGGGTGACAATTCCCTGCTGATTCTGCTCTATGGCGTAGTGGCGGTATTCGTTGTACTTGCCTTCATCCTTCTCTGGATTCTGCAGATGAAGCATTCATACAAGATTCAGAAGATGCAGGAGGAAGGAAGACACGTTCCTTCATTCATTGAGGATATCCGGTCTCTTTTTGACGGCAATCTTCATATCACGCTGATGTCCCTGCCGTGTCTCGGTATTCTTGTCTTCAATATCGTGCCGCTGGTCTTTATGATCTGTATGGCATTCACAACATATTCCAAGGAAGGGTCCCATCTGATCCTGTTTGACTGGAACGGTCTGACACAGTTCAAAAGAGTTCTCAACATGAACGGGAATATCGGCCGTCAGTTCTGGGGTGTTCTCAGATGGACAGTCATCTGGGCAATCTTCGCAACCTTCCTGAACTATATCCTCGGCATGATCCTGGCAATGGTCATCAACCGTAAGGAAACAAAGGGGAAAGGATTCTGGCGTTTCTGCTTTATCCTGAGTATTGCGGTTCCCCAGTTTGTCTCTTTGATGGTCATGAATACGATGCTGCAGCCCCATGGGGCAGTGAACGTTGTTCTGCAGAATCTCGGTCTGATCAGTCAGCCCATCCCGTTCTGGCAGGATGCGACACTCGCAAAGATTACGATTATCATCATCAACCTCTGGGTCGGTATTCCGTATACGATGCTTCAGGTTACGGGTATTCTGCAGAATATTCCTTCTGAGCTGTATGAAGCAGCCAGAATGGACGGGGCAGGTCCGGTTACGATCTTCTTCAAGATTACGCTGCCGTACATGCTGTTTGTCACGACACCGTATCTGATTACATCCTTTGTCGGCAATATCAATAACTTCAATGTCATCTATCTGCTCTCGACCGGCGGTCCCACTTATGTCGGAGACACTGCAGGTCAGACCGATCTGCTTGTCACCTGGCTGTATAAGCTGACAATCGACCAGCAGTATTACAACATCGGTGCTGTCATCGGCATCATGACATTCGTGATCCTGACGATCATCACACTCGTCACATACCGGAATTCCGGTTCCTATAAGAATGAGGAGGCATTCATGTAATATGAGTACGATGAAAAAGAATGCGCCAAGCGCCAGAAAAAGAACAGTCAATCTTCTTGTACATCTGCTTCTTGCCGTTCTTGCGTTTCTTTGGGTCATGCCGATCGTATGGATCGTTCTGACCAGCTTCCGCAAAGAACCGGGATCCTATGTTACGACATTCTTCCCCAAGGGATATACATTAAACAATTACATCAAGCTGTTTACCAACAGAACGGTTCTGAATTTTCCGAAGATGTTCATGAATACACTGATCATTGCCGTTATCTGCTGTATTATTTCAACCTTCTTCGTTCTGTCGGTTTCCTACAGTCTTTCCAGAATGCGGTTCAAGTTCCGCAAGCCCTATATGAATATGGCAATGATTCTCGGTCTGTTCCCGGGCTTCATGTCAATGATTGCCCAGTACTATATTCTTAAGGCAATGGGACTGACAACAGGTTCTTTGATCCGGATTGCATTGATTGTTGTCTATTCGGCAGGAACCGGACTCGGCTTCCAGATTGCCAAGGGTTATTTCGATACGGTTCCGCGTTCAATCGATGAAGCGGCGATTATGGACGGGGCCACACAGTGGCAGGTCTTTACGAAGATCACGATACCTCTTTCGAAGCCGATCGTTATCTATACCGTACTGACTAGCTTCATCGCTCCCTGGGTTGACTTCATCTTTGCAAAGGTTATCTGCGGTGCCAGTGCCGATCAGTATACGGTTGCCATCGGACTCTGGAATATGCTGCAGAAAGAATACATCAATCAGTGGTACACATGCTTCGCGGCCGGCGCGGTTATTATCTCCATCCCGATTGCCGCACTGTTCCTCTACATGCAGAGATACTATGTTGAGGGCATGAGCGGCGCCGTCAAGGGATAATGAAAAGAAAAACCTGTACTGCAGTTCTTCTGACTGCTGTGCTCGGACTGACAGCGTGCGGAAAAAAGACAGCAGATTCTCCGGGACCTGCTGTTTCTTCTGTTCAGATGATGGAGCTGAACAAGGAACCGCAGCAGAATCAGACCGAAAGACCGTACGGTACCACATATGAAGTATTTCTCTATTCTTATTATGATTCGGACGGTGATGGCATAGGTGACATCAACGGCCTGAGAAACAAACTGGAATATATTCAGGATATGGGATTTGACGGTATCTGGCTGATGCCGGTAACACCTTCGGATACCTATCATAAGTACGATGTAAAGGATTACTACTCTGTGGATCCCGTCTACGGTACAATGGATGACTTTGACGCGCTGATCAAAGAGTGTCATGAGAGAAACATCAATGTGTATACGGATCTTGTACTGAATCATACGGCGGATGATCATCCCT
>CACXDM010000194.1 GCA_902766435.1 uncultured Erysipelotrichaceae bacterium | reverse complement strand
ATTGCCGAAAGGAAACGCGAGATGCGCCGTCACATGCAGATCAGAAGGATTACAGAATGTGTATTCAGCCGTTACCGTACTCTGATAGTCCGCAAAGGAAGCCGGATTACTGTAATGCACTGCGGGAAAATCACTGATCCTGAATGTCAGATCTTCATGGATGACCGTCAGAGGACACTCACTGTCTGTTGAGACAACACCTGTGGAATCTGTTCCTTCCCAGTGTGTCATTGCGGAATTTGCGTGCAGTAATATTCCTTCTGCGGAGAGTAGTGTCAGAGCACTGATTAACAGTGCGGCTTTATATCCGGTTTTCATCTGACGACTCTGCACCGGATGGAAGCCGGCATTGTATCAACGTCCACTGCTTCGATCAGCAGTGATGTTCCTTCAGAGATATTCTCATCAAATAAGTATCTTGCGAGCGGTGTGATCAGCAGGCTTTCGGTCATATTGCCGATACCGCGTCCGCCGTTCTGAAGATTTCCGGCTGCCTTTTCCTGAAGAACCTGAAGTGCTTCCGGACTCAGTTCGACAGTAATGCCCTTTTCCGTTAAGAGATTCTGCTGTATTTTTGCGATCTGTGCCTGAAGAATCATATTGGCAGTCTCAGGCCGGATGAAATCAAATACTACAATATTCTCACCGATCCGGTTCAGTATCTCAGGTCTGCCAAGCTGGATCTTGAAATAATCTCCCACCGCATCGGAAACTCTCTGTGACACTTCCTCATACGTCATATCGGGTGTCACATT
Organism: uncultured Erysipelotrichaceae bacterium; assembly: GCA_902766435.1. GTDB lineage: Bacteria > Bacillota_I > Bacilli_A > Erysipelotrichales > Erysipelotrichaceae > Bulleidia. The sequence goes on along the minus strand of CACXDM010000194.1, from coordinate 15,003 downwards.
CTGCTGACGATGTCCGTTCTCATTGACGGTATAGATACCGAGGTTACTGGTGAAGATGATGACACATTCGGAGAAATATACGGTATTCCCCTGCCCGTCGGTCATTCTGCCGTCTTCAAGAATCTGCAGGAATTTATCCAGAATTGAGGGATGCGCCTTTTCGATCTCATCAAACAGAAGAATTGAAAACGGATTATTCCGTACTGCGTTTGTCAGCTGTCCGCCTGCTTCATAGCCGATATAGCCGGGCGGAGCGCCGAAGAGTCTCTGGTCGGTATGACTCTGACTGAATTCACTCATATCAAAACGGATGCACCGGCTTTCATCACCAAACAGAATCTCCGCCAGTGTTTTGGCAGTTTCGGTTTTTCCCGTTCCGGTCGGTCCGGCAAAGAACAGAACTCCCTTCGGTCTGGTATGTGATGAACCCTGAAGACCGGAAAGTCCCGTTACGGCACGCTTGACGACATCCATCGTCTTGGTTACTGCGGTCTCCTGTCCTTTTACCCTTCTGCTGAAGGCAGCTTCGGCATTTTTCAGCGCCTCCGTATCCAGAGCGTCCCAGGGATTTTCCCGGATGCCGTAGCGGAAGAGATCGATTGCCGAAGACATTTTGCCGATACGGATCTTTTCGTTCTTGCACAGTCTGCGCAGACCGTTGATCTCCGTGAAGCGGAATCCTTCCGTCAGGCCGATAAACTTATCCTGTACCCGGCGCAGCTCATCGGGATGTTCCCGGTAATACGGCATATCCTCCCTGTATACTTCCGCATTGAAAAAACTGGCGAAGTTCTCGCCTTTTACCAGTGCGCTGCGCTCTTCTTTCGAAGGAGACGGAACCGTAACCGTACAGACATTCGGGTTGTCCAGATAGAACCACGGCGGTATGTCATTGACCTTGTTTACGATCATCACGATCAGATTCTTCAGTGTGCCGCCGGCAGTTCTGACTTCCCTTGCATCAATTGAGGCAAGCATCAGATCCGTGAAGCTGTTTACCTCAGCCTGATTCATCGCGTTCGGTGAAGTGATGTATCTCGAAGCCAGATTCATGATAATTACTGCGGGAGTTTCATTCTGGGTAACTGCCGTATGACAAAGTGAAGCAGCTGACTGAACACGGCTGCTGAAATCACTGGCAACCGTACCGTTTTGAACACTTGTATTTGTCAGACGTGAAAACTCCCTGATCTGACTCTCATCACAGCTGTTGTAAAAACCGCGGAGACTGTCATAAAAAACAATCCTCCCGTAACCGAGATCGGTAAAGAAATAATGAAGATATTCGGGCAGGCGGAGAATACCCCCTTCGGATATACTGCCTTCCACGGGATATCTGTATACATCAAGTACATTTCCTTCAATCAGCACAAGCGGCTTGATCCGGCTGAAAATTGTCAGCTCACGATGCCATCCCGGCATTAATTCCGTCATAGCGTACCTCCTGAAAATCCTCTGTGATGGATACCGACGGAAATGATCCCGCCGGATACCGTAAAATTCTGTATCTGATTGACAGCTGAAGAAAGATATTCGTCATACTTCCTGCGCAGCTGTTCATTCAGAATATGTATTTTCTGATTGGCCGACCCCCGCAGAAGAACATTGTTGTTTTCCTCATCCCGGTATTCCCCGTCAATCAGAACCGCGACCTGTTTCAGCACACTGTTCACTGCCGGATCATTCTTTTCCTTTAATTGTGCCAGGGTATAGCCGCTGTAGATCAGAATATCTCCGGAAATACTGCTGATCCCTGAAAGCAGTTCAGCGAGTTCCTCTGCCTGATCCATCGGTTCCCCGCCGCTGAAGGTAAATCCGTCAACCCGGTGTTCCGCAGCGATGCGGGATATCACTTCCCTCAGCTGTGACACTGAGATTTCATACTCCTTTTTCCGGTGCCAGAGTTCGGGATTGCTGCAGAACGGACAGCGTCTGCCGCAGCCTGATACCCAGATGCCGATCCGGTTTCCCGGTCCGAGCACTTTAACCGGCCAAAGGATTCTCGCGATATTCACTGTGCCTTCCTCAGGATCAGATAAGCGGCTTTTTCCTGCCGTTCGCCTTTGATCTTCTTTCCGCCGAGTCCGATCTCATCCCCTTCATGAAGAACCGTGCCGTCTTCAGGCACTTTTTCATTATTCACAAATGTCGGATTTGTCCGGCTGAGATTGAAGATTCTGATCTCCTTGCCGGAAATCACAATCTCTGCCTGACGGCGGCTGACATAGGAATGGGAAAGCAGATACGCATCCATCTCCGCTTCCCGGCCGATTACACAGCCCTGTGAGCAGAGTTCATACACGAAAGATTCATCCGGGGAACATAATTCATATCCGGACTTTTCCTCTGTAACTGCCGGTGTCGGAAGAATATCGGAAATATCCTCGCCGCAGGACTGACATTTTCTTGCCTGAGGCGGATTGGCAAAACCGCAATCACAGATTCTGACCAGCGCCGTTTCTTTTTCCGAAGAAGCACTCTCCTCCGTACTGACCCTGACACCTGTCAGATCCGCTTCACAGATGCGGCATTCCAGCAGTCCGGGTGAGTTTTTCTCACCGCAGATCGGACAGATTTTGAATTTTTTCATATTCAGTCATCCTCCCGGTACAGATAATTCTGTGTTCCGTTTTCTTTTCCCGTACATGTATCCTCCAGCAGGGAAACCGAACGGTTCATCTGATAATCATTGATATTGATCAGAGAAGCGTGTTCCGGCGCCGGAGGAAGTTTGGCAATGCGGCTGCTGACGAGGATTCCCCTCTCGGCCATCTTTTTTTCAAACACGGCAAATTCACTGCAGAATTCCGCCATCGCATCCACGAGCACTGGGCTCTCACCGGCATCGGGAAGTCTGTCATCCTGAGAGATTCCGCCGATTTCCACCGCAATCTGACCGTCATCGGAATACGTGACATTGACTGCGGTTCCTTCAGTAAAGGTATACAGTTCGCTGCGGAAATGTCTGCCGCTTTTCTTGACAACCTGTCTGGCGCCGATGAGATCATATCCCATCTCCTTCATCACTTCATCCGTACAGCGGGCAATATATTCCTTCTCCTGCTGTTCAAGCACCTCTTTTTCCAATGCTTCACATGCCTTATCCATATCATCAAATGCAGGAGCTTTTCTTTCTTCTGACAGCAGTTCACAGAGTGCCTTCCACTCTGCCAGTTTTCCCTCATAGTGCGCCGATTCTTGTTCCGCCTTTTTCTTCAGGGGACTCAGTGTAATGCTTTGAAAGGACTGCAGCTGAGCGGGTGTCTCAATCCTCTGCATATATCTGAGCGCATTTGCCAGTTCCCGGTATGTATCCTTTGACAGCACTTCCGGTGAATATTTCTTCAGTGACTGTGCCAGCGCGTCTTTGACTTCAGCGAAATGTTCTTCCTCACCTTCCGCAAAAAGATTTCCGCTGAATCCGGCATAGAAATCACTGATCCTCTGATGAAGCTGTTCTGCCGTTTCTGCCGGAACTTCCTCCGTATTCAGTGTTTCACTGAGCAGCGAAAGAATCTCAGAACGTTTTGTTTCGACTGCGTCCATACCGCAGGAAGCGGCTTTGTCAGCGTGTTTCTTCAGTTCCTGAAGACCGTCATGAATCTCTCTGATTTGTTTCAGCTTTGCCTGTTTCTTCTGCAGTTCCGCCTCGGTGAAAACATATCTTCTTCCGGCCGGACGGTATTTTGAAAACAGCTTCTTCAGTTCACTGAGGTTTGCCTTCAGTTCGGCGGCAGTCTTTTCCGCTTCGGCAATCTTTTCTTCCTGCGAGCCGTATTTCTCCTGCATCCGTTTCAGAATCTGCAGCGATATACGGATCTCCGCCTCACTGTCGGAAAGTTTCTTCAGCATCTCCTTCGAAGCGTTAAAGTACCGGGCAGCCTCACGGTCACAGCGCAGCTGTGCCAGGGCATTCTCCCGTTCTTTTCCCTTCAGTTTATAGATCTGTACCTTGGGTCCGCTCATCATTCCTCCTAGTCCAGTGACTCCCGCCACTTTTTCAGTTCTTCCTGTCTGCCGAGAACCATCAGCCACGCCTCAAGCTGAGGATCGGGGGTGCCGTCCGCGTCCGCCAGCTGATGACAGAAAGACGCAAACCGTTTGTAAGAACTGTTCAGCAGTTTTCTCATATAGCCGGCAAGTTCGCCGGGTGTGCGGAACTGCTCGCCGTCAGCCATCAGCAGCTTCTGTCCGGACAGCGTAAAAGCGCTCAGCCAGAATGCTCTTCTGCCGTCTGTTCCCTCAGCTTCCTCAAGATCATACGCAGCTTCCAGTGCTTCCGCCGCCTTCATCAGTCTTCCGTTATCACCGGATACATCGGATACGTATGCCGAAAGAACATGTTCCTTCAGTATTTCTCTGAGGAATGCGTCGTCTGAATGATCCTGATCCCAAAGCTTTTCCAGCATCTGTCTGCCGAAAGCAGGCAGGCTTTCAAACCGCCTTCCCTGCCAGCAGAAGCTGTGCAGAGAAGGATTGATCCGGTACAGCACACTGCGGTAAACAAGATCATCATGTCCGCTCAGTTTTTCCGCTTCCTCTTCGGCAGCACTGCATTTGCGGGCAGTTTCCCGCCGGAATGAACGGAAATAGGCAGTCAGTTCACCGCGGAAGAATTTTATCTTACCTTCCTCCCAGTGATCAGCCAGACCGTCTGTAAGTGCGGACAGTGTTGTATATGTTTCACCGGCCAGCTCAAAAGGCGGAATCTCTTCCTCTTCTTCCATCCCTCTGCCCTCACCCGGCAGTACATACGGTTCCTTCTTCAGCCACCGCACCACATCGTCATACACCCAGCGGCGGTTCGGATTATCTTTTTCATGACGGCGGCTGATATCGGAATATGTAAGTCCGAGAATCAGATCACCCAGTCTTTCCGGCATATCGGAAGGAAGAGGTATGCGCTGTATGGAAAGATATCTGCTGATATCCGCCGGATCAAGATCGGAATACGGTGTATAGCCGCAGAACAGTTCAAACAGTGTCACGCCGAGTGAATAGTAGTCTGATTCCTCACAGTAGACATTCCGGAACGTTTCAGGCGCGGCATATTCCGGCGTCATTCCCGTTCTTGTGACAAGCACGGTCTGCTGATTTTCCATGGCGGAACTGATGCCGAAATCGATGATGGATACCGTCTTTCCGTCATCACAGCACATGATATTGGACGGTTTGAGATCCTTGTGAATGATTCCCGCTTCATGAACCGCCTTCAGCCCTTCGTTCAGCTGGGGAATGATTCTCTCACAGAGATCCTCAAAGCTGATCATCCGGCCGGAAAGACTTCCCTTTTCATAATAAGGAAGAATCTCAAAGGGACAGCCTTCGTATTCCCCCGCCGCGTAGAGTTTTGCGACATACGGAGAATCGATCTCCATCCGCGCTGCCGTAACTTCCGGCTTCATCGCGGTCCGCCGCTGATAGATTTTTGCGGCAAAGCGTTCTTCGTCCTTTGTACAGAGATAAAGATCCGCCTCACCCGAAGTCACTTCCAGCTTCCGGACAATTTCATAACCGCCTTCCAGTACCGCTCCTTCCTTGACCTCCGGAATTTCTGCTGCGGTGATGCCGTTTTCCCGGTTGTATTCGTCGATGACCGTCTGATTCACTTCCGTCGCGGAGAGCCCGTCCAGTTCGGGATTAAGAATTGTCTGATCCGCCATGTTCTTCCCCCTTCCGCTCCGTTTCCTTCTTTGTCATCTCTTCTGCAGCCCGGTCGATAAAATCCGTCAGCTGTTTTCCTTCACCATCCCGGTTGCGGAACCATTCCGCCGACCATACGCGGTACATATGCCATCCCATTCCCTGCAGAACACTGCTGCGCAGCCGGTCACGTTCCCTGACCGTGACAGCGGAGATGTAATTGTATCCGTCACATTCGATTCCCGCCGCAAACACATTTTCCAGAACAGGATGCTTTACGGCAATGTCAATCCGGTAACCGGAGGTACCGGCATTCCGGACGGTTTCATATCCCTTTTCATTCAGGTAACGGCAGATACTGTCGGCAAATTCATCTTTTCCGCGGGGTGACTCTGTGCGTTCTGAAGCACTTCCGTGTCTCAGAGCATACTGCATATACTCCTTCAGCATTCTCACACCTTCGGAAGAGACATCATCCTTAAGATCAGAGGGCATAACGGAGCTGACCAGCTTGACATTGATCCGCGCTCTTGTTACGGCAACATTCAGTCTGCGCTCACCGCCCGACCTTGAAAGAGGACCGAACTGCATTGTCATCGCTCTGTTGTTTTTCTTCTGTTCCTTCGTCTTCGCGTAGCCGACAGAGAAGAAGATCGTATCCCGTTCATCACCCTGTACGGTCTCAAGATTCTTGACAAAGAACGCGCCTTCCCTGTTTTCATCGAAGAACCATTCGGTATCGGGGTTGTTTTCCCTGAACCGCTGTACTTCACGGCTGATTGCCTGCTGCTGTTTTTCACTGAAGGCAATGATGCCGAGTGACCTTTCCGGATACTTCCGGATATGTTCCTGCAGCAGTTCGGCACACTTGCGGGCTTCCGGCACATTGCGGCTTCTGCCGCCTGCTTCATAATATCCGTCTTCAACATGGACAAACTCTACACCGGTATCGGGTGCTGCCTGTCTCAGTGAAGGGAAAGTAATCAGTTCATTATGATAGATCTGCCGGTTGGAGAACGAGATCAGTTCCTCACTGCGGCTGCGGTAATGCCACAGCAGCATTTTCCCCGGCAGTACGGCCGAAGCTTCCTCCAGGATGGAATCGTATGTCTCTTCGTAATCATTTTCGTCATCGAATTCCTCCGGCTGACTGTTCCGGATGAAGAAATCCGTCGGCGGCAGCTGCTTCGGATCACCGGTAATAATCACCTGATCACCGCGCAGAATGGCGCCAACCGCATCCTGCGGGAAAATCTGTGATGCCTCATCAAAGATCACCAGGTCGAAATGATAATCATCCGCATTCAGAAAATACGCAGCCGAAAGAGGAGACATCATCAGACACGGTTTCAGCTGCAGAAGAAGATGCGGTATCTCCCGGAAAAGACGGCGCAGCGGCATGATCCGTCTTTTCTTTTCCGCTTCATGCGTGAGCACTGCCATCTCCGAAGTCACATTATTTCTGTCAGGGAACGAGGAAATGACCTTTTCCCGGATTCTTGTACGTGAGTGAAGCAGCTGTTTTGTATCCAGTTTTCTGAATTTCTCCGTCTTCTGATCAAAGACACGGCGGCGGAAATCCCGAACCGCAGGTACATCCTTACAGACGGATGTCAGCCACTGAAGGGCAAATCCCTTTTCAAAGGCAGCTCTGACATCAGATACCGTATTGTCTTTCTTTCTGATTTCCTCCGTGAAGCTTTCCATACCGAGCCGGCGGCATTCCTCTTCTGCTTCAGCGGTATCAATCCACCGGTCGAGCGCATCAAAATCATTCAGACACGCATCTGCCTGATGACTGAGTGACAGGATATCCTCATGGAAAACATCCTTTTCGCCAAAGGCTTCATGAAATGACTGCAGCTGAGGAATGATGCGGCTGTGCAGCCGGATCAGATCATTCAGCTCACTGAGAATGAGTTTCCCTTTTTCCGGCATACTGCGGCGGAGTTCACCGTAGATTCCGGGCAGACTGCTTTGTTCGTAGAAACGGATCTTCTTCAGCGTATGAAGCAGATACTGCCATGAAGGCTGTTCTTCCGTAAACAGAAAAGCGTACTCTGTATGTTCAGCGGGATCCAGTCTTTCCAGTTCCTTCCGGTATTCAGCGGCGCATTCCTCTGCCTCTTCCGGCAAAGAGGAAATCTTATCGGGAATGATGCTTCCTGCTTCCTTCAGTTCACTGACAATGGTATCCGCATCGGAAATCAGCTCCCTGATCTTTTCATAGAGGCTGCCCTCCGTGATCATGGCCCGTCTGACCGTCTGCAGAGCGCCTCTGCTGAGGATCAGTCTTTCCCTTTCGCTATTAACGAGCGGGAACATCTCCTGCCGGATATTCAGAGTTTCCGGTTCCCTTTCACAAAGAGAAGAAATGCCCGCAAACAGTTCCGATACACTTTCTTCCTTCAGAATTGATGCATAATTACGCAGTCTTACGGCATCGGTTACCGAATCATCCAGTGAAGAAAGAGACTGAATCATTTCATAAGGCACCGCATCCGGCGAAAAGAGCCCGGCAATTTTGCGGGCGGTTTCAATTCCTTTCCGGACTTTTGAAGTATCGGTCTTCATCCCGTCTTCGTATCTGCCGAAGGAAGTACGCAGACGCGCTCTGTTGTCCTCAAACCACATCTTTTCAAGATTGATCTCATGAATAAACTGAAGAACACGCATCGCTTCGCTGTCACTTAAAGGACTGCCTGTATTCCGGCAGTACATGCGGAGCTGTTTCATATCGGCGCGGTAATTTGACTTCAGCATATAGAACATGCCGGTGTATTCACTGCGGAAACGCCCGAGCATGCCTTCGGCATTGATCTTCAGGACTTCCGGATCCCAGCCGGAATTCAGGCTGTTCTCCATCTGCCTGATCTTAAGCACCTGTTCATCTGTCTCATCTGCCAGCTTCAGTGCTTCTTCACTGTGGACAGGATGAAACCAGTTCTCTTCCGGAATCACCGAAGCGGAAAGAAGCTTAAGCAGCTGCGCCATACGGAGAAGATCCCTTCCCGTTCCTTCTGCCGGACATTTCAAGAGATCAGCCGCATCATCATAGGTATCGGAAAGTGTCTTAAGCTGTTTCTGTATACGGTGCAGGCGTTCTTCTTCCTTTTTGAGATCGGTCATTGTATGAACCGGGTGTTCTTCATCTTCAATCGTATGTCTGAGACTGTTCAGCTGTTTTTCGTCCAGTTTCAGTTTCTCCGTCTGCCAGTTTTCCCGGATTCCTCTCAATGCGTCCGTCAGTCTCTGTTCACCCTGAAGGAGTCTGCTCTGCCTTTCACCGAGTTCATCCGCCTTTTTGATCAGGGTATTCAGCTGTCTTCTGTTCATGGCGGGATACACCGGCAAAGAGAGTACTGTCATTGCCTCGGACAGTTCTTTTTCCAGACTTCCGGCAGTATGACTGAAGGACAGTCCGTATCTGTTTCTGAATGAACTGACCTTTTCATGAAGCTCCTTCAGATCTTCGGGAAGACCGCCCCATTCCCTTTTCATTTCCTCTCTGACTGTCTGCGAGGACGTTCTCAGTGATGTATTGAACCAGGGATTCTCCGTCAGTCTGCCCCCGAGTCTTCTCAGAGCATTTTCATATCCTTCCGCAGCCATCAGACATTCGGCGAATGCATCAGCAGAGATATCCTCAATATTTTCCATACGAAACGGGACAGACGTATTCTTTTCCAATGCCGAAAGACGGCCGAATATGGAATAGATGCTTTCCTGAAGCGGTTCACGGACCGCATGGAGTTCTTCGGCATATGTCTTCAGAACAGTGCGCTGCGTGAAGAGATCCTTCAGATCCCGGTAAATATAACTCCCGGCTGTTTCCGGTCTGAGCCTGAGATTCTTTTCAATTTCCGCCACCGTTCTTTTTTTGTCCGCCCGGTAATCATGGAGTGACAGACAGAAATCAGAAAGACCGTTTTCCGAAAGACGCTTGTATACGACTTCAAGGGCAGCTGCTTTCTCCGATACGAAAAGTATCTTCTTACCTTCCGCAAGAGCTTCGGCAATGATGTTTGTGATCGTCTGGCTTTTGCCGGTGCCGGGCGGCCCCTGCATGACAAAACTGACGCCTTTGCGGAAGAGCATTACCGCTTCTTCCTGTGAGGAGTCGGCATCCACCACTTCATGCCATTCGGAAGGCTGTGAAGCATCGATATCATATTCCGTCATCTCCCGTGTAACCGGCACAAGACCGCTTCTGTCACCGCACATCGCGCGCAGAACGGGATGATTCTTAATCCGGTCAGCGTTTTCCTCAAGATCATGATACATACTGATTTTCAGAAAAGAGAAAAGACCGAGATATGCTTCATCAATGACTTTCCATCCCCTGTCGTCAATCAGCTGCTGCACTTCATTGAGATACGTAGGGTATGCATCTTTCCCGTTCATGACAAACGGCGGCAGAGTTATTCCGTATTCCGTATCAAAAAGATAGGAAAGTGTCGGATTGACGGTGACTTCATCATCCGTCTTTCTGACTTTGAACGGATCCGTCAGTTTCCCGCGCGAAAGAGCTGCCGGCATCATCAGCAGCGGTGACTTGATCCATCTTCCGTTTGCCTTTGTGTGATCCCGCCACAGAACAAAACCGAATGCAATATACAGGATATTGATTCCCTGTTCCTCCCCTGCCAGTCTTGTTTTGGCCTGCAGGTTCTTCAGTGTCTTCTCTCTTTCACTGACAGTTCCGGAAGTACCGATATCGCCGACTTCAACAGGCAGCGGACAGCCAAGTGTATCCATCAGTGCCAAAACGGCATACGTACGGTAATCGGAAAGTTTCGTGACAGGCCGCCGGAAGGACAGTTCTTTTTCTTTTACGGCAAGCTGGGAAAAGAGCTCTTTTGTGGAAGGCTCCAGAACCTTCAGTGATCCGGAACGTGTTTCCCTGAAATTGACCAGGCGGTTCCGCATGCCCGTATCCAGCAGTTCCTTTTTCCACCGGCCGATCTTTTCATCGGCAGCGGAAAGAAATCCGTTGTTTTCTTCTTCTGTTCTGAGGGCATACTGTCGTTTGGCGGAAGCGTTGTACGCGCCGGGTGCCCTGGTATACCGTTCGTAAGCCTCTTTGTATTTACTGTCATCCCCCTCTTCCGCTTCATGATAAAAACTGCCGCAGAACGGACATTCAAATGCTTCGGCGAGCTGATAGGAGCTGCCGGAAGACGGAAGAATCAGACGGCGGCTGATCCTGCCGCACTCAGGGCAGATCAGAACCGAGGGTTCATCTTCACGGAACTGTGAAGACAGTATCAGCATTTTTCTGACATGGTTTTCAGACATATCAATATCATACCAAAACATACGCTTTGCGGCACAAACGAAAAAAACCGGATCACTCCGGTTTCAGAATCCCCTGTTCCTGCAGGATCTCTTCCACAAACTGCACGCTGTCATAAACCATCTGATCACAATGCGGTTTCTTCGGCAGTCCTTTGGATGCATTCAGCTTCAGAAGATCAGCGCACATCAGAAGCCCTTCATGCCTGTCCTTCACTTTCTGATAGAACAGATTCAGTGCCCTTACATTATCCATACCGAACAATCCGAGCACCATTGCCCCGCCGGTTACCGTACCACAGATGGAAGCCATCTTCATCCCGCCGCCGAAATTGGCAGTCAGTTTCATCAGTGTTTCTTCATCAATGCCGAGGTCTTCCGAAAAGGCAAGCACGACTGCCTGTGCGCAGTTGTAATGCATGACGGGATCATTCCGCAGTTCTTTTGCTTTGTCGAGGTATTTGCTCATATCAGATCAGTTCTTTCAGATCAGTGTATTCATATCCGTGGGCAGCAGCCACATTTTCATTCGTCAGTCTGCCTTCATATGTATTGACGCCTGTCGCAATGACGTGACTCTTCCGGCATGCCTCTTCCAGTCCTGCTTCGGCAATCTGCAGACCATAGCGGACAGTCGCGTTTGTCAGAGCGATCGTACTTGTTCTCGGTACTGCGCCGGGCATGTTTCCGACACAGTAGTGAACGACACCGTCAAGTGTATAGACAGGATCATCATGTGTTGTGACATGAGAGGATTCTCCGCAGCCGCCCTGATCAATTGCCACATCAACGAATACCGCGCCGTCCTTCATTTCCTTCAGATACTTTTTCTTAAACAGTTTTGGTGTTGAAGCACCCGGAATCAGTACGGAACCGATGACCAGATCCGCATTCTTCACTGATCTTTCGACATTTGAATCACTTGAAACCAGTGTCTGAATCTGTGAGCCGAAACGGTTGTCCAGCTCTTCCAGACGCTTCAGGTTGATATCAAGAATCGTAACGTTGGCGCCCATGCCGACAGCGATCTTACAGGCATTCATGCCTACCGTACCGCCGCCGAGGATCACAACATTTGCCTTGGGTGTTCCCGGCACACCGGCCAGAAGTATACCCTCTCCGCCATACTTCTTTTCAAGATACTTCGCGCCTTCCTGGATGGAAAGACGTCCCGCAATCTGACTCATCGGCGCAAGAAGCGGCAGTGAATTGTCTTTTTCCTGCAGTGTCTCATACGCCACTGCATTGACCTTTCCCTTCAGCAGAGCATCCGTCTGTTCCTGATCAGCCGCAAGATGAAGATATGTATAGAGGATCAGGCCCTCTTTGAAGAACGGATACTCTTCAGGAAGCGGTTCCTTGACCTTGATCATCATATCGACATTCTTCCAGATATCCTCAGCGTTATCGAGAAGTGAAGCTCCTGCCTCAACATATTCACTGTCAGTGAAACCGGAACCGGTACCGGCGCCTTTTTCCATGTATACATGATGACCGGCAGCCACATACGCCTTTACATTATCCGGTGTCAGTCCGACTCTGAATTCATTGTTCTTGATTTCCTTAACACATCCGATTTTCATAGTTTCTCCTTGTCATCCAATGTCTGTATTATAACAATTAACGATTTCTTCGCCAAACCGGGATAATCAGCTGTCTTTCATTACTCCGGCTGATCCGGAAGGTATTCAAGTATGTCTCCCGGCTGACAGTGAAGCGCCTCACAGATCGCTTCCAGTGTCGAGAAACGGATCGCACTGATTTTTCCTGTTTTCATCTTGGACAGATTCACATTGGATACACCGACAAGTTCCGACAGTTCTTTCAGACTCATTTTCCGGTCAGCCATAACCCTGTCCAGCCGCAGAATGATTTTACCCATACGTCTTCCCTCACAGTGTCTCATCCGACTGGCGCTGCAGTTCTTCGCCATAACGGAAGATATAAGAAAGAAGATAGAGCACCAGTGCCGCAAAGACAAAATTCAGACTGAAGCTGTATGTCACGGTAATATGATCAACCACTCCTTCTTTGAACAATTCCCGCAGTGCATCGTATTGAGCGCGGAAGAAGAATCCGGATGCGGTCTGTGCGGCATATGAGAGTATTCCGCCGGCAAGTACGGCTGTGGCAAGTCTGCGGATATTATCTGATACATCCGTTTCAAACGGGCGTCCTTCCTTCATCGGTTCAAGTATCCTTCTGAGCACTGTCAGAACATAGTATACGACAGCGAGAATGACGGAGGCCGGCAGCATCGCTCCGAGCATCTGTGCTTTGCCTATGATCTGATCCGGCAGTGCGCCCTCCGCCAGATGCAGAGTCACTGTGCCGAATGAAAGTGTATTGACTGACAACGGCATACGATCCATACCGATCACCATCATCAATACCAGTCCTGCCGCATAAACAGCTATGCCGGCAGTCACAATGATTCTGAGAACAGAGACAATCTTATATGCGGTATTTGCGGTCTTTATCATCTTTTCGTTATTCATCATCCACCTCTATTTATCTTTCCCGTTATTAATTTAACGTTTATCGATAATTTCAGTATAGTCAGTAATCTTATGATGTCAACACCAAAATTAATGTTAAACGATAATTGTTCATCGGAATACGTATATAAAAACCGGCTTCTGCCGGTTGTTTTCACAGTATCCGGATATTTAAGGGAGTTTCAGGTATCCGGTCTTCTGTATTATTATTCGTCTGCCGGGAAAATGATGCCGGCTTCGGTTCTTGCCTGTGTCTGTACTTCACTGACCGCACGATGACCGCAAAACAGAACACTGCTGCTCTGTTTGTTTCCTACCGCGGCGGCTCCTCCGCTCAGGGTTCTGCGGCGAGAATACTGCAGTCACGGAACGTTCCGTATATCGTTCTTTCATCCCATACAAAAACACCCCTTACGGAAAATGCGGCAGTCAGACTGATGATCCCCTCCTACGAGGTACAGTCGGACAATATCGCCACATTCTTTTCCCAGGAATGTTTCTCCTTCTATCTAAATCTTCTCTACAGCATTGTGTATGCAAGAAGCTATCTTGAAAACAGCGAAAGAAAAAAGGAAATCGACTTTGTCACTTCCGGACAATCACCTTTCACCAAAAATGATTAACCTGATACGGAATAATCCGTATCATTTTCTTTTCAGCAGCTTTACTGCCTGCCGGGCTGCAGTCAGGATCAGATAAGCTGCAGCGAATACCAGCAGAAATGACAGAAGAAAGCCAAACGGACTGAACCGCAGAGAGTGGATATCGTTCCCGTCCGGCAACATCGTATAAATATGCGATGCATACAGACCAAAGCCGCTTTCCCCCATAAACTCTCCGCCATAGGACTTCAGCGAAAACAGAAGATAATCCGTCTTTTGAAAATGAAGATAATTGACGAGCATACCCGTCAGATTCACGGCAAGGGAAATCACTGCCGCCGGAATATACTTTTTGTTCATATACGTGCTCCTTCAACTATTATTACAGACGACAGAAAAAGAAAACAGGCTTCATAAAATCTGCCTGTTTACTGCATACTCATAATGATTGAACCGAGCTGGTCAGCGGTAAGGCCTCTGTCTTCCTCACCCGGATCGAATGTGATGGAATAATGCATGTCACCCGAGGAGAAATACGCGCAGCTGATCAGCTTTCCGTTTCCTTCACAAGTCACGTTAAGTCCTTTATAGTTTTCTTCCCATATCTTTGAATACGTGTTGTAATCACCGGCAAGCGCTTCCTTGCCTTCATATACATTTGACTTACGGACGATCATTTCATCATCAACGCCCTCATAAAGTACGCTGATTACACCGTCCATATACATGTATTCGAAAAACGCGATCGGGTTTTCCGCATCCGGCACCGGATTCTCCTCCGGCGGATCAAATTCAATCCCGGAACCCTTTACCGCTTCTTCGAGGTCCTTTGTTTCCTTCCAGGGATTTTCCATACCGACCGAACTCTCGGGCACAAAGCTGGCGGAGCTTTCTGCCGGACTGCAGCCGCATAATATGATCCCGCTCAGCAAAGCCATACATACTGTCTTTGTTGTTTTCTTCAT
>CACXDM010000193.1 GCA_902766435.1 uncultured Erysipelotrichaceae bacterium | reverse complement strand
ATATGACCGGCGGTCGTTTTCGGTTTTCAGCTGACTGTTATTTCCGGGATTTCCAGGATGAATTCATAGCCATCCTGTTCCTTGAGTGAATAAGTATTTTCGGCAGGAACCATGATATCGGCTTTGAATTTACGGAGAGGCTTGAAACCGACTTTCATCAGCATCCTTCCTGCAGGCTTGTTTGCGGCGGAGACATATGCGCGTATTTTGCTGCACCAATTCATACCGATCACGGTATATACAAGGTCAACAACTGCCTTCGTGCCGTAACCTCTGCCGCAGTATTCACGGCGCAGGACGATGTCCAGTTCGGCGGAGTTGTCATCGTATCTGGTCAGTTCTGCTTTTCCGATTAACTGATCATCCAGACAGACTGCCCGGCAGAGAAACGGTTTTCCGTCATTGTCACCGCTTTTGATAATACGGATATAGTTTTCAGTCTGCTGATGGGATGAAATATTCACCGTGACCAGACAGTTTGACTGATCAACATTTTCGTAAAGTTCCATGAGTGTTTTTTCTGTTTCATCCGGCCAGTTTGTCAATGTGATCATGATTTCTCCTTTCCGGCAGCTTTCATATAAGCCCTGTATCCTCCGGCATAATACGAGAGGAGTTTTGCCTGCAGTTTTTCCGGATACAGAACAATCGCGTCCTTTCCGTAACGGCAGAAGTACTGATATACCTGATTTGCCGAGCAGCGGAAATAATACAGATTATCTTCAATCCGTTCAGGCACGGGGCGGTGAATATAGAACGTTTCGAATTTCCTTTTTCCCAGGTCAGTCAGCTGCACACAGATTTCTTCTTCGGTATAGAATGCATACTGCGGTCCGTATTTTTCCATCCGTTTCAGTGCGTTCATGACAGAATCGGAAATCTCTGTATCAGCAGCGGATATCATTGCCTTCCTGATCCGGGAAAGACGGAATGTATATGGATAATTCCTGTAGGAAGCGAGAAGATAGTTGAACAGTTCCTCTTTGGCAGAGGCGACCGCATAAGGTGAGACAACATACAGCAGTTCGGGATTTCTGGTGGAAATAAAAGCCAGTTTCCGGTTAAGCCGTATTGCCTCATTAATCACCTCATACTGTTCACGGAAAATGATCTTTTCCCTCTCGTCCTGCGGAATGGAGGCATAGGAAATAAACATATCCCGGAAATAGCCGGAAAGGGTGGAATCTTCCAGATATGCCGCTTCAATGTAGCGGATCAGATCGGAGGATTTTTTGGTCGGTTTAAGGGATACCGTCACATCCAGTCTGCCGGATGATCTTACATCTTTGGCAATGAGGTCCATAATTGACAATGAGATATATGCCTGGTTTCCGGGACTGATCCCTGTGTCTGAGAGTTCCTGACGGATTTTCTGCAGAAGTGAAGACCGTTCGTTCTGGTAGGTTTCAAAGTAATTCAGAATCAGGGTATTGAGAAATGCGTTGCGGTTGACTTTTCCGTCTTTGCGGCGGAATTCAAAAAGCTCGGCATCCTTGTCAAGAATGCGGGCGGTTTTTTCCGAAATATAGATCTTAATTTTATCTTCCATAACAATATCATACCTGAAAAGGGGTCGGAATAATTATAAAAAAATGAAATATTTGCTTATTTTACGCATAAAACAGGGGTCATAAAGAAAACGGTTTCTGAAGATTTTACTGATTACTTCAGCAGGATATTATAATGGCGTAAAGACACTTACAGCGATTGAATTACTCCAACCAGCTTAAGGATGACTATTGGGAAAGTCGAAGTGTCTTGTGATTAAAGGTGCCTCCAGCAATCGTACAGCATTTCAGTCGTTTGAAATTAACGGCACCTTGTTAAGGAGGTTAACGAATATGACATTCGCGGAAATATTGAAAAAGCTGCTGAATCAGCAGAATGAGATGGTTTACACCGAAAACGGAGACCTGGCATACCGGCATACGGTAAACGCCAACCTCGACTTTTTCGGTACGGCAGGATCCATGCGTCAGGATCCTGATCAGGCATTGAGGATGTTTGAAGCGGCGTATCAGGAGGACAGGGTCACTGCAGTCAAGAACCTGTTCTATCTCAGGGATATCCTGGGTGGTCTTGGTGAGCGGGAAGTCTTCCGCAGATGCTTCCGGTATCTGTGCGATGCCGATACGGAAACGGCTGTGAAGATGTTTCCGTATGTTGTGGAATACGGAAGATATGACGATCTGTTTGCGGCATACGGCACAGCGGCAGAAAAGCAGATGGCTGCCTTCGTCGGCAGACAGCTGGTTGAAGATCTTGATATGCTCAAACAGAATTGGAATGTATCTCTGCTTCCGAAATGGATGCCGTCTGTCAACGCTTCTTCAAAACAGACAAGAGAACTTGCCCGTTTCTTTATGAAGGAGCTGGATCTGAATGCGGCTTCCTACCGTAAGATGCTTTCCGCTCTGCGTAAGGGACGGATATTGGAAAACAACCTGCGGGAAAAGGACTATACGTTTGATTATCAGACTGTACCGTCTGCTGCCCTGCATAAGTACCGTAAGGCATTTGCGGCAAATGACGGTGAACGCTATGATGCGTATGTCAGGGCTGCGGCGGAAGGTAAGGCCTTTGTCAATGCGTCCGCTGTATTCCCGTATCAGATCATCTCCGAATACAAACGGGAGATGAATGAAACGGAACAGCTGGCAATGCAGGTGAAGTGGGACGAAATGAAGAGAAACCTGAAAGCGGCGGATCAGACGATCGTTGTCCGTGACGGTTCCTATTCCATGACATATCCGAAAGAGGCGATCCTGAACTCTACTGCTCTTGCAATTCTGTACGCGGAATTGCTGAAAGGGGAGTTTGCGGATAAATTTATTACATTCTCTTCCCGGCCGCAGCTGATCGAGCTGGATCAGGGAATGAATCTGTATGAGAAACTGAAAAAGACATATTCTCATCAGGATATAACAAATACGGATATCAAAAAGGTGTATGACCTGATTTTTGAGACAAGCCTGCGGATCAAGAATCCGGCAGACTATATCAAGAGGGTGGTCATCATCTCCGATATGCAGTTTGACGCGGGAAGATACAATGTTCCGACGTATGAAGCGATGAAACGGAAATTCAAGTATGCCGGTATCCCGGTGCCGAAGGTTGTCTACTGGAATGTCAACGCATCCAGAGTACAGTTTGCGGCCGATACCGGTGAAACGAATGTGCGGTACATCTCCGGATGCACGCCGCAGGTTATTCAGGCACTGATGAAGGATAATGTATCTTCGCCGGAAGAATATATGCAGTTGACACTGCGCAAATATGACAAGGCAGCGAAGAAGGTGACAAGAGATGAGAAGAATCGAAGGTGGATATAATGAGGCGTATGTATACGCCCGTACTCTCGAAGAGGCAGCTGAAGAGCAGATCCGCACAATGTGCTCTCTGCCGTTTCTGAAGAACAGCCGCATCCGGATCATGCCGGATGTTCATGCGGGGGACGGCTGTACAATCGGTACAACAATGACGATCGGTGACGCGGTCGTTCCAGGCTTTGTGGGAGTGGATATCGGCTGCGGTATGGAAGCTGTACTCCTGCAGGAAAGAGAAATTGACTTCCCTCAGCTTGACAAGGTAATCCGTCAATATGTTCCGTCCGGGTTTGAAATCCGTGAAGAGCCTCATCCGAACATGTCACAGATCAGACTGTCTGATCTGTACTGTGCGGAAGGCATCGATACAGACAGGGTTGAAAGATCCCTCGGCACACTTGGCGGCGGGAATCATTTCATTGAAGTTGATCAGGATGGACAGGGCAGATACTGGCTGGTAATTCATTCAGGATCACGCAGCGGCGGAACAGATACCGCCAGATGGTATAAGAACGGCGCTGTCCGTCAGCTGAAGCAGCGTGAAAGAGATGCAGTGAATGAGATGATCAGCCGGATGAAGGAGGAAGGAAGAGAAAGAGAAATCCCTGCGGCAGTCAGGAAGATGGCTGAGGAATTCCGTCAGACAAGAAATACGGATTACGCATACTGTTCCGGTCAGCTTCTGGAAGAGTACCTTCATGACATGGAGATCATGCAGAGATATGCGGACCTCAACCGGAAGACAATCGCGGAAGAAATCATGACCCATATGGGATGGCACCGTGCGGATTCCTTCACTACTATTCACAACTACATCGATACGGAACATATGATTCTCCGCAAGGGGGCTGTCTCTGCCCGTAAGGGTGAGCGTCTGCTGATTCCGGTGAATATGAGAGACGGTTCTCTGATCTGTGTCGGCAGAGGCAATGAGGAATGGAACTGCTCCGCGCCGCATGGCGCAGGCAGAATCTGTTCGCGCAGAGCCGCAAAGGAAAACTTCTCACTGACGGAATATGAACAGGCAATGGAAGGAATTTATTCAACTTCCGTCAGTATGGATACAATTGATGAAAGCCCGATGGCATACAAGCCAATGGATGAAATCGTATTTCTGATCGGAGATACATGTGAAATCATCAATGTGATCCGTCCGGTATACAACTTCAAGGCAGGATGAAAAATTCTGCCTTTTTTCGCGGAATCTGAATTTTTCTCTCTATATATTCGGTGAGGAGGAAAAATGATGATGAAGGAAATCAATGAAATGAGTGCGGGTACCATGCCGAGAACACCGGTATACAGAACAGTAAAGGACAGACTGTTCAAATTTATCTTCGGTAATCCGGACCACAAAGACTGGGCTTTGTCTCTTTACAACTATCTGGAGAAGACAAACTACACGGATCCTGATGATCTT
>CACXDM010000192.1 GCA_902766435.1 uncultured Erysipelotrichaceae bacterium | reverse complement strand
ATTGCACATAATCCGAGCTTATTGAAACGAGTTGCATGTTCAAAAAGCCTTTAAATAAAGTGAAAAACACTTGATTAATTAGGGAGGGTATATGAAAAGAATGATCAATGCATTATCCGCGGTATTGATTTCGGTTCTGCTGGTTCTGACAGGACTGACACCAATGGCAGCGGAAGGAG
Organism: uncultured Erysipelotrichaceae bacterium; assembly: GCA_902766435.1. GTDB lineage: Bacteria > Bacillota_I > Bacilli_A > Erysipelotrichales > Erysipelotrichaceae > Bulleidia. Next base: position 6,100 of record CACXDM010000192.1, on the reverse strand, counting down.
AGGATTTTGACGCTTTCCTGAAAGACGAATGGATCAAAACAACAGAAAGAGGGTATATCGATTTCCACTTCACGGTAAAGGATTATCAGTCTCTCGGCCTGACGAAACCCGAACCAACATTCGGCGGCTTCGGTTATGAAGAGAATGAGAAGAAAAAGCAGGAAGCGCAGGAATCACTGGATCTGCTTCATTCCTTTGATTACAATTCTCTGACTGAAGAACAGCAGTATGATTACACTGCCTATGAATTCCATCTCGAAAACACAGTCAACGAAGCTTCGTTTCCGAACTATGATGAAATGTTCAATCCGTACAGGGGGACCCAGAGCAATCTGATGACGATGCTGACGGAGTTTACGTTCTATGCAAGAGAGGATATCGATGATTATCTTACGCTGATCAGGGACTATCCCCGCGCCAGTGATGATATGATCGCATTCACGAAACAGCAGGCAGAACAGGGTTACTTCATGACGGATACTGCTCTGGATGTAGCTGTTGAACAGATGCAGTCCTTTGCAGACAAAGGGGAAGAGAATCCTCTTATCGTCATCTTCGAAAAGAACATCGATGCATTTGAAGGTCTTACAGATGAAGAAAGAACATCCTATAAAGAGACAAACAGGGATATTGTTCTGAATGAGTTTCTCCCCGCAGTGCAGAAATCCGTTGATTTCCTGAAGACAATGTACGGAAGCCGCAGTATCGGAGAAACATCCTTATGCAATTATCCGGACGGAGAAGCTTATCTCGAAGGACTTCTGAGAAGAAAGACCAGCGATAATAAGAGCGCTTCGGAAGTGGAGAGTATTCTTTCCTCCGGCTGTAAAGACGCGGTGAGTTATCTTACGGATGTGATGATGGCCAAGATGGTTTCTCCCGGTACGTTTGAAACGACAGAGCAGACAAATGAATCAACAACTGTTTCCACCATGATGCAGGAACAGATGCCTGATCTGAAAACACCGGAGGAAATGCTGGAATACCTCAGAAATCATATGGAAGGTTTCCCGCAGTGTCCTGATGTAAACTATGTCGCTTCCTACCTGGATCCGTCTGTTGCCAATCCGAGTGTATCGGCATATTATCTCAGGCCGCCGGTTGATGATCTTGTCAACAATGTTATCCGTGTCAACGGTTCGAATGTTAAGGATGATGCCCTGACACAGATGTATTACACACTGGCACACGAAGGATTCCCGGGTCATCTGTATAACTTCACCTGGTTCTTCAATACGGATTACAGTTATATCCGTCATGATCTTGCCCTCACCGGTTATACGGAAGGATGGGCGCAGTATGTTGAGAGAATCATGCTGCTGCGTTCCCCGCTGTCTGAACTCGGGGCAGAAGTGAATGCGCTGAATATCTTCTACGGTTATTCACTGCAGGCAGCGTGTGATGTTGCGGTCAACGGATACCACTATGATAAAGAACAGCTGAAGGATTATCTCCGTAATCTGACGGGCGGAGATCTCTCTGATGAATCAGTGGAAGGCATTTATTCTTCATGTGTCAATACTCCTTATCAGATCCTGCCTTACGGCTATGGCCAGACAAGAATGTGGGAACTGCGTGAGCGGGTACAGAAGACACTCGGCGATGATTTTGATCTGGAAGATTACCATTATCAGGTTCTTAATCATGGCCCCCGTCCGTTCTATATTCTTGAAGAGGATCTTGAAAAGTATACCGAATCCAAAGGGAAGGAACTGAAGAGCAGTGTGAAGCTCTTTGAAGCAAGCAAGCTTGAAAGTGTTGATCAGGGTGCCGGTGATGCCGTTAAATTTATCAGTGAACACATTGGTCTGATTCTCATTATCGGCGGAATAGTATTGATCGGTATCCTTGTCGGACTCTTCTTCCTGATCCGGGGATTTTTCCGTCTGATCTTCGGGAAAAAGAACAGGGAGTAATGAAAATGAAAAAGACAGCGAAGTTTACGAATAAGCGCCGTCTCAGATACAGTGAACTTCTCCGCCGCAGAAGAGAGAAAGAAGTAAAGAAGGTCATTATTGATCAGGTTGCTGATACAGTCAAACAGCAGCAGATCACTCTGATGGGAATTGATCCTGCTGTTCTGCAGAAGGCAAAGGAAAGAGGCGAAGCGCGTAAAGCAAAAGAAAAGAAAGCTGCCGAAGAGTAAAAGCAGCTTAAGATACTGAATGACCGGGATGTATATTACATCCCGGTTTTATCACGAAAACCAGAAGTACAGAAGAATGAAGAAGAGAGGAAAGCAGTAATCAGATTGCAGGCAGATGAAGATTCACTTAAACAGTTCAGATCTGAAAAGCGCCGGATAGTCTGAACGTCCGTCGAAAATATGGTACACAAAAACAGTGCTGCCAATCAGACGATAAATAATGATGTTTTTTTTTACAACGATAAAACGATATCCAAGATTGCGCAGTCCCGGCTCCTGCATGGGAGGACCTGAAAGCGGAAAGGAAGTAAGTCGTTCAAGTGCTGCATAAATACTATCTGTATTTTTTCGGGCTGATTGTATACCGGCAAGGGAAAGATACAGCTGTGCGATCTCTTCCAACTCTCCCTGTGCCGGGGCAAGAATTTGTATGGTATAAGTAATGTCATCCATAGATTTTTTCCAGTCTTTCACGGGATTCGGAAAGTGAAATTCCGGTGTGACCGGCCAGACGGAGTTCATCTGCCGCAGCCAGTTTGGCTTTCAGTTTATAGAGTTCTTCACGGCGTTCAAATGCTTCAATGCTCATAACCACGATATCTCCTTCGCCATTTTTTGTGATATAAATGGGTTCGCTTACCTCATGTGCGAGATCAGAGACAGCTCCATAGTCATTTCGGAGAGTAGTAGATGATTTAATGATCATAGCAGCCTCCATTCATTATTCTGATATTATTATGACATAATTCTGTCAGCATACAAGGAAAGACTTTCAGGAGAGGAAAAACGTTACCGGATCAGATTATGTGCAGCAGGAACAGTAGCTGCCATCCTGCTGTTCTGATTCTTTTTTCTGTATGAAAACACCGTAAGATTATATAATTTACCGGTATGGAGGAACGTTATGGAGATGGCATTACTGCTGCTGAGACAGATCGGACTGATGTTTGTTTTAATCTGTATCGGCTTTATCTTCTACAGGAAACAACTGATCAGTGACAAAGGATCTAAGGATTTAAGCAGAATCCTTCTGAATCTGGTTGTCCCGGTTGTGATTATTAACAATCTCTGGATTGAAAGAACAGCTGAGAGAACCGGGGAACTGCTGCAGTCTTCATTACTGGCATGTATCTGTATGGCTGCCGCTCTGCTTGTTTCAAAGCTTGTATTCGGCAAAAAGAACGGTATTGCGGAATTCTCTTCCTCCTTTTCCAATGCCGCATTCATGGGTATTCCCTTGATTACAGCTGTATGCGGCAGTGAAGCGGTATTCTATGTATCGGCGTTTATTGTTCTGATCAATGCACTGCAGTGGACATTAGGTGCTGTGATGTTAACCGGAGACAGGAGTCTGATGAAACCGGCTAAGGTAATACGCAATCCGATTGTCATTTCTGTAGCAGTCGGGCTGCTTCTGTATATCCTGAATCTGCCGAAACCGGTATTCGTACAGAATGTATTCACAACAATCATCGGGATGAATACACCGCTAGCCATGATCGTTTCCGGTGTGTTTCTGGCCAATTCCGATCTGATGAAGATCTTCGGCAAGAAGAATATATGGCTGGTCAGTCTGATCCGTCTGGTTGTCATTCCTGTATTGACGCTGGTTCTGCTGAAGATTACACCTGTCGGTACACAGGTGATGAAAACAGCTGTAATGATCTGCGCGGCATGTCCGGTAGGTTCCAATGTGGCTGTGTTTGCCCGTCTTTACGGGAAAGATGATACTGAGGCAGTCGAATATGTATGTGTAACAACAATACTGTCTCTGCTTACACTGCCGGTTGCCGTAATGGCAGTGAATATGCTTTGAATCTGAAAGTGGAGAATGAAAGATGATATTCAATCCTAACGGATTTTCAACATTTATTATGGTGACGCTGCTGACAGTGATCATGGTGGTTCTTCTGCCGGCAATTGATTACTTTGTCTGTAAGAAGGCAGGACTCAGTCTGAGTGACGGCGTCAGTCAGAATCCGGACGCGGATATTCTTCTGCGATACAGGAAACTGCTTCTGGTATTGATGTTTCTTCTGTATCTGTTCGCTGCCGGTTATGTAACATTCTTTTCCCGCTCGGCGGCTGAGGACTACAGGATTCATGCCGTGTTGTTTAAGGATCTGGCAAATTCAGTGAGAATCGACTATGGCTTTTTTGACGCTGTGATGAATTTCTTTGTCAACGGATACACCGATGCGATGAAATATGTTCATATCGTATCAACAGACAATATTGCCCAGGTATATATGAATGTCATGCTGTTTATCCCGATGGGATATCTTCTTCCCTATGTATTTGACTGGTACAGAAGAGATGTATCCCGCAGGACAATCCTGACATGCATCGCTGCGACGTTCTTTATTGAAAACACACAGCTGATCACAAAGATGGGATTCTATGACGTGGATGACCTTGCGGCCAATTCACTGGGAGGCATCATCGGTCAGGGGCTGTATATTGCGGTTGCCTATGTACTGACGCATCCTTCATGGCGGCAGGAGCTGAAACATCTGCGTTCATGGCGGAGAAACGCAAAGGACAAAGCTTTGTTTCCCTTCTTCTCCCGTATGCATATCACCAGGGCAACGGTCTGCTGCAACGATCAGAAAGCAGTTACGGATTTCCTGATGAATGATCTCGGATTCTATCTGCGTAAGACAATCACGGCAACGGACACCTGGAATCTGAGACTGCTGCTGCAGTGCGGAAAGACTGATATTGAAGTCATATGTCTGAAAAAACCGATGGAACTTCCCCCGCAGAGAATCACAATTGCCGCAAACAACTCCGAACATATCCGGGACAATCTGATCAAAAAGGGTATACCTGTTTCCGGCTATGAGGGAGATGCGCTTACGGGTCTCAGGACTTTCAGCGTTGAAGGCCCGGAACAGATTACAATCATGTTTATTGAAGAATAAGGAGAATGAAGATGAAGGCAGTCATCATGGAATCGCTTGCTGTTTCAGAAGACAAGCTGAACAGCCTCAAAAAACCGTTTGAAGAAGAAGGAATCGAATTCAAAGAATATACAAAGGCAGCAGATCCGGAAGTGCTGAAACAGGAAGCGGCAGATGCGGATATCATGATTCTGGCAAATATGCCGATGCCTTCTGATGTCATCAGAGCTTGTGAAAAACTGAAGTTCATTGATATTGCTTTTACCGGGGTCGACCATGTAGGCATGGATGCCGCAAAGGAACGCGGTATCGCTGTTTCCAACGCTTCCGGCTACGCTGATGAAGCGGTGGCGGAACTCGTCATCGGGATGATTATTTCCCATTACAGAAACCTTCGTACATCCGAAGACAGATGCCGTCAGGGAAAGACAAAGGAAGGACTCGGCGCCCGTGAGATCCGGGGGAAGACCGTCGGGATTATCGGTCTTGGAAAGATCGGCAGACGAACGGCAAAGATTCTGGACGCTTTTAGCGCAAAGGTTCTCGCCCATAACAGCAGACCGTTAAAGGACAAGCCGGAGTATGTTGAGGAAACCGCGCCGGATGATCTTCTGCAGCGGTCGGATATTGTTATTCTTCACTGTCCTTTGAATGATGAGACAAAGGGAATGATCAATGCGGAAAAACTGTCATTGATGAAATCTGATGCTTTGCTTGTTAATGCCGCAAGAGGTCCTGTTGTTGTCAGCCGGGACCTGGCGGATGCGCTTCGCAGGGGCACAATCGCAGGGGCGTGTCTGGATGTCTTTGACAAGGAACCTCCTCTTGATCCCGAAGATCCTCTGCTGAAGGCACCGAATACAATCGTAACGCCGCACACGGCATTCATGACGGAAGAGTCAATGGAGCTGAGAGCGGATATCGTGTTCGAAAATCTTCGGGCATGGCTGGACGGCAGGCAGATTAACAAAATACTCTGAATGTAAGCAGGACGCATTTGTCGTCCTGTTTTCCTTTTCATATACAATGATCTCTCATGCGTTCCGTTTAT
>CACXDM010000191.1 GCA_902766435.1 uncultured Erysipelotrichaceae bacterium | reverse complement strand
TATTCCTGTTTTGTTCTTCTGAGGGGACCTGTTATCCCGGATTGTCCGTCCGGCTCTCCGGGTGAAACGGGGCAGAAGGAGAGTGAGACCGGAGACTGCCGTAATCAGTATTACAGGCCATATCATTTTCAGAAAGACGGGGAATGATACATTGAGGGCAATTGCTTCAAGCGCGGGATAAAGATATCCGGCAGGAAGAAGATGACGGATGAAAGAGATCGTTTCAGGCAATTCCCTGAACGGAATCAGAGTGCCGCTGAAGAATAATGACAGCAGAATCAGAATGTTTCCTGTACGGCGTATACCCGAAGCAGTTACTGAGAAACGGGCTGCCGCAAGAGCGGGAATAAATGACGCGGTGATCATCAGTAAACAAAGTACAGCGTATTCACTGATCTGCAGGGAAGCTGGCATTACACCTGTCTGAAATGTGATCAGGATGCCGAACAGACATAACGACGGAACAGTCAGGTAAAGATAGAATAATCCTTTTGAAATCAGTAAAGACATTCTGTTTCCGTTCAGTGCTTTCATCCGCTGTGAAACACCGAGACGGGTTTCCTGCGGGATTGTCTTAGCGATGGAAAATGCCTGAAACAGAAGCAGAAAGAGAATGGAGACAGCTGCCGTTTTCCTCAGAAGTGCCCCCGCAAGATCAGATGCGGTTTCTTTTGAATCAAAGATATTGTTTCGGGATAGGGCTGCGGATAACAGTCGCTTGGAGGAATTCTCATACATTCCGTTTTTCTCTTTGTCTGTAAGAGCATCCGGGTCATAGTCATAGACGGTTTTGGATATGGCCTGTTCGGTCTTCATGATATCCATAATAGAGGTGAACACGGAACGGAATACGGCAGACTGAAGTCTGTTTTCGTTGTTGAAAAGTACACGCACCGGCTTCTGTTCGAATGTGTAGGCGTCATAGAAGAAATCCCGGGGAATTGTGAATACGGCAGTATATCCTTTTTCGATCAGTTCTTCCGGATCCTCCGTCCGTTCATCCACGGCAGAAAATACAGGTACCGCTCTTGCCTCGGCGATGATCATCTGTGACATCATTGTCTGATCTTCATCGATTACGGCGACTTTGAACGGACGGATAAATGAAGCGGGAGATGCTGTTGATACAGTAAATGACATGACCGCGGCCAACAGAAAAGGCAGGATCAGGGAGAACAGTCCGACAGAGGTACGGAACAGTTTCATATCTTTGTAGAAAGATGCCTTGATTCCTGCCATGTTTGTTCCTTTCAGTTTTTGATCTGACCTTTTTCCAGCCAGAGGATGTTGTCACATATTTTCTCCAGGTCTTCTGTCTGGTGGCTGATGATGACGCACGCTGTACCGTTTTCCTTCAGCGCGGCAGCTGTCTGCAGAATGGTATCGGCGGATTCGGCGTCGGCGCCTGCTGTCGGTTCATCCAGCAGAAGAAGATCGGGAACGGTCATGAGCGCTGTGGCGAGATGAAGTCTGCGCTTCATTCCGCCGGAGTACTCTGCAGCCGTGCTTTCGGCTTTGTCGGAAAGACGCATCAGGGAGAGAAGCTTCTGCGCCTGAATGTCTGCGTCCTTCTTTTTCAGTCCGCCCGCAAGGCCCCAGAAGATCAGGTTCTCTCTTCCCGTCATTGTTTCATAAAGGGATAATTCCTGCGGCACGTATCCGATTACGATGTGTTTCTTTCCGTAGGTGACTGTGCCGGAAGTCGGCTTGAGGGTATTTGCCATGATGGCAAGAAGCGTACTCTTGCCGGCGCCGTTTTCACCCCGTATACCGGTGACTGTTCCTTTTTCAATTGTCAGTGAAACAGGACCGAGAACAGTCTCATGATGAGAAGGATAGCGTTTGGTGACGTCTTTGAGTATGCAGATGTTTTTCATCAGTAACCGGCGAGTCCGAGGGACATGAGAATCGGATATACATTCTGCATCAGTGCCAGGCCGACGGTTTCGAAGAACTGGTTCAGCTCTGTTTCCGAAAGATTCGTAATGTCGGTCGGTTCTCCTTCCGGCATTCTGACATTTGCCATTGCGGCAGCGTTGAGATAAATGGTGAAGCTTGCGGCAGAGGATTTGACGGTGATCTTATGGAGATGTGTTCCGTCATCACCGCGGGATACTTCGAGGTCTGCTTCCGCCGGGAGCTTACTGTTGTTCAGCGTGAAGTGATATGTGCCTTCCGGGAGGCCGAGTACGGAATAGCTTTCACGGTTGATGTTATAAGCCATTTCGTTGCTGGAGTCCTTTGTATCAAGAATTACCGTGCCGGAGCGTTCGCTTCCCTTGACGGCGAAAGTGTCTCTCAGCAGGAAGTTGTCATTCTTTGTCGTGTAGAGGGCTGTTTCACCGCCGCTTTCGGGATTTCCGGTCAGTTCGGCAGCGAATACTTCTTCGTTATTGGTGATGAATGTGCTCTTGCGGATCTCGTTTCCTTCAACAGCGAGTTTCCAGACGAATCCGCTGGAGACAATCTTGTCAGCATATGTTTCGGCGTTTTCACGGAGCTTCGCGGCTGCGTCGGCAGCGTTGGTGATCTTCCAGTGTTCGTCTTCCAGGGAAACGATATTCATCAGCTGACGGATAGTCTCATCGCTTTCGATCAGATCTGCGAGCTTATTGAACATTGCGGTAAGTGATTCTTTTTCCGGTGTATATGTCAGTACCGTACACTTGTGTTCTTTCTGATCACCGTAAAGCAATGTGACTGCCTGATTTGTTTCAATCTGAATGGTTTCCTTTGTGACGGCCGTGCCGATTGTATCGAGTACTGCCTCCAGCGCTTCGCGGAGTTCTTTTTCCGTCGGCTGCTGTTTCAGGAAGTCATTGAGTGTGACTTTATCCTTGCCGTATTTCGAGAAGAAGGTATTTGTGTCCATGCAGTAATATCCGTCATTGGCATCGGGAAGATAGAAGCGGATCTGCTTCTCATCCATTGCGCCGGAAGCACCGAGGATATGCTGGCCGTTGATGATCAGTTCGCCGGAAGCGATTGCCTCATCTTCGGAAAGACTGACGGAATAGGTAAGGGCTGAGTTGTCGAAGAACAGCTGGTATTTATCCAGTGAAGTGCCTGAGACATCGGCAGAGAGGGAAATGGTTCTGGCAATGGTATCTGATTCAAAAGCCTTGAACCAGGCGCCTGCCTGACTGGAAATCTGAGAAATCAGATAGGATTTCTGAAGCTCGAAAAAGTCATTATAGTCCAGTGCGGCTGAACCTGAGCAGCCGCTTACGGCAGCTGCCGATAGAGCTGCGGAGATTATAAGAGCTCTGCTTCTGCGGCGGAAACTGCGGAAATATTCCATGGTGTTTTCTCCTTTTGTATTGATTAAGGATATTGTATCAAAAAGAAGTCTCTTTTCACATGAAGGGAAGCAGTCATCATACACGGAGAGGTGTTTTTTGTGTGGAGGAAAGAAACAGATAGTATAATATCTCCGTTACGGAGGCTGAAATTATGCTTACTTTTGAAAGTGACTATGTGGAGGGAGCGCATCCCGAAATACTGCAGCGTCTGATTGAGACGAATCTCGTACAGGTATCAGGCTACGGATCGGACTGCTTTACCGAATCGGCAAAAGAGAAGATCAGGAAGGCATGTGATTGTCCGCAGGCGCAGATTACGATGATTGCCGGGGGTACACAGACAAATCAGCTGGTCATTGATACGATGCTGGAATCCTTTGAGGGAGTCGTAACGGCTTCAACCGGACATATCGCAACCCATGAAGCAGGTGCGGTTGAGTTTTCGGGTCATAAATGTCTGACAATTCCATCCCATGAAGGGAAGATGAAGGCAGAAGAGCTGAAGGACTATCTTGATACGTTTTTCGGTGACGGCAATCATGAACACATGGTCTTTCCGGGCATGGTATATATCACACACCCCACTGAATACGGGACAATCTATACAAAGAAGGAACTGAAGGAGATCAGTGATGTATGTCACGCGTATGATCTTCCCCTGTATCTTGACGGAGCGAGAATGGGATACGGTCTGGCAGCGGAAAATACGGATGTCGATCTGAAGACGATTGCGGAGCTGACGGATGTATTCTATATCGGCGGCACTAAGGTCGGCGCTCTGATCGGTGAAGCAGTGGTGTTCACCAAAAACAATCAGCCTTCTCATTTTGTGACAAGAGTCAAACAGCACGGAGCGCTTCTGGCCAAAGGGAGACTGATCGGTATTCAGTTTGATGTTCTGTTTACCGATAACCTTTATTTCAGAATTGCGGAACATGCCGTTTCCCTTGCGATGAAATTAAAAAAAGCGCTGAAGGATAAGGGATACAGATTCCTTCTGGAATCCCCTACCAATCAGCAGTTTGTCATTCTTGAAAACAGTCAGATGGAAGAACTGAAGAAACATGTCGGTTTCTCATTCTGGGAAAAGGTCGATGATGACCATACGGCAGTGCGCTTTGCGACAAGCTGGGCTACGACCGAAGAGAATCTTGAGAAACTGATCTCACTTCTGTAGTTCGATTAATTCACAGACAACCGGATAATGATCAGACGGAGCGATGTCACCGAATTTCCTTCTGATCATTTTTGTTTTCTTCCACATCAGTCCTTCGGAGTGGAATATATGGTCAACGGGAAGATTGTGGTTTGTCGTGCTGCCGGCTTTTCCTCTGAGGGAAGAACCGAATGAGTCGGGGACCGCGTCATGCATGACGTTTCTGAGCTCCTGTATTCCTTTTCCCCGGGAGGTTTCATTGAAATCACCTGTCAGGATGATATGTCCCTGTCCTTTTTCCCTGATCAGTGAGAGCAGGGTATGAATCTGCTTCAGACGGACAGAGGGAAAATTCAGGTCCAGATGTGTATTGAATACGGTCAGGAGATGACCGGTGTTTTTGTCTTTCAGAACGGCGTATGTGACAATTCTCGGAAACTGGCTGCCGAAGTGTCTTGAACCCGGGACTTCCGGTGTATCGGAGAGCCAGAGTGTATCAGATTCAATCCGGTCAAATCTGTCCTTCCGCCATAATACAGGAGTGTATTCGGAGAAGCGGATACTGCGGGGCTCACCGGTAAAGCCGTATTTTTCCAGAAGCGGAGAGAGACGGTATTTCATACGGACTGTATATTCCTGGCCGCCGACAATGTCCGGCTGTTCTTCATCAAACATGGCAAGAATCGCTTCCGCTCTTTTGCGGAAAGCACTCTTACCCCAGGAATACAGGGAGTCCGTGAGTAAATTACAGGTCATGATCTTATATGTATTCATCTTGGTTTACCTTCGGGAACATCATAACACCGAAAAGATACCGGAAACAGTTCATTTTGGTATGAATGAATTTGTAATTGGGAGATAATAAATAAGATCAGGAGTCTTATATGAAGAAAGCAATGCCGAGATATCAGTCTCTGTATGAAAAGATACGTGATGACATCACCGGTGGGTTCTATCCCTGCGGCACGAGAATTCCTTCCAAGCGGACAAGCGCGGAGGAAAACGGAATGAGTCTGGTGACGGTTGAACATGCCTATGAATTACTGGCGGAAGAGGGATATATCGAATCACGTCAGAGACAGGGTTATTTTGTCATCTACCAGGAAGGGGAGCTGTTTTCCGGTGAAAGGGAAGTTCTGCCTAAGCCTGAGGGAGTATGCGGTGTGACGGAAGATGCGTTTCCGTTTTCCGTATTCTCCTCCACCGCAAGAAAGGTACTGGCGGATTATGGGGAAAGAATCATGGAAAGGCCGGAAGGAACGGGATGCCTGCAGTTAAGGGAAGCGCTGGCAATGTATCTGGCCAGATCAAGAAACATGTATGTTTCACCTGAACAGATTGTCATCGGATCAGGCGCTGAATCAATGTATGCGGCAGTGATCCGTTTTCTCGGAAGAGATCAGATCTACGGCATTGAGGATCCCTCATATGAGAAGATCCTGTATACATACCGGTATGAAGGGATTCAGGTGGATCAGCTGAAGATGGGCAGCTGCGGTATTCTTTCCGAAGAACTGCGGCGTACCGAGGCAAAGGTCCTTCATGTGACACCGTATCACAGCTATCCCTCCGGTCTGACGGCTGACGCTTCGAAAAAAGCGGAGTATATCCGCTGGGCAAAGAAGCGTTCGGGGATGATTATTGAGGATGACTATGATTCCGAGTTTACCCTGTCAACCAAGGCGGAACAGACACTGTATTCGATGGATCCCGATGAACGGGTCATCTATCTGAATACATTTACCAAGACAATCGCCCCTTCAATCCGTGTCAGCTATATGGTGCTGCCGAAGAATAAAACGGATGAATACCTGGAGAAGGCTTCGCATCTCTCTTCTTCCGTACCGCTGTATTCACAGCTGATTCTTTCCGAAATCATCAGCAGCGGCAGCTTTGAGCGGCATCTGAACCGGGTACGCAGAAGAAGGAGAAAAGAGAAGGCGGTGAATCACCGGTAATTTGCCTCGGAAACAGATGTATTGTATGATCTTTGCATGCAGTTAAGAGAAAAGACAAAGAAAATACTGTGGACAGCGGGAAGCTGTGCACTGCTTGGAACAGGTATTTATTTTCTGAATAAATACCATGAAGAGAACATGGCAAGAAGATATCAGGAGACCTATGATACGCTTGATCTTCAGCTTGCGGATACGGATACGGTTGAATACGGAGATACCTTTGATCAGGAAGCGCTGGTTCTTGACCACCATGGTGATCTGACAAGTGAAGGGACAGTGGATCCTGCAAAAGTCGGAGAGTATACAATTACCTATACCCTGAGCGCAAAGGATCCGGAATATTCCCAGACAGTGGAAAAACAGGTTGAAAAGAAAATCAATGTCGTGGATACACAGATGCCTGAGATCACAATCAGTGAGGAATTCCTTGAGACAAAGGAAGGTATGGAATTCAGCGCGGATGACAACGTGGAAGGGGCTTCCGATCCGGTGGACGGAGATCTTGAATATACACTGGAAACGGATCTGGATACGGAGGAACCGGGTGAATATACGGTAACTGTTTCCGCTGAGGATAAAAACGGGAATACCTCCGAGAAGGAATTCTATGTGACGGTGAAAAGCAGACCGCAGTTTTCCGGAAACGCGGGAATATGCTTTGACTATCTGACGGAGACGATGGGGCTGAATGACGCGGCTGCCTGCGGTGTAATGGCGAATATCCGCTATGAATCCACGTTTGAACCGACGGCAGAGGATTATTATTACGGTTTATGTCAGTGGGGTGACAGCCGGCGTGATTATCTGTACAGCTGGTGTTCGGACAACGGCTACGGATATGATACGGTGGAAGGACAGATGGCATTTCTTCACCACGAGCTGACAACCTCCTATACCAGGTGCTGGAATGCTCTGCAGAACGTTGAAGACAGCGCGGACGGAGCCTATGAAGCAGGACGGATCTTCTGTGTGCTGTATGAAGGTGCCGCAAGTGTCGGAGGACGTCCGGATCTCGCCAGAGACTACTATAATTCCTGATTCATTCAGGGATTTTTTTGTTATACTTAAAAATGGTAAATAAGGAGACATAGCAATGAGTGAATCCAATAATAATACTCAGGCACAGGAAATGCCGGAAATCACACTGACACTGACACCGGATGAGATCGAACAGGAAAATGCCGCCAAACTCGAACAGCTTGAATCACAGAAGAGAGAAGATGAAGTAAAGAAGGATCCCCTCGAGGAGATTCCCCTCTCTGAAGCAGAGAGAAAGACGGTTGAAGACTTCTCCAAAAAGATCGACATTACGGAATCCAATACCGTTCTGCAGTACGGTTCTTCTGCCCAGAAGAAAGTCACTGACTTCTCCGATACTGCTCTGCAGAATGTCCGTACGAAGGATCTCGGTGAGATCGGCGGACTGCTGACAGACCTCGTTGTCGAGCTGAAGGATTTCAACACGGATGATGAGAAGAAGGGCTTCTTCTCCGGTCTCTTTGACAAGGGTAAGAACAAGGTTGAAACATTCAAGATCAAATATGACAAGGCGGAGCAGAACGTTAATAAGATCGCTGCCGTACTGGAAGATCATCAGATCACACTGTTGAAGGATATTGCTCTGCTTGATGAGCTGTATGACCGCAATGCCCAGAATACAAAGGAACTGGCAATGTATATTCTCGCCGGCAGAAAGAAGCTGAAGGATGTCCGTGAAAACGAACTGCCCGCTCTGATTGAAAAGGCGAAGAAGACAGGTCTGCCGGAAGATGCGCAGGCTGCCAATGATCTGGAACAGGCATGTGTCAGATTCGAAAAGAAGCTGTATGACCTGGAACTGACAAGACAGGTTTCCGTACAGATGGGACCGCAGATCCGTCTGGTTCAGAACAATGACACGCTGATGACGGAAAAGATCCAGAGTACGCTGGTCAACACAATCCCGCTCTGGAAGAACCAGATCGTTCTTTCACTCGGTATCTCTCATTCCAAGGAAGCGATGGAAGCACAGAGAGAAGTCACGAACATGACAAACGAGCTTCTCAAGAAGAATGCCGAGACTCTGCATCAGGCTACGATCGAAACTGCCAAGGAAAGCGAAAGAGGAATCGTTGATATCGAAACGCTCCAGCATACAAATGAGCAGCTGATCTCCACCCTGGATGAAGTTCTTTCCATCCAGAAGGAAGGCCACGAGAAGCGTGAAGCTGCCGAGCTCGAGCTGAGAAGAATCGAGAACCAGCTGACAGACAAGCTTCTGCAGATCAACAACGAAAGAGATATCACAAGAAGATAATCGGAAAAGAGGTTGATAAAACCTCTTTCTTTATAAAGGAGGAGACATGACACTTCAGCAGATACAGTATCTGATCGCAATATCGGAAGCTGGCTCCATCAGTAAGGCATCGGAGGTGCTTTATATCTCCCAGCCGTCTTTGACCAGCGCGGTCAAGGAAGTGGAGAACGAACTCGGCATTCTGATTTTCAACCGGACAAGAAGAGGCGTAACACTGACAAACGACGGCCGGGAATTTCTCATGCACGCAAGACAGCTCTACAGTCAGTATGAGGCGCTGCAGGAGAGGTACTCCGGCACAAAGGGTATACGCAAGAAGTTCAGCGTTTCCACCCAGCACTACTCCTTTGCCGTCAAGGCATTTGTGGAAATGATCAAGAATTCGGATACATCCAAATATGAGTTTGCGGTCATGGAGACAAAGACAAGGGAAGTCATCAGTGATGTTGCCTCCAACAAAAGTGAGATCGGTATTCTGTATCTTTCCGATTTCAATCAGAATGCAGTGCAGCGTCTGCTTGCCTCAGGCGGACTTGAGTTTCATCCTCTGATTGACTGCCGGGCGTATGTCTATCTCTATAAAGATCATCCGTTGGCGGGAAAGAAGTCCATCCGGTTTGAGGAGCTGCAGGATTATCCCTGTGTTGCGTTTGATCAGGGGGACAACGGTTCCTTCTACTTCTCGGAGGAGATTCTCAGTGAATATGAATACGCAAGACTGATCCGGACAAACGACAGGGCGACAAACCTGAATCTGATGGTCGGTCTGAACGGATATACACTTTGTTCGGGGATTATCTGTGAGGAACTTAACGGGTCGGATTATATCGCAGTCCCTTATGAGGAAGATGATGATCATCCCAACTCCATCATGCATATCGGATATATCACTACGGCAAACAGCGTACTCAGTCCCATGGGGGAACGTTATATTGAAGCGCTGAAGATGTATCTGTCCGCAGATTAATGTGAGCTGCAGGCCGGAAAACCGGTCTTTTTCTCTGGTTTTTATTCACAGGATGTTCATGAAAAAGTGTTAATATATTGTGCATCCGGATGAACGGACAGGAGGCATGGAATGAAGAAAACAATTGCTTTGATGATCAGCGTGTTTCTGCTGGCAGGATGTTCGGCGCCTGTCTCTTCCGAAAAAGCGGAAAGATCGGATATGAGCGGGTATCAGTATCTTACGGATCCGCAGCCTGCATTTTATGACATGACGGTATCAGATATAAAGGAACAGATGGATCAGGGGAAATCATTCGCGGTGTATTTCGGCTTTGCGGAGTGCCCCTGGTGTAATGAAGCCGTACCGGTTCTGAATGAAGCAGCGAAGGAAGCAGGCATGACGGTCGGTTACGTGGATACGAGAAAAGATACGTCATGGAAAAGCAATACCGATATTGACGGGTATGATCTGTTTAAGGAAATTGCCAAAGACTATCTGAAGGAAGATGAAAACGGAGAGCCGCATCTGTACGCGCCGACTGTTATCTTCTTCAAAGACGGGAAGATCGTGAAATATCACGAAGCGCTGATTGAAGGTTATACACCTTCGGAAGGACGCATGAGTGAAGAACAGCAGAAGGAACTGCTGGAAATCTACCGGGACGGATTCAGTCTGATGAAATAGTGTTTTTTGTGAAAGTGATGTGATTTACAACTGTTGTTTTCATTTCTGAAATGAAACAGGTATAATGAGGTGCGTAGCGGAGGATTTTTATGGCAAGAAAAGTATGTGATTTCTGCCTCACAGAAGGAAAAGGCCTCTTCAGCGGTCTGGAAAAGCTGAAGGACGGTCATTATATTTGCAGAAACTGCCGCAGTAAAATTGAGAAGTACGGACTTCCCGTGAAATATGATACTTTCCAGTGTCTTGTGACGGCGCAGCCGCATATGCAGGACATGATCATGACAGCCTGGCTGGAAAACCATTCGGCAGATCAGATTCTCTATGATCTGTATCCGCTGCCGGATATTCTCCTCCATGAAGGGGAACACTGCCTGAATGCGATTGAGGCAACCCAGACAATCCAGAAGGATGACCTGCCGGAAGAACTGTATCACGCCAATTCCATTGCGGAAATCCGGAAGAAGAACATTGCGGATGTACCGAGCACAAGCTCCCGTACCGGTTCAATGAAAGTCAAGGGCATGTTGTATGAGACAGAAGTCGCGCTGTACTTTATCTCGGATTCATATGTCAACTGTCACCGTCTCGGATATGTTCTCAAGGACAGGGATGAGACAGACAGGATCATGGTTCAGACAAAGAAGAAGTCATTTACATATATTGTAAAGAACGCGGATCTGTTCTTCCTCAGGGAGAGAATGTACAGAAAGGTAAACGGTGTTCTGAATAATAAGGATACGAACCTGATCTACATTTCCAATGACAATGAAGTGACGATCACACCGGGTATCTATGATATTCCGAAGAACCTGCGTCCGGGTAAATATGAAGTTAAGCCTGTCAACGCGCTGGGTCTTCATGTCAGAGACCAGCTCGGCAGAGTAACGGACTATTACGAAGACGATATTTCGATCGATCTCAGCGCCGGCGGTTCACTCGAGAGTACGGGTGAATACAAGCTGAAGTGGATCGGCGAAATGGATGAGTGAAGCAGAAATCAGGGAAGGCTGAAGGGCCTTCCTTTATTATGGAAAACAGGATTTATGATTACATCGGTGTATGAATTGTCCCGGGTCTTTTAAATATAAGCTGTCAGGCTTTCTGTTAATACACTACAATTAACCTGGAAAGCATCTTCGTCAGAGTGAAAAAGAATTCAAAATACGGTTATTCAGATGCGCAGGGAGGAAACAGAACATGCAGGTAAATAAGCAGCTTCAGAAACATATTCTTGAGATTGTGGACAATCAGCTTCACGACAATACACCTCCGCAGATCAATATCACTTTCAAAGCATTGAAAAAAATGGGATACTCCGATCGTGACGCAAAGATGGCAATCGGGCAGGCACTTGTAAAGGAAATGTTTGAAGTGATGAGTAACGGCAGGGAGTATAGTGAAAAACGGTATATCGCAGACCTTAAGCAGATCGCACAGACCGGCTTTCTTTATATTGATGATGATATCGATCCGGATGATCTGCCGTTTGATGATGATTCTGATGACTGGGAGGACCCTGACGACTGGGATGACGATGATGATGACGGGCTGTTTCCGGATTTCGATGAGCCGGTGGATTTCCTGTGGCAGGACCTGTACCGTGATTATGAGAGTGAAGAACTGCATGACTTTGCGGTGCATTTCGGTCTGAAAACCAAAAAGAAGTCGGAAGAAGAAATTGCCATGTTATTGGCAAAAAAGCTTCTTGAACCTGAGATGATGGCGGACTCCTTTGTACAAATGAATGATGAGCTGGCTGAAAAGATTGACACACTCATGGATGATGGTGTTCTCAGCATGGAAGATGAGCTCATGGATATGCTGGAGGCATCCGGAGTCAATCCGCTGTATTTCCACTGCGGCATGGGAAATGAACTCATTGTGTGCAGAGAGGTACAGCAGGCTTACCGTGAGATCAATACCCCGGAATTCCGCGCAAAGCGCAGACAATGGAGCTGGATGTATCAGTGCCTGGTCACATTCTGTATGAACTATGGGGTAGGACCGGCTTCAGTCTTTGCGGATCTGTACAACACTCATACGCAGTATTCCATTGATGAAAAGGATGTTTTCAGCCGCCTTAAAGCAATGGGAAAAGGGATCGGAAAGGAATACGTCCGGGTGAATGACCTGATTGTGACCCGCAGTCTTTCCAAGAAAAAAGAATGGAAGAAACTGCAGAAAGCTCAGGGGGATACTCCGTTCCGTCAATTCACGTATGACGAAATCAAAGATCTTGGCACGTTCCTGTATCCATATTCTCATCCTGACTGGGCGGCACTGCGTAATTTCCTGAACAACTGCGAAGAAATGTCAATTATGACAGAAGAGTATATGGGCGCGCTGACAGCCCTTGTGAATTCAAAGCTTCCGCCGGAAAGTTACTTTAATCTTCTGGATTCCATGTTGATCACGCTCAATGATGAGGAAACAGACAAATTCGCTGAACTGTGTCCGAAAGTACTTAAATCAGCACCGATCGTGGAAAGAAGAGGGAACTGTGATCCGGATGCCGTGATTGACCGGGATGCCTGGAATGCGGCGGCAGAGGAGTATAAGAACAGTAATAAAGCCACACACCTGATGGCCGAGTGTGATGACCTGCCATTTTGAGGAGTGCTGATCAGGAAGAACTGCGCTTTATTTTCACAGCGGAAGGATCCGTTCCGGATATTGTTGAAACGTATGATTACGGAACAGTGATCAACATCCACGCTGCGCCGACTAAGACGGACAGTACATTCCTGTACTGGCAGGGTTCTCTCTGCTATCCCGGTTCGAAGTATACGGTTACAGAGGACCATACATTTGAGGCAGTATGGCAGGCTGATCCGACCGACAAAAAGACGCCGGATCAGAAACAGAACAACGGGACTCCCAAGGACAACAATCAGAACAAGACAAATTCCAAGAAGGCAGTTAACACGAGTGATAACAGCCTGATCATCTGGATGGCACCGTTTATTCTGTCACTTGCAGAAGCTGTACGCTTCAGAATGTAAGCGCAGTAATCTGCGTTCATAAACAGTGTTAAGGACGAGGTACGGTAAAGTGCCTCGTCTTTATTACGGGACCGGAGAATGGGACGGAATATGCCGGTTTCACAGAACTTTCAATTGTAAAAAGTGTATCCAAACTGTTACATTTTAAGTAACGAAGGGAGAAATATAATTTATGAGTTTTCCGAAAGGTTTTTTGTGGGGCGGCGCGGTCGCTGCCAATCAGTGCGAAGGCGCGTATTTAGAGGACGGCAAGGGACTGAGTGTTCCTGATATGCTTCTGGGCGGAAACGTCAATACACCCAGAACGTTCCTGCCGGTAACCGATCCGAACGCATTCTATCCCTCACATGAGGCAATTGATTTCTATCATCATTACAAAGAGGATATTGCCCTGTTTGCGGAGATGGGCTGGAACGTATTCCGTCTGTCGATCAACTGGGGCCGTATCTATCCGAACGGTGACGACGAAGAACCCAATGAAGCAGGACTGCAGTTCTATGACAATGTGTTTGATGAGTGTAAGAAGTACAACATTGAACCGCTCGTTACGATCTGCCATTATGAGATTCCCTGGGCAATCGTCACAAAGTATCAGGGCTTCTATTCCAGAAAGACAATTGATCTGTTCGTGAAGTACTGTGAGACGATTTTCAAACGGTATAAGAACAAGGTTAAGTACTGGCTGACATTCAATGAGATCAATACTCCTCTGATGTCTCTGTCCGGCGGTATGTCCAATATGTACAGCCTGGGTCTGATGGAAAAGGAAGACATTGAGGCAACTGAACCGATCAAGCTCTCTGATCTCAAGAGTGACACACAGAAGAAGTGGACTGCTCTGCATCATGAGTTTGTCGCATCTGCTCTGGCAGTAAAGAAAGGCCATGAGATCAATCCTGATTTCATGATCGGAAACATGATCTGCCATATTACACTGTATCCTCTGACATGTAATCCTGTGGATGTTCTGCAGGCGCAGTATGAAGACAACCTGAAGAATAATCTCTGCGGTGACGTTCAAGTCCGCGGTGAATATCCTGACTATGTAAAGGCAATCTGGAAAGACCAGGGTGTTGATCCTTCCTTCATTCTTGAGGGTGATGAAGAGATCCTGAAAGAAGGAAAAGTTGACATGTATACATTCTCTTACTACATGTCCAACTGTGTCACAACAGCGAAGGACGCCGAACAGACAGCAGGAAATATGTCCCTCGGCGCGAAGAATCCTTATCTGAAGGCTTCCGACTGGGGCTGGCAGATTGACCCGATCGGTCTGAGATGGACACTGAATAAACTGGCTGAGCGTTATCCGCATGTACCTCTGATGGTTGTTGAGAACGGCTTCGGTGCATTTGACAAGGTAGAGGAAGACGGTTCCATCCACGATCCGTACAGAATCGACTATTTCCGCGCTCACATTGACGCAATGGGCAAGGCAATTGATGACGGCGCTCCGTTGATCGGCTATACGACATGGGGACCGATTGATCTTGTCTCGGCAAGTACCGGTGAATACGCGAAGAGATACGGCTTCATCTATGTCAACAGACACGATGACGGTACAGGTGACTTCTCAAGATCCAAGAAGGATTCCTTCTATTGGTATAAGAAGGTCTGCGAAAGCAACGGAGCTGATCTGGCATAAAACAGAACCGAGACAGATGATCTGATCATCTAGACAATTTGTTTATGGTGTATAAAAAGGCTGTGAAAAACTCACGGCCTTTTTTAAATGCGGTATGAATGCATGTTTTTTGGAGTACAATTGTATCGTAAACCACAGCCCGGTAATATGTTTACGTAGGGAGCGAATCTGCGATCGGGGGGGAAGTGTGAGTGCTGTCAATCTGACGATCTGTTTTATATGTGCTGCTGTCATGCTGGTGATTATCGCCGGTACGTATTTTATCGATACCGGAGATAACCGGACATCGGCAGCTACCGTAAATATCATGAAGAGCAATTTTCTGTTCAATGTGCTCTGCTTTTTTTCGATATGGCTTGAGGGAAGCGCGCCTCCTGTCTGGGGAGTGATCGTGATTCTGATGTGGTTCTGTTTCTTTTCAACGCTTTTTTATTTTGTTGAATATGTGTATACATATACGGATCCCGATCTGGATCCGAGGAAAAATATGCTTGTGCCGTTCATTGCCGGAGCAGCCGGTTTTCTGAGTATGAACATATCCGGTTTTATCGTGAGGGATCCTGTCATCAAAAGATTTCTGCTTAATTTCGCGGTTCTCTGCGGTCTGAGTTTCCCGCTGACTGCAGGGTATACGGTATACCGGAACAGACGGCGGCTGAACAAAGACAACATTATTGCTTTCACTGTATATACTGCGGTCGGGTTTGCTTCTCTGCTTTTGCAGGCGGGATCGGGTGAAGTACATGTTATGAATGTCGGTCTGACATTGTCGGCGCTGTTTATCTATGTCGTTCTTTCCATGCGGAGATACCTGCTTGTCAGTGAACAGAGAAGAGAACTGAGTGAAACGAGGATGAAGATGCTGCAGATGCAGATGAATCCTCACTTTTTATCCAATACGATGAATACGATTTATCATCTGTGCAAAAAGGATCCGGACAAGGCAATGCAGGGTATTGATGATCTGTCCGGTTTTCTCCGAAATAACCTGGATCTTTCATCAGGACAGGAACTGATTCCGTTCAGCAGGGAAATGGAAAGTATCCGGTATTACTATTCTCTGGAACAGATGAGAAGAGCGGGAAAACTGAAGATCTCATATATGGTTGAAACAGAAGACTTCCTGGTGCCGCCGTTCTCCGTTCAGGTGTTTGCCGAAAATGCAGTAAAGCACGGTTTTAAGGGAGATCAGGGAGGAACAGTCAGCTTTACCGTCAGGAAACAGAAAGACGGGATTGAGATCAGTATTATCGATAACGGCACCGGCTTTGATGGGAATAAACAGAATCATAATGATACATCAGGGCATTACGGAATCACCAACGCAGAGGAAAGACTGAAAACTCTGCTTAATGGAGAGGTATCCATTATCAGCCATCAGGAAACAGGCACAATTGTAATGATAAAAATACCGGACAGAAAGGAGGGGACACAGTATGAGAATACTGACAGTGGAAGATGAGCCGATCGCAAGGGAGGGAATGATCAAACTGCTCAATGAGATCAGACCCGAAGCAGAGGTCAGGGCATTTGAAAGCAGTGAGGAAGCACTGGAATGCATAAAGGATGAATCATTTGGTATTGCTCTGCTGGATATACAGATGGATGGAGTAAGCGGACTGGATTTTGCGGTTCTTCTCAAACATTATATTCCGGCAGTAAAAGTGATTTTCACAACAGGATACAGTCAGTATGCGGCAGATGCCTTTGCCGTTCACGCCGACGGATACATCATCAAGCCGGTTACGAAAAAGAAACTGGAAAAGGAGCTGGACAGACTCTTTGAAAACGGAGAGAAGATGAATTACAGCACTGTTCAGCCTGAAGCGGTCAGAAGCCTGATGGAAGACCCGGGTATCCGGATTCAGACATTCGGTAACTTTGAGATTTTCGTGGATGGAATTCCGGCGCATTTCAAATATACGCTGACGAAGGAAATGCTGGCGTATCTGATTGACCGCAGAGGAGCACAGTGCACCAACGGGGAGCTCATCAGTATCCTTTGGGAAGATGCTTCCTATAACCGTATTTCCTATCTGAAGAATCTGAAGAGTGATCTGAAAAACACACTGAGTGAGGCGGGCTGTGAGGATATTCTCATACAGCGTAAGGGCTCAATCGGTGTTCTTCCCCAGAAGATCAAATGTGACTTCTATGATTTCATGAACGGAGAAGAGGAAGCTGTCAGACAGTTCAGAGGGGAATACATGTCCCAGTACAGCTGGGCGGAGAATACATTGAGTTTCCTGAACCGTATGGCAGGTGAATTTCTCAGGCAGAACTGAATGAATATAAATCATGATACATCGGGAGCGGAATACCGCTCTTTTTGTGTCCGATCTGTGTCTGCTTGATGTCTGATATAAAACGCTGTGTGAATATCATGAAAGCACAGAAAGAGGGGGGGACTGTGAAAGAGAAGAAGCGTATCTTCAAAACGATATTACAGGTGATCTGTTCGGTATTATTGATCATACCGACCTTTTTC
>CACXDM010000190.1 GCA_902766435.1 uncultured Erysipelotrichaceae bacterium | reverse complement strand
CACTGGCAGTTTCTCTGGCTGCTGCACGTGCTGCTGCTGATTCCTGCGGTCTGCCTCTTTACAAGTATATCGGCGGTCCGAACGGAAAGGTTCTTCCTGTACCGATGATGAACGTCCTCAACGGCGGCAAGCACGCTGACTCTGCTTCCGATGTTCAGGAATACATGATCATGCCTGTAGGCGCTCCGACATTCCATGAAGCAATCCGTATGGGTGCTGAAATCTTCCATGCTCTGAAGAAAGTTCTCAAGGGCTATGGCTATAACACAGCTGTAGGCGACGAAGGCGGTTATGCTCCTTCTTCACTTCCCGGCGGAACCGGACCTCTGGAGACTCTCGGCAACGAAGGCCCTCTGGCTCTCATGCTCGAAGCAGTTAAGGCTGCTGGATATGAGCCGGGCAAAGATGTATGCTTCGCAATGGACGCAGCTTCCTCCGAATTCTACAATGAGGAAAAGGGCTGCTATGAACTGAAGCGTTCCGGCGAAGGCGAAAAGTCTTCCGAAGACATGATTCAGCTCTATGAGAAGTGGGTTGAAAAGTATCCGCTGATCTCTCTGGAAGACGGTCTTGCAGAGAATGACTGGGACGGATGGGTTGAACTCACAAAGCGTCTGGGCGACAAGATCCAGCTCGTTGGTGACGACCTCTTCGTTACAAACACAACATATATCAAGAAGGGTATCGAACTCGGCGCTGCAAACGCAGTTCTGATCAAGGTAAACCAGATTGGTACACTGACAGAAACACTCGATTCCATCGAAATGGCTAAGGAAGCTAAGTACACAGCTGTTGTTTCCCACCGTTCCGGTGAATCCGAAGACTGCACAATCTCCGATCTCGTAGTCGGTGTCAACGCAGGACAGATCAAGACAGGTTCCATGAGCCGTACAGATCGTATTGCTAAGTATAACCAGCTGATGAGAATCGAAGAAGAACTCGGTGATGTAGCTGAATACCGTGGAAAGAAAGCTTTCTACAACGTAAAGGCTCTCTCTGAGTAATCATTCAGATTTCACATGTGATTTAGGGAGGCTCCCTCATTCGGGGCCTCTTTTTCCGTTTCGGGATATATAATACGTATATGGGTATTGAAGAGAAAAAAGACCTGCATATGAAGCAGGCTGCCGAATATATCAAATATTTCCGGGAAGCGGAAGAGAGAATCTATGACAAGGATGTCAGGGAACAGATGGAGCTTCTGATCAGGCGCCTGCAGGATCTCAGGGATCTGCAGTACTGGTTTGACAGCGGTGAGAAAGAACTCGACCGTTTCTATGACCGTTATCTGCCGATGCTGAACATGGTGCTGGAAAACTATATCAAGCTGGAGACCAGCTGGAATCATAATGAACTGAAAAAGGTCAGGGAAAAACTGACAAAGACCATGGCCGAATTTATGGATACGATGAATGTCATCATGGAGATACTGCCTCAGGATGAGATGTCCGACTCTAAAGCGGAACAGAAGGCAAAGCAGGCCAAAGAGGAACTTGACCGCAGAACGGGGAGGTTCTGAAGCGTGCAGACCAGACGGCAGGCATTACAGAAACTGAAGCGCTCGAAATTCCGCTCCTCGTTTCATCTGAAGGACAAAGACAAAGAATATGTCCGCGAAAAGGGTATGGAAACGATACGTTCCCATGCGGATGAAATCATCAGGAAGCGTCTCGCTCCTGCAGTTATTCCGAATGACGGGAAACAGACACCGATGAAGGGGCATCCCGTATTCATTGCCCAGCATGCCTGTGCCTGCTGCTGCAGAGGGTGTCTTCATAAATGGTATAAAGTTGACGAGCATACCGAACTGAGTGAAATACAGATTGATAAAATCACAAATCTTCTGATGGCGTGGATCGAAGAGGAGATGAATGAAAAATAAAAAGCGGAATATCTGATGATATTCCGTTTACTTTGTCTGTGTCTGTGATTCGTTCTGGAAATCACTCTGTAACATTGACTGCAGTTCCTCGGGATCGAGTTCTTCCTGCTTCTTCTGTTTCTCCGCTGCCTCTCTCTGCTTCTTCAGCTCATCGAGTTTTTTCTGTTCCTCTTCGCGCTGACGCTGCAGCTCCTCAAGCCGGTCACGTTCTTCCTGAATCTGGCGGCTCCTGCGGATGGAATTGGCGATTTCGTGGTCGGTGTTCTTTTCCTGAGCATCCTGGAGACGGAATTCCGTGTCGGTAATCTTGTCTTCGAGTTTCTCCTTCTTATTCAGGCCGATGATATAGTCGGCGGAAAGAAGGGTATCCACGAGAAGGAAGATAATCATGAACAGGTCAAGACCGACGTCATATCCTTCCAGAAGATCAAAGAAGAAGAAGATCAGAAGAAGGAAATCACCGAAGATCATGAATCCGGATAATATCTGTTTCAGTGTTTTGGGCATAGTCACCTCACTCAATTGCATCAATATGGACATTCTTGACAGCCGGAAGCTGCTTCAGAAGTTCCGTCATCTCTTCTACACTACACGCCATATGGCTGATGTCAAGCGAGATCAGAATATTCGCCTTTCCGGCAATCGGAACCGACTGGGAGATAGTCAGGATACTCGTATCCAGACCGCTCAATGTATTGAGAAGGGAAGACAAAGCGCCGCTTTCATCCTTCAGGATCAGTGAGATCACCGCGTTGCGTGAAGAATCACGGTCGGTTTGTTCAAAGACGAAATCCTTGTATTTGTAGTATGTGTTCCGGGAGATGCCGGCTTTTTTTGCGGCTTCAGTTACCGTGGGAGCCTCATGACGGGCGAGTATGTTTCTTGCCTCGATGACCTTTTCCAGATAATCGGGCAGAATCTTTTTGTGAACGATCAGGTAGTCGGACTTCATATTATCCACTCCTTACTTCCGTCCCGCTGAGAGCGGGGCTGACTTTTCTGACTGTCCAGTGATGATCGCTGATTGCCCTGACGGCATTCAGCGCTCTTTCGGACAGGTCATATGCGCTGATCAGCAGGCAGGTTGACCCGGATCCCGAGATCAGCAGAACGCCCTGTGCGTCATTTTCCGTAATTTCCTTCAGCCGGTCATATCCGGGAATGAGTTCCTTCCGGTATAGTTCGTGTATATGGTCTCTGGCTGCTGTTTTCAAAAGGGCCGTATCGCCGGAACGGAGCGCTTCGACCGTCAGGATCGCTGCCGCACTGTTGTAGGCGGCCGTACTGCGGGAATAGCTGTCCGGCAGGATTGTCCGGGCTTTTTCCGTACTGACTTCAAAGTCGGGAATCAGAACGGTTGTCTTCCATCTTTCGTGCAGGGGAATATTTCTTGCGATAAAGCTGTCATCACTGTGAAATGATGCAGTCAGTCCGCCGAACAGACAGGCAGCCACATTATCCGGATGACCTTCCATCTCTGCCGCAAGACTGAATATCTCCTGTTCACTGAGCGCGTCGTCATGAAGTACAGAGGCAGCCGTCAGACCGCCGATGATCATCGCTGCGCTTGAACCGAGTCCCCGTGAGACAGGTATGTCACAATTGAACTCCGCTCTGACACAGGCATCGGAACCGATTGCCTCACAGCCTTTCCGCCATGCCTGCAGAAAGAGATTGTCTTCACTCACAAACCGTTCCTCAACGTTAATCAGTGTGTTTCTGTCACTGCGTTCAACCGTAAACGTATTGTATATGTCGAGCGCAAGTCCGAGACAGTCAAACCCCGGTCCGAGATTTGCGCTGCTGGCTGGGGTTCTGATTTTAAGCATTGCCGAGTTCACGCATCCTTTCGGCAATCACATGCATGCCTTCATCAATATCAATGACTCTGCTGAAGCGGATCTTCTTTTCCCTGAGTGTACGGAGGTTCTCCGGAACCTTTACACCGGTCTCTTCAAAGAGCTGATCCATTGCGTCAAAGTCATCTTCCGGCGCGTTTCCGCTGATGCACTTCAGCACGTCACGGCAGAACTTATAGGGTGAAGCAGTGGAAAGAACAACAGCCGGTGTCTGATCACCGGTTTCCTCACGGTAGGCGCGCATTGCATGAAGCGCAACTGAGGTATGAGGATCAATCAGGATCTTCTCATTCTGCCAGAGATCATGGATGGTCTTGGCGCAGTCTTCTTCACTTGACCAATAGCCGCAGAATGTTTCCAGAATCTTTTCATGAAGAGAAGGGGATACCGTGTAGGAACCCTTATCCTTCAGATCCTGCATCATCTTCGAGACGGCCTTGTCATCATTGCCGCTTAACATGAACAGCAGACGTTCCAGATTGCTGGAGATCAGGATATCCATGGAAGGCGACATTGTTGTATGGAATGTTCTGTCAAGGGAATACGTTCCCGTCTTCAGGAAATCCGTCAGAACATTGTTTGTATTTGAAGCACAGATCAGCTTACCTACAGGAAGACCGAGGCATTTCGCCATATAGCCGGCAAGGATATCACCGAAATTGCCTGTCGGAACAACGAAGTTGACCGGATCGCCGCACTTTACGGCACCTTCGGAAACAAGTGTGATGTATGCGTTGTAGTAGTAAACGATCTGCGGCACAAGCCGGCCGATATTGATGGAATTGGCACTGGAGATCGTTACGTTATGGAGAGCTTCATTGACCTCATCAGAGGAAACGGCTTCCTTGACCATTCTCTGACAGTCATCGAAGTTGCCTCTTACGGCAATCACTTCAACGTTGTTTCCTTCACTTGTCTGCATCTGCCGCTTCTGTACGGCGGATACACCGATCTCGGGATAGAATACGGTAATGGCTGTATTCGGTACATCCGCAAATCCCGAAAGGGCTGCTTTTCCCGTATCACCGCTGGTGGCGGTCAGAATGGAAATGATGTCACTGCGGTTTTCTTTTTTATATGCGGCTGTCAGAAGACGGGGCAGGATTGTCAGAGCGATATCCTTGAAGGCGGATGTCGGTCCGTGCCAGAGATCCATCAGCCAGCCGTCACTGATCTTTGTCAGAGGGACAATCAGATCGGTATCGAATTTCTCATCATAGGCTCCCTTTACACAGGAGAGGATTTCCTCTTCCGTATAATCATCCAGCATAGCGCCGATGATCTTCGCTGCCGTTTCCTGATAGGAACAGTTCAGAAGATCATCCGGATTGATCTTTGCGGTAATCGTTTCCGGTGTGTAAAGTCCACCGTCACGGGAAAGACCGCGGATGACTGCCGCATGGGCAGGTACTGATTCATTCTTATTTCGGGTGCTGATATAACTGATCATGTTTTTTCTCCTTGTAAAGACTACTGAGAAATGATACTATGTTCCTGTTTTAAAAACAAGTGTATTTAAAACGGAAACAAATATAAGGAGACAGAATATGAAAATTGGACTGCTTGGTCATGGCGTCGTCGGCAGCGGCGTCAGAAAGATCATTGATGATCAGAAGACGATCGAAGTGCAGGAGCTGGTAGTTAAGCGGATCCTGGTCAAGGACGATTGGGAAATGACCGATGAAAGAATGACGCAGAACGCGGATGACATTCTGAATGATCCGGAAATTGATATTGTGGCAGAATGCATGGGCGGTCTTGAACCGGCGCATACATTTGTCAGAAAGGCGCTTGAGCAGGGCAAACATGTTGTTACATCCAATAAGAAGATGCTGGCAACGTACTGCCGTGAGCTGTTCGCAATCGCAAATGAACACGGGGTAACGGTTCATTATGAAGCGGCCTGCGGCGGCGGTATTCCCTGGATGGCAGCGCTTGACCGTATCCGCAGAGTGGATGACATCATGAACTTCCGCGGTATCTTCAACGGTACGACAAACTATATTCTGGAAAGAATGTATCACGAGGGAAAGGATTTTTCCGAGATGCTTGGGGAAGCGCAGAAGCTCGGTTACGCAGAGCGTGATCCCTCGGATGATATTGACGGCTTTGATGTGAAATACAAGGTCATGCTTTCTGCCGTCAAGGCAAACGATGTTCTTCTGAATCTCGATGACATCACAACATTCGGCATCCGTCATATTCTGAAAAAGGATCTGGATTACTGCCGTGACAACGGTTATGTATGCAAACTGATCGGCAGAGGTGTCCGACAGGAAGACTCCGTCAGCGCATGTGTCATGCCGATGTTCCTGAAGCTGGATGATATGTTTGCGAGCACACCGCTCAACTTCAATGTGATCGAATGTGAAGGGGCTACACTGGGGAAGGCTGCCTTTACCGGTCAGGGAGCAGGTTCGCTT
This sequence comes from uncultured Erysipelotrichaceae bacterium, assembly GCA_902766435.1. GTDB lineage: Bacteria > Bacillota_I > Bacilli_A > Erysipelotrichales > Erysipelotrichaceae > Bulleidia. The sequence goes on along the minus strand of CACXDM010000190.1, from coordinate 20,864 downwards.
CCCACAGCCCATGCGGTTGTTCAGAACATCATTGATATCTGGAAGAATCAGGACAGTGAAATCAATCCCAAGCTGCCGGCTGCCGTCGACAACAGGGATCTCATGGGTGTGTATTATATCAGAACAAAGAAATCCGCTCTGTTTGCGGATATCACGGACAGATACGTCGGTGAAGATACGATCCTGACGGAAAAGATCTCTCTTTCCGAAGCTGCGCTGCGGATAAAGAATGTGGATGATCCTGATCTCTTCATTGCCGAGGTGGCTGAATGATCAAGGTAGTTAAATTCGGCGGCTCCAGTGTTGCGAACAGCACACAGTTCAGAAAAGTCAAAAATATCATCGATTCTGATGAAAGCAGAAAGTTCATCGTTACCAGTGCCTGCGGCAAGGAATCCCATGAAGATCATAAGATTACCGATCTTCTGTATCTCTGTGAAGCGCATGTGAGATACGGTGTCAGTCATGAACCGGTATTCGATCTGATCAAAAACAAATACTACGGGATTAAGGAAGATCTCGGTCTCACCATTGATCTTGACCGTGAGTTCGAAATGATCGAGAAACAGATGCTGAGAGATCTGAATACCGATTTTCTTGTCAGCCGCGGTGAATATCTGACCGCCAGATGTCTCGCTGAGTATCTCGGCGCGGATTTCGTTGATGCGGCAGAGGTAATTGCCTTCCGCTATGACGGGTCAGTTGATACGGAGCGGACAAAGGAAATGCTGCAGAGAAAGGTCAGAAAAGACCATAAGGTAGTCATTCCCGGATTCTACGGCGCATTGCCTAATGGAGTAATCAAGGTCATGACAAGAGGCGGAAGCGATATTACAGGTTCCGTTCTGGCCAATGTCATTGACGCGGATATCTATGAAAACTGGACCGATGTTTCAGGCTTCCTCGTTGCCGATCCGAGAATTATCGATAATCCGATGCGGATTCCCCGCATCACATACAGCGAACTGCGCGGCATGAGTTATATGGGCGCAAATGTCCTTCATGATGACGCGGTGTTCCCGGTGCGTTCGAAGAATATCCCGATCAATATCCGGAATACGAATGATCCCGATAATCCCGGTACGGTCATCATGAATGACTGTTCCGAACCCGACAAGGTTGAACCCCCTCATGCGGTGACGGGTATTACCGGAAGAAAAGACTATACTGTGATCACACTCGTGAAGAGTCACAGCTCGGCGGAAGTCGGCTTCCTGCGGCGGATTCTTTCGATCTTTGAGGAATACCATGTTTCGATCGAGAGTGTTCCGATTACGGTTGATACGTTTTCAATCATCGTTCAGACAAAGGCGGTTGATCAGTGCCTCTATGAGATTGTCGGCAGACTGAAGAAAGAGTTCCAGCCCGATGATCTGAAGATCGAAGATCATCTTGCCCTTGTCGCGGTTGTCGGCAGGGGAATGAAGCAGGTGCCCGGCATGTCAGGCCGTTTCCTTTCCGAATTCGGCCGCAATCACATCAACATCAAGATCATCAACCAGAGCTCCGATGAACTTTCAATCGTTGTCGGGGTAGAGAACAGGGATTTTGAGAAAGCAATCAGATGTATATATGACAAGTTCATTGCGGAGGAGAACAAGAGATGAAAATCGGGATTTTAGGCGCTACCGGCGCGGTCGGCAGACAGATGCTGGAGTGTATTGAAGAGAGAAATATTGACGCGGAGGAAATCCGTCTGTTTGCCTCGGAACGTTCCAAAGGCAAAACGATGAAATACAAAGGAGAGGATCTTGTCATCGATGTGGCGGATGCGGAAAACCTGAAGGGACTGGATTATGTCCTCGGCGCTGTATCCAATGCGATGTCCAAGTATTACCGTCCGCTGATCAAAGAGGCAGGCGCTGTATATATCGATAACTCAAGCGCGTTCAGACTGGAAGAGGATGTGCCGCTTGTCGTTCCCGAGATCAACGGCGAAGACGCATTGAAGCATAACGGACTGATTGCCAATCCGAACTGTTCGACAATCATTACCTACATGGCTCTTGCGCCCATAAACAAACTGGCAAAGATCACCCATATCAATGCCGTTACATATCAAGCTGTATCCGGCGCCGGTATTCCGGGTTTCCAGGAACTCAACAGCCAGATCAAGGCTATTGAAAACGGCGAAGAAGTCCAGCATAAGGTTTTCCCGGCGCAGATCGCATTCAACTGCATTGCCGAAATCGGTTCCTATAACGAAAACGGCTATACGACGGAAGAGATGAAGATGCAGAACGAAGGCAGAAGAATCATGCATAATCCGGATCTTCTTGTCACATGCACATGTGTCAGAGTTCCCGTATACAGGTCTCATTCCATCGCAGTTACGTTCAAAATGGAAAAGCCTGTCAGTCCGGAAGACGCGGCTGCGGCAGTAGCGTCCTTTAAGGGGGATGTGCTGGTAACGGATCATGTTCCGACACCGATTGAGACATCCAATCAGGATCTTGTCTATGTCGGCAGAATCCGCCGTGCTCTCACAGCTGACAATGCTCTTACGCTCTGGTGCTGCGGAGATCAGATCCGCAAGGGCGCTGCAGCGAACGCAGTTTCAATTATGGAGTATGTTGAAAGCCATAAACTGTGATAGAATATCTTTCAGTCAATACGAAAGGACTCTGTAATTATGTTTAAAAGAGCTATATTCTCAGCACTGGCAGTCGCTGCCGGAACAGCTGCAGCACTTCTGATTGTTTCGAAGAAGGATAAGGACGAACCCGAAACCGAAGAAGCAGATGATGAGATCCGCTTCGTCAGTATTAAAGATGATGATACACCGGAAGCCGTACAGGAAGTATGCGCGGTATATCCGTATCTGGAGACGGAATTCGTGGCAGGTCTTCTTGCCCGCAGCAGCGAACTGAACAAAAAGTATCCGGAAGATACTCTGATTATGGTTACCCATGAAGTAGCATTCCCTTCAAAGGAACTGGCAGCTGTATTCACGGATATTATGGAACCTGCCGGATATGCATGTGAAGGAACGGAAAATGCCGTAAAGGCATCCAGAAAGTTCTTCACGGTCGAAGGCGCTATTCTCAGTGACGTACTGAATGTTGCCAATCAGACAGCAGCACTCAAAGGTCAATACACCGATTATCAGATTGAAGAAATCTGACGTTCAGGCAGCCGGGAAAAATAAATTCTCACGGAAACAGACAAGATTCTGATGAGACAAGCAGTAACTGCCTGTCTGATCGGAATCTTTTATTCGATTAAGAGGGAACGCAGACACTCAATAATGTGATGCGACATAAAAAGAAATGAAGGATGTGAAATGAGACGATGAAAGACAACAGATTCAAAGATGTGATACCGTATCTCTTTTTCGGTGTCTGCACGACAATGACAAATATCGTTGTTTACTGGCTGTGTTCGCATGTGCTTCATTTCGGAACGATGCCGAGTACGGTAACGGCGTGGATCATATCTGTTCTGTTTGCCTATATCACAAACAGAAAGTGGGTATTCAGAAGCACAGCGGAATCCTTCAGTGAAATCCTCAGGGAATTATCGGAATTCTTTCTGTGCCGGCTGGCAACCGGTTTCGTTGACTGGGGATGCATGTATATCTTTGCGGAAAAGATGGGACTGAATGATGTGATGATCAAGACACTGGCAAATGTTCTGGTTATTATTCTCAACTATATTGCGAGCAAACTGATCATTTTCAATAAAAGCTGATTCTGGAAAAGAGAATTTGGTCATTTGATGCAAAAGATCATAATAAAAAGGCACTGTCTGTAATGAAGTGCCGTTAATACCCGAGTGTTCCGGTCAGATCCAGTCGTAGTTTCCGCCGGTGATTGCCAGGGAGAGGAGCGTATCATACCGTTCGATATCTTCTCCCTCAAGAATCTGAATCAGTTCCGCTGTTTCCGTGATTTCGGGCATCGGATCATCCGGTCCGATTTCCATATCCGGTTCTTTTTCACAATAGGGACACATGATCAGCGGCGCGGTTTTCACATCGAGAAACCGTTCATGACATCTGGAACATTCATAGAATCCGCAGATTCTCGTTTCATCTGGAACATAGTACATTGTCTTTCCTCCGGGAACGATATTATTATATCCGATTTCATGCCGGATGAAGCGCAAAGACACAGTATCACACAGAATAAAACCGGGAGGAGATATGACAAAGCCGTTAATGGAATTTCAGATATTGATACAGAAGGGAAAAATATCCCGTTTGGAAAGTCCTTATGGAAAAGCAGTTGTGATTCCCTTTGAAGGATATGTCAGCTCAGAGCTGTTTACCGGCAGAATACTTCCCGGCGCGGCAGATGTTCAGACAACGGATGCGGCAGGCATAAGGCATATGTGCGCAAAGTATATGTTTGAAGGTACTGACAGCAGCGGAAGATTCTGTCATCTGTTTGTGGAAAACAACGGATATTTTGAAAAGGATTCCCATCCGGAGATCTTTCATGCCTGTCCTTCCTTTCTCAGTGACAGCCCGGTGCTTTCCGAAAAGCTTTCAGGACCATGGTTCCGGGCAGAGGGACATCCTTCAGATGCAGGCGTTGTCATTAAGATCTTTGATGTGCGTGAGGCAGAGGAGGAGATTTCCTATCCCCCGCTCAGGAAGGGAAAGGATCCTGCACTGATCCGGGATGAACTGGCAGAGACATATGAATCTCTGAGTGAAGAAAGAAAGCGGTTTGTTTCGGAAGCGGCAGAGAGAATCGGTACACAGGGAGAGATCAGTCAGGCTGTCTTCTATAATGAAAAAGATGCCGGAACATATGTATATGATCCTGAACGGGATGAAATCAGTCTGGCTTCACTGATCGGGGCATTGTATGATTCCGCCAATATTCTGTTTCTGATTATTGATGATCAGCTGTGCGCCATGTACAGTACTGTCGGAAAGATTCATGATATTCCGGATGATGCGCTGATGATCTTTCAGCAGATGCTCGAAATGCGCAGCGGAGAGAATGTTTTTGAGCGTCCTTTGAACCGCATGCGGAAAATACGGCTGTTTGGTTGACTGTATTACTGTTTTGATGGAAAATATCCATGTTTCGGCAGGTGAATTATGGAAAAGACGAAGAATAACAAAGCATATATTCTGATCATGGCAGCGGTCGCCGCGCTGTTTGTCATTATCTATACATTAGTGGGAGGCGGCTCTTCCTCCGATGAAGGCAACGGCTGTCATATGAACCAGACAAGTGCGTTCGGACAGGGTCAGCAGGCAATGTGGCTGGATGCGCCCACTGCTGTTCAGGCAGCTACCCTTGCCGGTTTTGAGTTTAAATATCCGGAGAATCCTTCAGACAAGTATACGGTTGTGACATTCAAAACCTACAGCAACCAGATCTTTGAAGTGATCTTCTCTAATGAAGCAGGGGAAAAGGGACTGCAGTTTGACAAGGCCTATACCTGTGACGGGTCAAAGATCTACAACGTGAAACAGACATACGCGATGATCGCCACAAAGGAACTCGGCGGTCATGAAGTGACTTCATACGGCGACGGGGAAAAGATCTCCCTGGCTGTATGGTCTGAAGGTGATTACAGTTACGGGATTGACGCGACGGGATGTCCTCTGAGCGAGGATGAGATTGCGGCGCTGATCGCACAGATGGAGTGAGGAAATCACATGGGTATCATAGATGTCAGAAATCTGAACTTTTCATACGACGAAACATCAAAAACAATCAATGATGTTTCTTTTTCCGTTGAAAAGGGTACATATACGACGATCGTCGGTCATAACGGCAGCGGCAAATCAACAGTTGCCAAGCTGATTGCCGGACTTCTGGAAAAAGAAGGCGGATCTATCGTGATCGACGGACTTGAGCTGAATATTGAGAATCTTTATAAGATCAGATCTAAGATCGGCATTGTGTTTCAGAACCCGGACAACCAGTTTATCGGCTCGACGGTAAGAGATGACATCGCCTTCGGTCTGGAGAACCACTGTGTTCCCCAGGAGAAGATGGATGAAATCATCAATACAAATGCCGAGAAGGTCAGGATGACCAAATATCTCGATCATGAACCGACCCATCTCAGCGGCGGTCAGAAGCAGAGAGTCGCAATTGCCGGTGTACTGGCAATGAAGCCGGACATTCTGATCTTTGATGAGGCTACCAGCATGCTGGATCCGCAGGGTAAGGATGAGATTAAGAAAGTGATCCGGGGACTGCATGAGGAAAGCGGTCTGACGATTCTTTCCATCACCCATGATATCGATGAGGTGGCAGGCAGTGACTACGTAGTCGCCCTGGATGGCGGAAAGGTTGTCATGACAGGTACGCCGCATGAGGTGTTCGGTGATGAGCAGAAGCTGAGACAGATGAAGCTGGATGTTCCGTTCAGTCTGAAATTTGCCAGGGAACTGGCAAAGGCAGGAGTGAAGACGGACAAGCATATTACGATGGAAGGACTGGTGGAAGAGTTATGCCGATATCGTTCGAACATGTAGGACATACATACAGTGTCGGCACGCCGTTTGAGTACGCTGCCCTCAAAGATGTGAATCTGGATATCCGGGAAGGAAAGATCACGGCCATCATCGGGATGACCGGTTCCGGAAAGAGCACGCTTGTTCAGCATCTCAACGCGCTTCTTCTGCCGACAGAAGGCACAATCCGGATTCTTGACCGTACGATCACGGCCGGTGAAAAGCCGAAGAAGCTGAAGTCACTGCGGAAGGATGTGGGACTGGTTTTCCAGTTTCCCGAGTATCAGCTGTTTGAAGAAACAGTTCTTAAGGATGTCGCATTCGGACCGAAGAATTTCGGGGCAACGGAAGATGAAGCCGCTCAGAGAGCCGCAAAGGCACTGAAGCAGGTCGGACTTCCTGCGGATATTGCCAAAAAGAGTCCGCTTGAGCTCAGCGGCGGTCAGAAAAGAAGAACGGCAATTGCCGGCATACTGGCCATGGATCCGCAGATTCTCGTTCTGGATGAGCCGACTGCAGGACTGGATCCGGCAGGCACAGCCGTCATGATGGAACTGTTCAGGACACTGAACAAAGAATACGGAAAGACCATACTGATCGTCACGCATGACATGGAACAGGTATTCAGATACTGTGATGATGTCGTTGTTGTGGCAGACGGTACAATACGGACAAAGATGGAAGTGAAGGACTTCTTCCGTGATTCCTCTCTTTGTAAAAGCATGAATATTCTTCCTCCCGCTCTGATCCGGATGAAGGATATGTTAACGGAGAAGGGATTTGAAATCCCGGAAGAAATCGATGATATAAAGTCGCTCGCGGAATGCGTGGCAGGGCAGGTGAACCATGGGTAACATTACACTCGGCAGATACATGCCGCTGGACTCACCGGTCCATAAGATGGATCCCCGGGCAAAGATCATGGCGATGCTTTTGGTGCTGATCTCGATCTTCTTTCCCGCCGGATGGATCGGCTACGGAATTCTCTTTGTGGCAGTGTCATTTGTCATCATTCTTTCCAAACTGAGTTTCGGGTATATCTGGAAGTCAATGAAGCCGATGCTGATGATGCTGTTCTTCCTCCTGATCATCAATGTCTTCTTCACGAAAACGGGTGATCCCTTATTCACTGTAGGCGGCTTTACCGTATATACCGATGCGGTTCTCAATACCCTGTATATCGCGGTAAGACTGCTGCTGATGATTATGATTACGACATGTCTAACGGCTACGACAAAGCCGCTGGACATGACACTCGGTATCGAGAATCTGCTTAAGCCGTTTGAGAAGATTCATGTCCCTGCACATGAGATCGCGATGCTGATCAGTATTGCTCTGCGCTTTATTCCCGATCTGATTGATGAGACACAGAGAATCATCAAGGCCCAGGAATCAAGAGGAGTTGATCTGCAGGAAGGAAAGATCAGTGAACGGATCGGCGCGATTCTGTCATTGATCGTACCGCTGTTTGTTTCCTCCTTCCAGCGGGCGGAAGACCTCGCAAATGCAATGGAAGCCAGAGGCTACGCTCCGGGTGAAAAGAGAACCAGATACAAGGTACTGAAGATGGAGACACGGGACTATATTCTTCTGTTCTGTGCAGCTGCTCTTCTTGCCTGTATGGCATGGCTGGCATTCTTCCGATGAAGCGGTTCAGATGTACGGTGGCGTATGTCGGCGCAGCCTATAACGGATGGCAGTCTCAGGCAAACGGCAACGGAGTACAGGATATCATCGAAGAGGCGATATTCCGGGTGGCGAAGGAAAGAATCTCGGTTAAGGCTTCCGGCAGAACGGATGCCGGGGTTTCCGCAAAAGGACAGGTCTTTCACTTTGATACGGAAAAGGAACTGACTGCCAGGAAATGGATGGGAGCGATCAACTGCTTTCTGCCGAAGGATATCCGCATCATGTCGGTGGAGGAAACAGACCATCTGTTTCATGCAAGATACTGTGTAAAGATGAAGCAGTATGACTACTGCATCAATATCGGACCGTATGACGTATTCACAAGAGATACCGCCTATCAGTGTCCGGTGCAGCTGGATATCGGAAAGATGGAAGAGGCTTCCCGGTATCTGATCGGAACCCACGACTTCACTTCACTGAATTCAAGCCCGCTTTCGGAGTATCCCGATCAGGTCAGAACAGTTAAGGATATCGTCTTTCACAGGGAAGGGAATATCCTGCGTATCTCCTACTACGGAAAAGGCTTTCTTCGCTATATGGTCAGAATGATGACCGCCCAGCTGATTGAGGCCGGAAAAGGCAGAATACAGCCTTCTGATATTCCGGAGATTCTCGAACAGAAGTCACGTACTTCTTTCCGGAAGAACGCTCCGGCAAACGGTCTGACACTTGTCAAAGTCGATTACTTTGAGGTTCTGGCTCTTTCGAAAGAGTTCATGGTGCGGGAGATTCTGGATGGCGATGACTTGTCCGCTTATCCGGAAAACATTACACATGTCTTCACTGAGCGGCATTCACAGACGGTGTACGGTTACTTTGTGCCGGAGGAAGCACGTCTGTATGTCGGCGGAGATCACAGGGAGGACGCAGAAGAGCTGTCAGATCAGCTCGCTGACTGGATGACAAAGCATCATCCGGAAATAACAAAAGATATTGAAATCAGATGAGGGACGTGCGTGTTCCTCATTTTTCGTGTGAAAGATATTCTGAAACAATTTACAGAAAATTTTAATTGACTGAAGTAAGAATTTTCATTATGATACAAACATCGATGAACAGAAGAGTACCTGAGGATGCCCTTCAGCGAGCCGGGGAGGGTGAAAGCCCGGCGGAAGCAGAATCAGGGAAACCGGACTGGGAGATTTCCTTCTGAACTGACAGTAAGAAGGAACGCAGCCTGCGTTAAAGGCTTGAGAGGTCAGCTGATCTGCTGATAACCAGTGTGGTACCGCGGCTACAGTCGTCTCTGGATGAGACGGCTTTTTGTTTTAAGGGGAGGGATTATGAGTTCAATCGGAATGTTATTGTCAATCTTCATCTATCTCGGAGGAATGATCTACGTAGGTTACCGTTTCTCAAAGAGAACCGCAAATACCGGCGATTTCTATCTCGGCGGAAGGAAACTCGGACCGCTTGTTACGGCGATGAGCGCTGAGGCATCCGACATGAGCAGCTGGCTGCTGATGGGACTGCCCGGTGTAGCGTATCTTTTCGGTACGGCGGATGTCGCCTGGACAGCGATCGGTCTTGCGGTGGGAACGTATTTCAACTGGCTGATCGTCGCAAAGAGACTGCGCCGTTATTCGGAAAAGACAAATTCCATCACACTGCCGGCGTTCTTCTCCGACCGCTATCATGATTCCAAAAGAGTACTTCAGCTGATCGCTGCTGTATGGATTATTATTTTCTTCGTACCGTATACGGCTTCCGGCTTTGCGGCCTGCGGAAAGCTGTTCTCCACATTGTTCGGTATGGACTACCATGTGGCGATGATTGTCAGCGCGGTCGTCATCATTGCCTATACCGCAATGGGCGGCTTTATGGCGGCGAGTACAACCGACCTGATTCAGAGTATTGTGATGTCGGCAGCACTGCTGATGATTCTCCTGTTCGGTGTGCAGACAGCCGGCGGAATGGCAAATGTTCTTTCCAATGCGAAGGCACTTCCCGGGTATCTCGGGCTGAATACCATGTACGATCCGAAAACCGGTAAGGCAGTTTCCTATTCGCTGCTGACGATCTGTTCGACACTGGCATGGGGGCTGGGATACTTCGGGATGCCGCATATTCTCCTGCGTTTTATGGCAATTGAAGATGACTCCAAGCTGGCGCTTTCCCGCCGCATCGGAACAGTCTGGGTTGTGATCTCCATGGCGGTTTCCATCCTGGTCGGTGTTGTCGGTCTTGCGGTGACGAAGGGCGGCGCGATTCCGTTCCTGGAAGGCTCTGCTTCGGAAACAATCATTGTCAGAATTGCCTCACTGCTCGCGGACAAGGGATTCCTGTTTGCCATGCTGGCAGGTGTTGTCATCGCCGGTATTCTGGCATCCACGATGTCGACTTCCGATTCACAGCTGCTGGTGGCTTCTTCATCTGTGTCAAATGACATCATGCGTGATTTCATGCATATGAAGTTTGATGAGAAGAAAGCGCTGAAGATCTCCCGTATTACACTCGGACTGATCGCTGTTGTCGGTATTCTTCTGGCATGGGACAGCAACTCCAATGTATTCAAGATCGTCTCCTTTGCCTGGGCGGGCTTCGGTGCAAGCTTCGGTCCGGCAATGCTGCTGGCGCTGTTCTGGAAGAGATCCAATCTTGCCGGAACACTGGCAGGGATGCTGACAGGCGGGACAATGATCTTTGTATGGAAGTTCCTGGTCAGACCTCTTGGCGGACTGCTGGATATCTATGAACTGCTTCCCGCATTCCTGCTTGCGATGGCGGTGAATGTTATCGTTTCGCTTCTGACAAAAGAACCTGATCAGTCGGTGGTTAAAGAATTTGAATCAGTAAAATAAAATATGTATGACACAGCCTCCGGTCAGGAAAAAAACGATTGACTTGGAGGCTTTGCTAAACTAGAATGTTATTCGGCAATTCAGCCAGATGTAGCCCCGGAAACTACAGAAGGAGAATGAAGAAAAATGCGTCAGACAACGATGTTAAAGCCAAGTGAAGTCGTCCGTCAGTGGTATGTGGTTGATGCGACAGACTGCACACTCGGACGTCTTGCGACTCAGGTTGCGACAGTATTAAAGGGAAAGCATAAGCCTTCCTATACACCTCATGTTGACTGCGGCGATTATGTCATCGTAATCAATGCGGACAAGGTTAAGATTACAGGCGACCAGGATGCCAAGAAGTATTACTACAGCCACTCAATGTATCCGGGCGGACTCCGTGTAAGAAGCACGAAGATCATGCGCGAAAAGTATACAGTCGAATGGGTGGAAAAGGCGATCAGAGGAATGCTTCCTCATAACAAACTGGGCGATGTACAGCGTAAGCATGTATTCGTCTATGAGGGACCTGATCACCCGCATGCAGCTCAGAAGCCGATTGAGCTGAAGGTTAAATAAGGAGGATAGAGACAGATGGCAGTTAAGAAGAAGACAGGAATCAGCTATGTCGGAACCGGACGTCGTAAGAAGTCTGTTGCACGTGTCTTTATGACTCCCGGTACAGGTGTTATCACAGTCAACGGACGTACACTTGAGGATTATCTCCCGCAGGCAACTCTGCGTATGGTAGTTAACTCCCCGCTCGTACTGACAGAGACAAAGGATCAGTTCGATATCAAGATCAATGTTAACGGCGGCGGTTTCACAGGCCAGGCCGGTGCAATGCGTCATGGTATTGCACGTGCACTGATCGAAGCAAGTGCTGATTACAGACCTGTTCTGAAGAAGGCCGGCTTCCTCACACGTGACGCACGTATGAAGGAAAGAGAGAAGTACGGTCTCAAGGGTGCGAGAAGAGCGCCTCAGTACTCCAAGCGTTAATCACAATTGGGGAATTTACCTGGGATTTATCCCGGGTTTTTTCTTTTTTACTCAAAGGGAAAAGATTCCGGAAGGATACACTGTTCACTACGCAAAAAAAAGTATATAGTTTCTTCGGCCGCAGATGAAGCGGCTTATGATCAGGAATGATTCAAGGAGATTTACAAAATGAAGAGGATCAAAACAATACTTTCAGCACTGCTGGTATTTGTCATGCTTACGGCAGTGACCGGATGCGGTAAAAAAGAAGAGAACTCACTTGTCGGCGTATGGGAATACTCTGAAAATGGAATGACTTTCACCTATGATCTGAAGGCTGACGGAACGGGAACCTATACAATGAATACAACCGGTGAAGATGTGGTTTATGAACTGAAGTATGAGACAAAGGACAGTCATCTTCTCGTGACTTATGTAAACAATGACGTTTTCTCGGAAGAAGATGTCTTCGATAATGAATACAGTTTCAAAGATGCGAACACATTGATTATCAAGGACTCCTTCGGCACGGAGATGGAATTTGTTAAAAAATAGGAATTGAATCAGGTACTCTGCGGGAAAACTGCAGAGTATTTTTGACTGATAATCTTTTGAACAGTGTTTGATTTTGTGAATGGCAGTTATTTTCAAGATATTTGGAAAACAATGTTAAAAATCATAATAAATTACATTATTTCCTGTGGATTACGACAGAAAATCACAATATTTTCCATCTTCCCGTGAATACCGATGTGTTTCCATTGTTTTTCAATGAGTTCCGAAAAAACACGGATATTTCCTGGCAAATGTCATAAGTGTTCAACTCTTAAAGGAAAGCGTAATCAAGGCTGAATTACGACACGGATGAATAGCGTATAATGTTCTGGAAGAACATCTCTTACATATTCACGGAGATGCAGGAGAATTTATATGGAGAACAATTTTCTTTTTTTCGATATCGACGGTACTTTGGTTGATCCTTCAACCGGTGTTACACCCCGCAGCACGGCAGAAGCAATCAAAAAGGTGAAAGCAGACGGCGGATTGATTTTCATCTGTTCCGGAAGACCCTACTATGAGATTCAGGAAACTTTCGGTATTGAACGCAATGGTGCCGTATTTGCATCAGGAGCGGGATTCGAACTGGATGGAAAGCTGGTGCTGAAACGTGTTTTTGATCCCGGGCTGGCCTGCCGCATCATGGAGAAGGCAGAGGAGTGTCATGTCGGATACAATCTTCTGTGTCTGGAGTACGGTTTCAGTGATCCTCTTTGGCGGAATATGGTTTTCGACCGGGTAAAGGGACTTCCTGCCTCCATTGCGAACAGGATGCTGATCCATCCGTTTTATACAGTAGGGAATTATCCCGTGGATAAATATGACGGAGAAGACATCTTCAAAATCAATGTTCAGTTTTTCCCGGATTCGGACAGAGACTCCTTTATCAGCTTTGTTAAGCCGCTGACGACATATGTGCCGGTCAACTCACAGACGGATTATTCCAATTCGGGAGCTGAAATCTCTCCGGTAGATGTCAATAAAGGGACAGGTGTACTGATGGTTGTTACCCATTATCATGGACATATGGATAATACATACGGTTTCGGTGATTCGCTGAATGATCTGGAAATGATTAAAGAGTGCGCGCATGGCGTTGTGATGGGAAACGGTCAGGATGAACTGAAGGAATACGCTGATTACATCACGACTGATGTTGATCAGGACGGCATAAAAAATGCCCTTGAATACTACGGTCTCTGTAAATAAACGACTGTGGTATCTCCGGTAAAGAAGATCATCTCATCTGCATACAGGCATAATTGTCTGTATGCTTTTTTGAAGGCGGATATACACATGTGAAATCATGTGATGCATAGTATAATAATGAAAGAAATTTGCCGAGGTGACTGTATGTTCTGGGATATTCTGAAAATCGAACCGACTGCGGATAAGAAAAAAATAACTGCTGCCTACCGTAAGCTTCTGACTGTAACGAGTCCGGAAGATGATCAGGAAGCGTTTATGGCGCTGCGTAATGCATATGAGGAAGCGCTTGCCTATGCAGAGGCGCATTCGGAAAACAGAGTTCTGACACCGGTGGAAATATGGGAAAGAGATCTCAGGGAACTGTATGACAGCTTTCAGCGTAGAAATGACATATCCGAGTGGCAGAAGCTGTTTAACGAGGAAGTCTGTGCTTCTCTGGATACGAGGATGCGCTGTGAAGAGGTGCTCCTCCGTTTTCTGAGTGAGAATTATTTCATCACCCATGATGTATGGGTTTATTTTGATCAGCAGTTTTCCTGGTCTGAAAGACAGAATGAATTGTATGAGAACTACCCGGCGGATTTTATTGACTATGTTGTGATGAACGGTATCCGTTTTAACGATACACTGCCGATGAATATGTTTATTCCCGGCAGGGATTCAGATGAATGCTATAAGTATCTGAACCTGTATCTGAAGCTGAGACGGCAGGAGGGGGATCCTCTGGAAACTGCGGCAGAGATGGCTTCTCTTAAGGAACAGCATCCCTATGGACAGGCGGCGGTACTGTCCTATAAGGCTGAAGTGCTGAAGGATGCTTCCGCAGTACCGGAACTGAAAAAGATTCATGAAGCGTATCCCAAGGATGCATATATTGCCATGTCACTGGCAGGGGCACTTTCCGAGAACGGATATGATGATGAGTGTCTGGCTCTCAGCAAAAAAATGCAGGAGATTTATCCGGGTCATGAGAACTTCTGCTGGTATGAGGCGGTATCTCTTGGAAACAAGGGAGAATATGCGGCTGCCGTAAAAATTCTGGATAAGCTGATCGGTGATGCCGGCGGTGATTTTCAGAGACGGTATGAACTCGATCAGAAGCGCAGAGAGATAAACCAGCACATCATCGAGGATCTGGAAAAGAAATCCGGTGAAGGTGCTGAAGACAGTGTTCTCATGGATCTTGCCTGGGCATATCTGGAAAACAATATGATTGAAAAGGCTGACGCTCTTGTTAAGCGTGTCAGTGATACATATGATGATCATTTCAATTATCTGAATCTGCGCAGTTACATTGCGATGGATCAGGGAAAAACAAAAGATGCGGCAGGTTATCTGAGAGAGCTGATTGAAGTGACGAAAATGATTCCCGAAGATTCGGAGAAGAATATCCGCCGTAAGGGAAGACTCAGTGAGATGTATGCCCGTCTTGGTTCCGCTCTGTATGAGGATGATCATGAGAAGGCGATGGAAGCCTATGAACAGTCTCTTTCGACAGCGGAGAATCCGGTGGATATCCTGGATCAGCTTACGGGGATTTATCTGCAGGAAAGAAAGTACGATAAAGCCGAGGAAGCTGCGCGCAGACTGATTGATGTGAATCCGGGCGGCTACAGGGGATATCTGGCATTGGCATACGCCATGTACTTCACCCGACGGGACAGAGATGCATACAATGCCATTGAACATGCATTGGATCTTGACCGGACTGATCTGCAGACTTATCTTCTGCGGGCAAGAATTCTGATAAGAAATGATGCCGGGGAAGGCGCAAAGCAGATCTGTGAATTCCTGGTAAACAGCGGGATGGAAGATGAACCGTCTGTACTGTTCCTGCGCGGTGTGATCGCTGATGATCTTGACAAGGATACGGAAAAAGCGGAAGAATACTATGCCCGTTCCATGGAGAAGATTGACCGTGACGGAAGCGGCTTCACCTACAAAAGCGAGCTTGCCTACCGGTATCTGTATCTCTACGGTGATCACCATAATGCCGATCTTGAAGAAGACAGAAATGAAATGCTGAGACTGGCAGATGAAGGTCTGAAGGCAAATCCGGATCATTACGGACTTCTTGACTACAAGGCATGGCTTCTTGAACGCGGGAAAGAATATGATGAGGCGCTGAAAATCTATCTGAAACTGGCGGAAAATCCGAATCACGGAGCTAACGTTGATGCGGCAATCGGTCATATCTATTACCGGGATCCGGCAAAGAACGCCGATCTTGTTCTGAAGTATTATCTTGCGGCACTGGAGAAGGGCGGATCATCCGCCGGTCATTTCTATGCCGGCATGGCGTATTTTTACATGCTGGAGCTTGAAAAGGCAGAGGAACAGTTTATACTCCTGAAGGAAAAAGAACCGGATTCCGTAGACGGTTATTACCGGCTGAGCTATGTATATGCGATGCAGAACAGGCTGGAGGAGGCACTGGAGAATGCCCGTCAGTCCGTTGAGATCATGAAGGGAAGAAAAGGAAACTACTCCTCCTATTTCAAGCATCTTTCCGATGTACTCAGAAGAATGAAGCGGTATGATGAAGCAGTGGATGTGATCCGGGAAGCGATGGATCTCTATGATTATCCTCAGGGAAGACGTCTGATTTTTGATATATACTGTCAGGCGGGAAGATTCGGTCACGCTGTCGCTCATCTGCAGGAATGGGGAAAGAAATACGGGCATGACAGGGAATACCTGGACTGCAGTATTCTCCTCCATATGTACCGGAATGAATTTGACAGTGCATTTCTGGAAAACAAGCTTGTCAGCAAGAGTCTGGAAGCAGACAGAAGCTATGAAGTGAAGCATATTCTTTCAAGATATTACGAAAACTATAAGAAGGAATATAACGAACTGAAGGACTGGCTGGAATACCGTGAGAAGAATGATGTATTTGATATCAGCCGGATCAAGGGAGCTCTTGCGATGTGCTGCTTCCGTATGAATGATATGGAACAGGCGCAGAGATACGCGTCGGAAGCAATAGAGGATATTGATCAGAAGCTTGCATTGTTTGAGCCTGACCGTCTGCTGTTTATGGCAAGAAAGATCCGTCTTCTGGCAATTCTCGGAAAAGAGGAAGAAGCCAGAGAACTGGTCAGGGAATGCGGAAAGACACCGATGTGTCAGTTCTGTCCCGAACACAGATGCAAGGACGTGGATCTGTTCCGCATGGAAATGGAAGAAGTATTCGGTAATGATGAAACGGTATACGAAATGGCTGACAAGGGTCATGAAATGTATCCGGGAGAAGAAGAATTCATTATCGAGAAACATATGATGAAAAAGAAAGTCAGGAAGAAGGAATGCTGATAGGAATTGATCTTGGAACAACAAACAGCCTGGCGGCATGTTACAGGGATGGGAAAACGGAAATCATTCCGAACCGTCTCGGTAAGAATATGACTCCTTCAGTTGTTTCGGTGACGGCAGAGGGAGATCTGCTTGTCGGAGAAACGGCAAGGGAATACGGTATTCTGCACCCGCAGAATATGGCCAGATTGTTCAAGCGTACGATGGGTACGGACAAAACATATTCACTGAACGGACAGGAGTTCAGTTCTGAGGAACTGTCTTCTTTCGTCCTGCGTTCACTGAAACAGGACGCGGAAGTATATCTGGACTGTGAGGTTGATGAAGCAATCATTTCCGTACCTGCTTATTTTAATGAAAAGCAGAGAAGAGCCACCAAACGGGCCGGAGAACTCGCCGGTCTGAAGGTGAGCAGAATCATCAACGAACCCACGGCAGCGGCTGTTTCCTGCGGTGTGGCGGAATCCGAGGAAAGCTCCTGCTGTATGGTTCTTGATCTTGGCGGGGGAACGTTTGATGTTACGATACTGGAATATGATCAGAGCATCATGGAAGTTTACGCAGTTGCCGGAGACAATATGCTGGGCGGTGAAGATTTCACGCTGAAGCTGATGGAAATGTTTGCCCGTGACAATCAGATTGATATGACGGAAACGGATCTGAAAACACTCGGTAATCTGTATCAGGCAGCCGAGTTCTGTAAATGCGGCTTCTCGGAACGCAATCCTTCGGTGATGGCAGTCAATATCAAAGGAATGACATATGAGTCCGAGTATACTCTCTCAGAGTATGAAGAAGCGTGTATTCCTCTTCTCGAGAGGATGCGGAAACCGATGGAGAAAGCGCTGAAGGACGCAAAGATCACTCTCGATGATCTGGACCGGATTCTTCTTGTCGGCGGCGCAGTACGTCTGCCAATGATCCGCAGCTATGTTCAGAAACTGACGGGCATATTCACTGAATTCTCCGAAGATCCTGATCTTTCCGTCGTACAGGGAGCGGCACTTGCATGTGCGATGAAGGAAAGGAAACAGGAGATCCGGGAAGTAATCCTGACGGATGTCTGTCCGTTTACACTCGGAACTGCCGTTGTATCTCCGTATGATACGTTTGCGGATGAAGAACGCTTCCTGCCGATTATCGAACGCAATACCGTGATCCCCGTCAGCCGGACACAGACGGTATATACCGCTTCGGATGATCAGCAGTACCTGCGGGTAAAGGTGCTTCAGGGAGAAAGCAGACTGGCCAATCATAATCTTCTGATCGGCGAGCTGACGGTTGAGGTGCCGAGGGGACCGCGTGGTCAGGAGTCAGCTGAGATTACATATACATATGATGTCAACTCTCTGCTGGAAGTTGAAGTAAAGGTCATCTCAACCGGACTGAAGAAAAAGATCATCATTCAGGATGAAAAGAACAAAATCTCCGAAGAAGAGGCACAGGAGAGACTTGAGCGACTGTCCTATATGAAGCAGAATCCGCGGGAAGAAGAAAAGAACATGTATGTCATGTTAAAGGCGGAGAGAATCTACGAAGAGGCGAGTAAGGAAGACCGTACGAAGATTGATGAAGCAGTACAGTCCTTCCGTGAGGCAATGGGAAAAGGCACCCGTCTTTCCGTTGACAAGCAGAGACAGGAACTCATGGATCTTCTTGATGAAATCGAAAACAAGGATATCCATGTATTCCGGGCATAACAGTCATGAGAACAGTCAGTCGGCTGTTCTTTTTTTGCGGATAACAATCACAAAAAATGTATTAAAAAAGCGGAAAAGGCAAAAAAACAGCTATATATCTTATGAACGCCGGCTGTAAATTTTAAGATCGATGAACTGACGCATCAGGATCTGGGTCAGATGCAGATGAATGTAAATTATTATGATCGTTATGAGATCACACCGGAAGAGAATCCGACAATCGGAATTCTGATGTGTAAGGAAGCGGACAAAGAGCTTGTTGAGCTGACATTGCCGGAAAACAGCAATATTTATGCCCGGGAATATAAATTGTATTTACCGGATAAGGAATTGCTGAGGCAGAAACTGCATGAATGGATTGAAGAAGAAATAAATGAATATACTGAATAATGTAACCATCAGCGTATGAACACTCTGTTACCATAGCAGGTCATATCGGAAATAGGTAAAGTCATAACAAGGATGGAAAATGAGGGTTTGGGATCTTATCCAATCTGTGACTGATTGACCAATTCAGCGTTGGTTATTCGTTTTGCCGGGAGGGCGGACGCTCCTTCCGATGATAAGCATCAATGTTCACAGCTGTTCTTCATTTTATGAGCGATGTATTCTCCGGAAAAAGACAGACTGATCAAACACGCTGTGTTCGCAGTGAAATGCCGGCTGATCCTGAAAAGCAATCATATTTAAAAATGTGAAGAAGAAATCAGAAGAAGTGTAACCTTTCATTCTTCTTGTCTGTATTCATAGTGAAAAGGGAAGAAAAGAAGCCCTTTGAACAAAGTCATAAAGGACAGGAAGGGAGAATGATTATGACAATGACAGAAGGAATGCTCGACAGAGAATGGATGCCCCAGGTACGCTGGACAAACGGAAACAATGTTACACTGAACGGTGTAAGAGAAGCAATTCAAAGGGAAGCTGATGAAAACGGAATTCCCGTTGCCTTCAGTGAAGATCAGGTAAAGCTGGGCGGACTGTTCAGCCGTGACAGAGAGGATGTACTGAGAATGTATAATCCCGAACATCCGAATGATTATCTGCACTTTGTCATCCGGGTAAAGCATCAGGGAAAGTATGCGTTTATGAATGTATATAACCTGGGAGGAAGTAAGAACTACAGAGATTACAATGCGGCTCAGGCAGGCAGCGCATTCAGAATGGTAACGAATTTACTGAGCGGAACGAATTCAAAGATGCAGGCAGAGGAGAACTACTACACGATCCTGAAGGACTGTCTGGCAAATGTTGTACGGTAAGAAACAAGGGGAAATAACATGGCAGACTGGGTAAGGGAATATACATGCGGCAGCTGTGCCGAGTATGAATATGAAGGTGAAAACTACAAGGGATACTGCAGGTGGTATAAAACGTATTACTATCCGGATGACAATTGTCAGCACTGGGAGAAAAGTGATTATGTCTCCTCCGGTACAAGCGGATGCTTTATTACAACTGCCTGCTGTATTCACAGGGGACTGGCAGATGACTGTGAGCTGCTGACGGTCATCCGCAGATTCCGGGATGAATGGCTGCTTGAGCAGACAGACGGAAAGAAACTGGTAAAGGAATACTACCGGATCGCTCCGGCAATCGTGGCGGCAGTCAACGAAAGTGAAAACAGAGATGAAGAGTATGAGAAGATCTATCAGGAACTGATCCGTATCAAGGATCTGATTGAAAAGAGTGAATATGAGAAAGCAAGAAACAGATACTGCAGGATGACATTGTTTCTGAAGCTGAAGTATGCGTCCGGAATTAAGACGGTATTACCCGGAAATACCGCGGCGGCAGTTATCTGATCAGAATTGTCAGTGACAGAAGTGCTGTTTTCAGTACTTCTGTTTTTTTTGACGGAAACAGGCATAAGATAATGGCAGGCGGAAAAACAGATGAAGAAAAGTGATTTTAACCTGAATGTGTTTAACGAAGATCTGAAAGAAGCAGTAAAGAATCAAAGAATGAATTTCTGTAAAATCCTGACGGAGCCGTACGGCAGGAATATTACGGTAACTGCGGAATATTGTCACAGGTCTTATGTGAAGCTTGACGGGAATCTGAATGTTGTCAGTGCAGAGGAAAGTGATAATCTGTATTATGGTGTATCACCGCATCTTGATCTGCCGGGCGGCGCATACCCCTTCTATAGTTGAATGGCTTAGGAGGGGTTAGCCGCATTACTGGTTTTGAATGTAGTGTCTT
>CACXDM010000189.1 GCA_902766435.1 uncultured Erysipelotrichaceae bacterium | reverse complement strand
GGATGAGCTGCGTTAACGGTTGAATTCAGACCGATCCGGTTATTCATGACCAGACGGCTGTCATCGGGATTGTAATAGATCAGTCCGCCGATCCAGTGATCGTCATCATCCACGTACCATTTCTCTCCGCTGTTTTCCGTCAGTTTTTCCTGAACCTTCCTTGTCTGCATTTCCATCCGCAGAAAGTACAGGACAAACCCGGCAGTAATGATAAACAGGAGGATCACTGACAGGGCTGTGTTGTATACAGAGAAAACAAACAGATATTCTGTAATGACCAGAAGCCACTCCGTCATCAGCCACAGCTTCTCCCAGTTGCGTCTGCGCACCTGGGATAGTACTTTTGTGAGATCCGTATTGTCATCCACCATTTCTGCTTTTGACCGGTACAGTTTCTTACTGCTCAGCCACATCAGAAGACACATAAATGCCATCATGCAGTAAAACCAAAGCAGATCTCTGTTGATCAGCGCCGGCAGGAAGCAGAGAATCACCGGAAGAACAAACCAGACAGGAGAAATCTCTTTATATGCCGCAAGCGCGGAAGTATCCACTACGACCTGTTTCTGATGAGGACTCCAGCCGTTTTTCTCCTTGATCTCCTTCAGTCTGAGATTCGCCGCCGCGTAGGGAATATACGGCAGAACAATGGCCAGCGTGAGCCAGAAGCCCCAGTAAGTCATCGTCGTGTTCTTTCCGGAAAGAAGAATGAATACGGGAACCAGTATGATCAGTCCGGCAGTGATCAGATACAGACTTTTTCTGAATGTCTGTATCTCCCTGTTCACTTCTTCATCATCCTGCTTGTCCGGAGGTATCGTTACTCCCAGTACGATATTCTTCTTGAATTTTGTTTCATTGTTTAACATGTATGCGATTAACAGAGGCATCCAGCATACACTTCCCCATAAAATCAAACTTGTCATCATTTCATTCCTTCTTCATAGAGCTTTTCACACAGCTCCATGATTTTTTCTTTCGAAAGACCGGACAGTCTGAGTTCCGATATATTCAGACGCAGCGCATTCAGCGTATCCTTCGATACGGGAACACTGCTTCCTCCCGCCACCTTAGCACCCGAACGTCTGTCCGTCTGTATGTATCCTTCCTGCTTCAGAAGCTGATAGGCTTTTGAGACTGTCATCATATTGATGCCGCTTTCCTCTGCCAGAGCGCGTATTGTCGGCAGCTTTTCACCGGGCTGCAGTTTTCCTTCAGCAATGCCGATGACAATCTGATTCCGCAGCTGCATATACAGAGGAACAGGGCTTGAAAAGTCAAAGGTCAGAAGCATCTCTCTTTCGCCCTCCTTGCATTACTTACTATAATGCAATAAATGCATACTGTAAACCGTGTTTTCAAAATAATGACATATTTCACATTACCCGAATATAATATTGCTGAGGAAGGTATTTGTCCCAGCTCGGTCGGACAGTCTGTGATCAAATGCATCTGGGACTGCTTCAGGCAAAGCCGGTCGCGTAACCTACAGGCTAAATACTCCTTCCTTTTTTTGTTTATACAGCATCAGTATTTTTCATGTTGTCAAAAAACGGGAGACTTCAGATTCATATACACAATTCATTCCATGAAGGATATAATGAATCCGGGGAAGGTATATGTCCCAGCATGGCCGGACAGTCTGTGATCAAATGCATCTGGGACTGCTTCAGACAAAGCCGGTCCCGTTGCAATCTGCTCAAATACTCCTTCCTTTTTTTGTTTATACGGCATCAGTATTTCATATTGTCAAAAAACGGCAGACTTCAGTTTCAAATACACATTTTATTCCATGAAGGATATAATGAATCCGAGGAAGGTATATGTCCCAGCTCAGCCGGACAGTCTGTGATCAAATGCATCTGGGACTGCTGCAGACAAAGCCGGTTACGTGCGCGAGCGAAATACTCCTTCCTTTTTTGTTTACGGAATAAATATCTTGTTGTAGTGAGTGAAAAGGATATTTTAACTATCCCAAAGAATCGATATAATCAGTTGTGAGGAAGGTATATGTATCATATGTCCCAGCATGGCCGGACAGTCTGTGTATACAAAACATCTGGGACTGTTTCAGGCAAAGCCGGTCCCGTGCGCAACCTGCTAAATACTCCTTCCTTTTTTGTTTGCAGTAAGCGGTATATATGTATATGGAACATGAATGGCATCAATTTATATATTGTTTTATCCAGAATGTTTCCCTATAATAACTTCGCAGCTGATCAGGGTATACCAGAAGTTACCCTGAATCACTGGCTTAATGAATGTAAATTCTTATCGGAGAACAATATGAAAAAGACAATGCGTAAGATCACAGGTATGCTGCTGGGTCTCTCCTGCGCCGCTATGCTCGGCTGCAGCAATACTGGCGGAAAAACAGATGTTTCCAACAGCAAGTATGTTGGTACATGGAAAGTCACAAGCGCGGAAGCGATCGGTGAGAGTGTGTCTGCCGAAGAAATGTTCAAAGACGGTGATGTTACTCTTGAGCTGAACGCTGACGGTTCCTGCAAGCTGACATATACAGACGGACCTTCTGCCTGCACATGGGTTGAAACATCTGACGGTGTCAAGACAGAAGGCGATGTAAGCATGACCCTCAAGGAAGAAGGCACAGGACTTGTCGGTGATCTTCTGGTCGCAAAGCTTCACTTCGAAAAAGCCGAGTAAATCCGAATATATTCCAATCAGCAGATCTCACAGAGATCTGTTTTTTTCTGTCTCCAACGAAAAAAGCGGGACAATCCCGCATGTATCAATGATCTGTTATCCGTTCAGTTTCTTCTTTGCGGAAGGACTGACATAACTGCCGATTATACTGCCGAGGTTCCGGATAATCAGCTGCTGAGCAGATTTTCCGTAAGTGACCCGTATATATCTTTCATTTCTGCTGTTCACTTCCTCCGCTGCATATATCCCGGCGTTTTTTCCCTGTTCAGCAGGAACCTTCATGGTTTTGCCGTAATACTGTATTTCTTTCAGAAAGCCCGTTTTAATCAGCCAGGCACTGATATCCGCCGCCTTCATTGTCTTCATTCCCTCAGCTGCAGAAAGCTCATCCAGCTGTCTGCTGATCACGGCTGCCGTCACCGGTTCATCCGAAAAGCGGTAATGTTTCAGCTGGTCCGGTGTAATGGAGAAAGGAATTGTACGCTTTCTCCCTGCCGGAGGATTCAGTTTATCATACCTGTAACTTCTTAATACACCTTCCACGTACTGCAGATACTTCCGGATTCTCTCCTGGTGAATGACATCATCCTGCGGCGCTCTTGTCCGGCTCAGAGGATCGATTCCTTCTGCCAGCATTGAGGTGTATGTAATTGCTCTTTCCAGTATTCTCAGTTCCTTTTCATCCATGATCTCCGCCTCTTTGAATATCATCATAAGCCATGTATACCGGCAATGACAATTCTCCCTGCTGTCCGGTTCATGAAAAAAGCGAATGAACCTGATGAACCGCTGTACTTCACAGCCGGCTGAAAAGGATATACCATTCTCCGGTATACCCTTCACTTTATTATTTTCCGTCTTTCAGGATGAACAGAGTCAGAAGCACCGTAACAAGAACAACAGCTCCTATTGCGATGATCTGCTGCATATCGTGATCCATGTCATACCTCCTTTCTTACAAAAGAGGAACGGATCTCGGCACCAGCTTTCTGTCATATGTTCCGCATGAGATAAACAGCGCGCTGAAACAGTCAGAGTAAGGATATATCTCCTCACAATGAGAGAAACAGTTTACAGCAGAAAGAACAGTCTGTATGCCCGCAAGAGCATACGTATCTTTATTTGTTCTGCTCCAGCGTCGGAGTATTCTTCCGTTTTCCGGCCTGAAGATCTCGTTTTCCCTATGTCCGGATACGAGTCCAGCAGGGATGATTCCCGTTTCATTCAGCGAAGTGATGACACCTGCTGAAGATTCATACTGTACTTCATACAGCTGACTGTTCTGAACAAAGAACGTCATGGAGACAGTCAGAAGTATCATCAGGCATTTCTGTATCATGCGGTTCATGGTTTTATCCTACCATCACCTGACGGATAACAGCAGAAAAAAACTGCGGTTTCCCGCAGTTGATTAATGCTCGTAGTGGGCAGCGACATCCTTCAGATAGTCGATGATCGTCAGATGCTGAGGGCATACGCCTTCACACTGACCGCAGGCAATACAGTCACTTGCCTTACCGAACTTCTTTGTAAGATTGTCATAATTCGTAAAGTTGATCGTCCATCCCTTCTCTGCCAGATTCTCTCTCATATCTTCATTGTAAATAGAGAAATACTCGGGAATGCAGATCTGCATCGGACATCCCTCGGTGCAGTAATGACATGCCGTACAGGGAATGGCAATCTGATTATTGATGATATCGGCAGCTTTGAAACAAAGCTGTTTTTCTTCATCTGTCAGCGGCTTGAAATCCTGCATATAGCCTGTATTGTTGTCAAGCTGTTCCAGTGTGCTCATGCCCGAAAGAACGACCATGACATTCGGCAGACTTGCCGCAAAACGGATTGCCCAGCTCGGAAGAGACATTGAAGGATCATGGTCCTTAAACAGCTTTTCCGCTTCTGCCGGCAGGCTTGCGAGTGTACCGCCCTTTACCGGTTCCATAACGATGACTGGTTTGCCGTGTTTTTCGGCGACTTTATAACATGCCTCAGACTGAATCCACTCACTCTTCCAGTCCAGATAATTGATCTGCAGCTGAACGAATTCCATTTCCGGATGCTTTGTCAGAATCTCATCCAGCAGCTCCGGCGTGTCATGATAGGAGAAGCCGACATGCTTTGCCAGGCCCTGTTTCTTTTTCTCCAGCAGCCAGTTAAAGCAGTCAAATTCCTCATACTTGTCAATCATTCCCTTCTCGATTCCATGCAGGAGATAATAGTCGAAATAACCGGCACCTGTTTTTTCAAGCTGTTTGTTGAAGACTTCATCTCTTCCTTCAAGGGAATCAAAGAAACCGGAATGAAGCTTTGTCGCAAGAGTGAAGCTGTCTCTGGGATAACGGCTGACGAGCGCTTCCTTCGCCACGTTCTCACTGGCAAAGCCGTTATACATCCAGGCAGTATCGAAATACGTGAATCCTCTTTCCATGAACAGGTCAACCATCTTCTTAACCTGTTCCACATCAACATCGGCCGCATTGGAAGGATCTCTGCGGGGCAGACGCATCAGACCGAAGCCGAGTTTCTTCGCAGGTTTAAATTCCATAATCACACACTCCTTCTTT